>NZ_ATVI01000006.1:322690-645381 GCF_000420645.1 Nevskia ramosa DSM 11499 | reverse complement strand
CCGAATCGCCAGGCGATGCCGCCCCGCGAGCGGATGCCGGCCAGGCCGCGCACCAGGATCCAGGCGAACAGCGCCAGCACGCCAGCCGTGGCCAGCGCGCCACCGAGCACGAACCCGGCGAGCTTCAGATTGCCGGCCTGCAGCCACAGAAGTGCGGCAATCGCGACGATCGCCGCGACCAAGCCCCAGACCGAGCCGCGTTGCGGATCGGCCGCGCGCTGGAACACGCGCACCGGCGCGGTGTTCACCGAAGCCAGCACCGGCGGCAGCGCGAAGCCGGCGAGCATCAGCAGTACCAGGCCAAGCACCGCCGGCAGCGGCAGCCAGCCCGGCGCCGGCAGCGCGATGTTGAGCACCGGCGCGGCGAGGTTGGCGAGCACCGCCTGCCCGGCTACGCCGATCGCGGCACCGACACCACCGGCCAGCAAGCCGAGCAGCAGGATCTGCAGCACCAGTACCCGGCGGATGAAGCCGCGCCGCGCGCCGAGCACTTTCAGCAGCGCCACTTCATCGCGCAGACGAGTGCTGTACTGGCGCGCCGACAAGGCGACTGCCGCCGCCGCGAGCAGGATGGTCGCCAGCACCGCGATGTTCAGGAAGCTGCGGGCGCGGTTCATCGAGTTGCTGATTTCCGGCCGGCCGTTCTCCGGCGTCGTGAACTTGAACTTGTCCGGCAGCTTCAGCGCTTCGGCCGCGGCGAGCTGATCACGCGTGCCACCAAGCTGATAGCTCAGCTGCAGACGGCTGCCCGGGCCGCCGAGTGCGGTGGCGGCCAGGTCATCGGCATTGATGATCAGCGACGGCGCCAGCTCGGCGAAGGCGCCGCTGCGGCCCGGCTCCTCGGCAACGATGCGGCTGACCCGCAGGGTGCTGCTGCCGACCTGCAGGCCGGCATCGAGGCTTAAAGACAGCACCGTCCACAGCCGCTGATCGACCCAGACTTCGCCCGATGCCGGTTGCGGCGGCGCCACTTCGGTCGCGCCGTACGGTTCGCGACTCAACAGCAGCGCTCCGCGCAGCGGATAACCAGCCTCGACGGCCTTGATCGTCGCCAGCTGGGTCTGCTCGCCATCGATCCTGGCGACCACGCTCGGAAAGGTGGTCACGGTAACGATGCGGACGCCGGTCTCGCGCAGCCTGGCGAGTTCGGCTTCGGGCAGCGGATCGCGACCGGTGATGATCGCGTCGGCACCGAGCTGTTCGCCGGCACCGGATTCCAGCGCCAGCCGCACCCGGTCGGTGAACAGGCCGACGGCGATCGCCGCAGCGGCGGCAACCGCAAGAGCGAGTACCAGCACGCGCAGTTCGCCGCTGGTCCAGCCGCGCCGCAGTCTCAACAGGGCGAAGCGGAAGGCGCTGGCAGGCACGGCGGCGGAATCAGACATCGAAGCGGCCCGCGTTCAGGCGCAGCACACGATCGCAGCGCTCGGCGAGCGTCTGGTCGTGAGTCACCAGCACCAGAGTGGCGCCGCGATCGCGGTTCAGGGCGAACAGCAGGTCGATGATCTTGGCGCCGGTAGCAGCATCGAGATTGCCGGTCGGCTCGTCGGCGAACAGGATTTCCGGGCCCGCGGCGAAGGCGCGGGCAATCGCAACACGCTGCTGCTCGCCGCCGGACAGCTGATACGGGTAGTGGCCGGTGCGCGCGGCGAGGCCGACCTGGCTCAGCGTATCGCGGGCCAGCTTCTCGGCGTCGGCGCGGCCGGCGAGTTCGGCCGGCAGCATGACGTTCTCCAGCGCGGTCAAACCGGCAAGCAACTGGAACGACTGGAACACGAAGCCGACACGTCCGGCGCGCAATCGCGCCCGTCCGTCCTCATCGAGGCTTGAAAGTCGCTGGCCGGCCAGCATGATCTCTCCGGAACTGGGGGAATCCAGCCCGGCGAGCAAGGACAGCAAGGTGGTCTTGCCGGAGCCGGAAGCACCGACGATGGCCACCGATTCGCCGGCGGCAATCGCCAGGTTCAGGCCGTTCAGAATCGCGATGCGCTCACCGCCGCTGACGATCTGCTGGACGATGTTTTCAGCCACAATCACTTTCGATTTCGAATCGCTGGCATCTGCGCTCATGCGTATACAACTCCCTGTTCGTCTGTTCCTGATGCTGGCGGGCTGGCTGTTCGCCGGCAGTGTCTGGGCGGCGCCGACGCTGCTGGTCTGGGGCGATTCCCTGAGTGCCGGCTACGGTGTGGATACCCGCAGCGGCTGGGTTGATCTATTGGAGCGGAAGCTCCGAACTCAAGCGGACACCAGCCTGAAGACCTGGAACGTGGTCAACGGTTCAGTCAGCGGCGAAACCACGGCGGGCGGTCTGGCCCGGCTGCCGGCAGCGCTGGCGCGCCACAAGCCGGACCTGGTGCTGCTGGAACTCGGTGCCAACGATGGCCTGCGCGGGCTCGATCTGCAGCAGATGCGGATCAATCTCGAAAAGATGAGCGATCTGGTGCTCGCCGCCGGCGCCAAGCCGGTGGTCTTCGAGATGCGCATTCCGAACAACTACGGCCCGGTGTTCACCGAACGCTTCCGCCGCGCGTTCGCCGATGCTGCCAAGGCCAAGCAGGCGCCGCTGATGCCGTTCTTCCTGGCGACGATTGCCGAGGACCGGCCGCGCTGGTTCCAGGATGACGGCATCCATCCGCGTACCGAGGCGCAGCCGCAGATTCTCGATGCCGTCTGGCCGACGCTGTCGCCGCTGCTGAAAGCGGCTGCATCCTCCGCTGCCCGCAAGCCGTAACTGCAGTGGCTAGTGGTCAGTGGCTCGTGGTCCGAAAAGGCCACACTCAGGTCAGCCATTTACCAGACACTAGCCACTGACCACGGACCCCTGCTTCTCCCATGAAAATCGCTGTCATCGGCTCCGGCATCTCGGGCCTGTCTGCTGCCTATTTCCTTGCGCGCAAGCACGAGGTCACGCTGCTCGAGCAGGACGGCCGCATCGGCGGCCATACCAACACCATCGCCATCAACACGCCGCAGGGGCCGGGCGCGGTGGACACCGGCTGGATCGTCTACAACGGCATCAACTATCCGAACCTGACGGCGCTGTTCCAGGAGCTGGAAGTGGCCACCCGGCCGACCAGCATGTCCTTCGCGGTATCGATCGGCGATGGCCGCTACGAATGGAAGGGCAGCGACCACATGTGGACCGTGTTCGCGCAGTGGACCAACCTGTTCAAGCCCGGCCACATCCGCATGCTGCTGGAGATTCTCAAGCTCAACAAGCAGTGCAATGCGCTGCTGAAAGCCGGCACCCTGCCGAGCGGTTCACTGGGCCAGTTCCTTGACGATCAGGGCTTTTCGCAGGCGCTGCGCCGCGACTATCTGCTGCCGATGGCCGGCATGATCTGGAGCTGCTCGCCGAAGGCCGCCGCCGAGTATCCGGCCGATGACTTCATGCGCTTCTTCGACAGCCACAGCCTGTTCACCGCGACCCAGCAGCCCACCTGGCATTCGGTCATCGGCGGCAGCGACACCTATGTGAAGCGGCTGATGGCCCGCTACCAGGGCGCCCTGAGCCTGAACACGCCGGTGCTCGGCATTCGACGCGCGCCGGACGACGGTGTGCTGCTGCAACTGCCGGGCGGCGAGCAGCGTTTCGATCGCGTGGTCTGCGCCACTCATTCCGATCAGGCGCTGCGCCTGATCGGCGACGCAAGCGACGCCGAACGCGAAGTGCTGGCCGGCATTCCGTACAGCGAATCGAGAGTGGTGCTGCACAGCGACGACAGCTTCCTGCCCAAGCGTCGCGCTGCCTGGGCGAGCTGGAATTACACCCATCCGGTCTCGGAGATTCACGACCAGCGCATTTCCGGCAGCTACTGGATGAATCTGCTGCAGCACATCCCGGGGCCGGTGAACTACATCGTCACGCTGAATCCGCAGCGGCCGGTGGCGGCTGCCAAGATCATCTACGACATCGTCTACCACCACCCGCACTACACCGCGGCCAGCAAGCTGACCCACGCGAAGCTGCCGGCGATCCAGGGCCGCGGCGGCCTGTGGTGGGCTGGTGCCTGGACCGGTTACGGCTTCCACGAGGACGGCCTGAAGTCCGGCTTGCGTGCAGTGCAGGGCATCGATGCGAGCTGTCTGCCGAGCTGGACCGCGCTTTGATCCCGAGCCCGCCGGCCGCGTTGTACCCCAGCCGGGTGATGCACCGCCGGCTGATTGCGCCGCTGTATCGCTTCGTCTACCAGGTTTTCTACGTCGTCTGGGATATCGATCGGATCGACGAAGCCGTGGCGCCGCTGCGGCTGTTCTCGCGCAACCGCTTCAACGTGCTGGCGATCCACGATCGCGATCACGGCAGCGGCCAGCCGGGTGCGCTGAGAAGCTGGGTAGAAACAATGCTGCAATCTGCCGACATCACGCTGGACGGCGGTCGGATTCGTCTGCTGGCCTTCCCGCGGCTGTTCGGTTTCGCCTTCAATCCGATCTCGATGTGGTACTGCGAACACCGCGACGGTTCCCTGCGGGCGGTGATCGCCGAGGTGCGCAACACCTTCGGTGAAAAGCACTGCTATCTGCTCGCATCCGACGGCCAGCCGATGCCGTATGACCACCTGCATGAGAAGGACAAGTGCTTCCACGTGTCGCCGTTCTTCGACCTCGTGGGCCGCTACCGCTTCACGCTCGACGATCCCGGCGAGCGCCTGCGGGTAGTGATCCACGAGACGCGGGACGGGGTGCCGATTCTTGACGCAACGCTGGCCGGCGAGCGGGTACTGCTCACCGATCGCGCCATCGTCAGGCAGGTGCTGAAAATGCCGCTGATGACCTTCAAGGTGGTCGCCGGCATTCATTGGGAAGCCTTGAAGATCTGGTTGCGCGGCGGCCGCTTCCACGGCAAGCCGGCGCCACCGGAACGTGAAATGAGCTGATATCGAGTTCTTCTTGATCAGGCTCGTCAGGCATCATCTGGACACCCTAGCCGCCGCCATGAACAACAACGACAGCAACCACGATCGCCACGAAAATCTGAAGCAGATCATGAGCCGGGACGGCTTCTCGCCCGACCTGCCTGCTGACTTCGCGACTCGTGGCGACAATCGCGGCCTGAGCTGGGGCCTGAAGATCCTGATGTACATGATGTCCGGCGTGAAGGTCGGCACCTTGGACATCGTCCTGCCCAACGGCAGCACCCGCCGCTTTGAAGGACGAGAACCAGGCCCGCACGGCCTCTGGCAGATCAAGAACGAGCGGCTGATGCGCCACCTGCTGACCGGCGGTGAAGTCGGTATCGGCGACGCCTATCTGGACGACTGCTGGGACACGCCGGACCTCACCCGCCTGCTGATGGTCATGTACCTGAACGAGCCGCACTACAAGGGCCCGTTCGAGATGAACTGGATCGGCCGCTTCTTCGGCATGGTCAAGCACAAGCTGAAAGCCAACACCAAGCGCACCGCGAAGAAGAACATCGAGTACCACTACGATCTCGGCAACGAGTTCTACAAGATGTGGCTCGACGAAACGATGGCGTATTCCTCCGGCATGTACATCCAGCCGAACGAAACGCTGATGGATGCGCAGATCAACAAGTTCCGGCTGATGTACGAACGCCTGGAACTGCGTCCCGAGCACACGCTGCTCGAGATCGGCTCCGGCTGGGGCGGCTTCGCGATCTATGCGGCGACGCACTCCGGTTGCCGGGTGCACTCGATCACCCTGTCCAACGAGCAGTACGCCGAAGCGAAGATCCGGGCCGAGAACGCCGGCGTGTCGGACCGAGTCAGCTTCGAGATCCGCGACTATCGCGACGTCACCGAAACCTACGACCGCGTGGTGTCGATCGAGATGTACGAAGCGGTGGGCGAGGAATACTGGCCGGGCTATTTCCAGGCGATCGGCAAGGCGCTGAAGCCGGGCGGCATCGCGGCGATCCAGGGCATTACGATCAACCCGGCGATCTTCGACCACTATCGTTCGAAGCGCGATTTCATCCAGAAGTACATCTTCCCGGGCGGCATGCTGTGCCCGCCGACGCTATTTGAAACGCTGTCGAAGCAAGCCGGCCTGGTGGCCAGCGACGCGCGGTTCTACGCCAAGGATTACGCTGATACGCTCGCCGCCTGGCATCGCAACGTGCTCGGCGTGCGGGAACAGATCGTCAAGCAGTTCGACGAGCGCTTCCTGCGCATGTGGCGCTATTACCTGAGCTACTGCGAATGCGGTTTCCGCACCGGCTCGATCGACTTGATGCACATCACGCTGACCAAACCAAGCTGAGGTTTTGATGAAGTTCGGACTGGGCCTGTTTGCGGTCCTCGCGTTCGCCTCCCTCGTTGGCGCGTCGATCTGGGCCACCGGCCACGTCAGCATCGTGCCGGCGATCAATGACCTGATCGCCAATCCGGCCGCGAACTACAACGCCTGGTTTGTGGCGACGCTGTTCGACACCTTCTACGCCTTCCTGTGGTTCTGGCTGTGGATCGCCTACAAGGAAACCTCGTGGCTGGCGCGGGTGCTGTGGCTGGTTGCGGTTTTGCTGACCGGCAACATGGCGATGGCGGTCTATGCGCTGATCACCCTGGCCAGGCTGCCGCCGAACGCGACCATCGAAGACTTCCTGCTGCGCCGCAAGCCGGCCACTCGGTGAGCGATCCAGCCGCCGTCGTCGTCGCACCGGTTCAATCGTTCTGGCGTCGAAAAATCCTCGGGCCGGTGCTGGCCCAGCTTCGGCAAGGCATCACCCCGGAAAAGATCGCGTTGACCGCCGCGCTCGGCGCCGTGATCGCGGTGTTCCCGATCCTCGGTTCGACCACCGTGCTCTGCGGCCTGGTCGCCTGGGGCCTGCGCCTGAACCAGCCGATCATCCAGCTGGTGAACTACCTCTGCTATCCGCTGCAGTTCGTGCTGCTGCTGCCGTTCTACCGGGCCGGCGAATGGTTCGGAGCGCCGCATGTGACGCTGTCGATTCCCGAAATGATGGCCCGCTTTCAGGCCGGGCCGATGGAGTTCATCGCCGAATTCGGGCTGGTGGCGCTCGGCGGTGTCGCGGCCTGGATGGTCGCCGCGCCGCTGGCGATCGTCGCCTTGTACTTCGGCTTGCGGCCAGCACTGCGCCGGCTGGCGCGGCGCAGCCGCGTGGTGCCGATCGCCTAAGTTGAGTGGCCAGCTCTAACTTCGTACGGCGTGTTCCCTGGGGTCATTCGCAGCCCAAGTTTTCGAGCGCTTCCTGGGCCCCTTTTTGCACAGACTGCCAAGCTGGCAGAGCTAGTAACTGCTCTAGCGACTGTAATCGCTCGCCTATTTCTCTCGCTGTCGCTTCAAAAACGCTATTGAACGCAGCCAGAGCATCGAGCTCTTCCTGAGAAAAAGCACCTTGGAAGACTTCGCTGTCGGGAAGGTAAGCGTCATCAAACCATTGGCAGAACAGCTCCGCCGAAACGTCGGCGATTGGCACTTGACGTTGATACTCAAAGGCGGCTTCTGTTGATGCAAGAAGCTGCAGAGAGCACACGATGAGCTTGCGAAGATCGGCCTGAGTTGGAGTCATTCTTCAGGCCATCGCTAACTTATTTAGCCAAGCCGCCTCAGCCGCGCGGCACCTTGATCGTTGCACCGACCCGCAGCACGTCGGTGTCGCCGAAGCCGTTCAACTCCTGCAGAGCGCCGATCGACGTCCGGTAACGCTTGGCGATCGCGCCCAGGGTCTGGCCGGAACGCACCCGATGGGTGCCGTGCTGGGCAACGACCTTGGCCACCGACACGCTCGACGCTTCCGCCTTGACCTTGACCGGACGCGCCGCGGTCTGCGCCGCCGGCTTGGTGTCGATCACCGCCACCATCAGCTTGTCGTCACCGGTCGGAATCTGCAGGTTCTGGCCCTTGCGCAGCTTGCTGCCGTTGCCGAGGTTGTTGGCGACCAGGATGTCCTTGCTCGATACGCCGTAGCGCTTGGCGATCTTGCCCAGCGAATCGCCGCGGCCGACGATGTGAGTCGAGTAGAGACGGATCTGGCTGTCGTGGCGCTGGTCCGGGGTCAGGGTCGCGTAGGCGATGTCGAAGCGCTGGCCGGCACCGCTCGGCACGCGAATCTCATGGTCCGGCGGCACGCGCAGGCGGCCGTTGACCACTTCCGGACGGAACGCCGGGTTGAGGCGCTGGAACTCTTCGTCATCGGCGCCGGCCAGCTTGCGCAGCGTGTCGTAGCGCACGTAGTCGTGGGTGCGCACGGTGTCGAAGCGCAGCAGCGGTTCGCGCTGCAGTTCGCCGTAGTGGCTGCGGTAGTCGCGTTCGATCTCGCTGGCGGCGATGAACTCCGAGTAGAAGTTCGACGACGCGAAGCCGAAGGACTTGGCCTGGTAGTGCTCGATCAGGTCGGTCAGGGTCGTGCCGTTGACTTCGCGCAGACCCTTGGCGATGCCGCCGCGGCCATGGTTGTAGGCGGTCAGCGCCAGCGGCCAGCTGCCGAGCGCGTCGTAGTCGTCACGCAGATGGCGGGCAGCGGCGTCGGTGGAGGTCCACGGGTCGCGGCGATCGTCGACGACGTTGTTCAGGCGCATGTAGATGCGCGCCGATGACGGAATGAACTGCCAGAGCCCGGCGGCGGCGGCCTTCGAGTAGGCATCGACATTGAAGCTGGATTCGACCAGCGGCAAGCGGGTGAGCCGGGTCGGCAGGCCGTAGCCGGCGAAGATGCGTTCCATCTCCGGCAGATAGCGGCCGGAGATTTCCAGCGCGTGCTGGGTGCGCTCGCGCAGGCCGCGCTGGAAGCGCAGATCCTCGGCGGCCTTTTCGTAGCGCTTCGGGTTCTGATCGTTGCCGAACAGCGCAACGATCTTGGCCTGATCGGCCGGCAGCAGATCCGGGTTGATCACTTCGCCGCCGTCGATGCGCGCCTGCAGACCCAGCAGGTTCTGTTCGAGTTCGGCGCGGGCGGCCTTCTCCTCGCGGCTCTTCTTGGCAGCCAGCTCATTCGGCGACAGCACCGCGGCATCAGCGCGGAAATCGAGCACCGTGAACACCTTCGAGACATCGTCCTTGGTGTGCAGCGCGCTGTTGTGCTCGGACCACTCGGCGAACACCTGCTTCCAGAACTCGACCCTTGGCTTGATCAGGCTCGGCGTCGGGAAATTCGGATCCTCGATCACCACCGGGGCGGCAGCGGGAGCGACGATGGCCGCAGCGGCGGCGCCCGGCGCATCGCTTGCGGCCAGTGGCGCGGCGAAGCTGGCGAGCAGCACCAGGATCAGGGAATTTTTCGACATTGCGTTCGGTGCTCGAGACGGCTTGGGAACTTCAAAAGCGGTGGCTTCCGCAGATGCTATAGCAGCGCCCGATCAGGCGACAATGAATGTGCAAAGACCGTTCCGCCGAAGCGACCGCAGAAGGCCGCCGGCAGGTTCATGCACCTTACTCCGGAGTCGCTCGATGTCCACCGCCGTCACCGCCGAAACCCTGTGCCTGCTCGCCGCCGGCAGCTTCTTCATGACCGGCCTGCTGACCGGCTGGTGGAAGTACCGCTGCATCGCCACAAGCGCCGAAGCCACCGCGCCGGTCTATGTCGACATCGCTCACCGCGCGGCACTGATGTACGCGTTCTCGGCCATGCTGATCCGCGAGTTCGTGCCGTATTCGCCGCTGTCCGCAACCGGCACCTTGCTCGCCGTCGCCGCACCGCTGCTGTTCTTCGCGCTGGCAATCGCCACCTACGTGCTGCACGGCATCCTGCGCGATACCGACAACCAGCTGCGCAATCCGCATCGGCTGGGCAATGGAACGCTGCCCGGTTTCGCGATCCACGGCTTCATGTGGCTGCTGGCGCTGGCCGAGATCGGCGGCTTCGCGGTGCTGCTCTGGGGCTTTCTGAAGTCGATGACCTGAGTGGCTCGGTTAAGCTAATTGCCGTCCCCACCCTGATCCCCTCCCTGCAGCCATGGCCCAGCCTTATCCGCCGATCGAGCCGTACCGCACGCACCGCCTGAAGGTTTCGGAGCTGCACGAGATCTATGTCGAGGAAAGCGGCAACCCCGATGGCAAGGCGGTGGTGTTCGTCCATGGTGGTCCGGGCGGTGGTTGCGAAGCCTGGCACCGCCAGTTCTTCGATCCCAAGCGCTACCGCATCGTGTTGTTCGATCAGCGCGGCTGCGGTCGTTCCAAGCCGTATGCCGAACTGCGCGAGAACACCACCTGGGATCTGGTGGCCGACATGGAAACCATCCGCGAGACACTCGGCATCGACGCCTGGGTGGTGTTCGGCGGCTCCTGGGGCTCGACGTTGGCGCTGGCCTACGGCGAAACCCATCCACAGCGGACGCTCGGCCTGATCCTGCGCGGCATCTTCCTGATCCGCCCGGAGGAGATCAGCTGGTTCTACCAGGAAGGCTGCAACTGGATCTATCCGGATGCCTGGGAGCATTACATCGCGCCGATCCCGGTTTCCGAACGCGGCGATCTGGTCAGCGCCTATCACCGCCGCCTGACCAGCGAAAACCCGGAAGTGCGCCGCGATGCTGCGCGCAGCTGGAGCATCTGGGAAGGCGCGACCTCGAAGCTGATCCCGAGCACCGACATGGTCGCCCGCTACGGCGGCGACGATTTCGCCGAAGCCTTTGCCCGCATCGAATGCCACTACTTCGTCAACGGCGGCTTCCTGCGCCCGAATCAGTTGCTGGACGACGCGGCGAAGCTTAAGAACATCCCCGGCGTCATCGTCCAGGGCCGCTACGACGTGGTCTGCCCGATGAAATCCGCCTGGGACCTGCACCGCGCCTGGCCGGAAGCCGATCTGCAGGTGGTCGCCGATGCCGGCCATGCGGCCAGCGAGAACGGCACGCTTTCTCGGCTTATCGATGCGGCGGATCGTTTCGCGCGGATGTAGTTCAGGGGTAGTTCAAGCGACGAGGGCCAGACCCTCGTCGCGCTTGATCGCTTCCAGCACCAGCGACGAGCGCACGTCCTTGACGCCGGGCAGGCCGATCAGCACCCGCATCGAGAACTCGGCGAAGGCGGCGAGATCGGCTACCTGCACGTGCAGCAGGAAGTCGAGATCGCCGGTCATCACGTAGCAGGCGCGCACTTCCGGCCGGGCGCGGATCGCCGCTTCGAAAGCCTGCGTCGCGTCCTTCGATTGCCGCTCGATCGCGACCCGGACGAAAGCCTCGATGCCGAGACCGAG
The DNA here is from genome assembly GCF_000420645.1 of Nevskia ramosa DSM 11499. NCBI lineage: Bacteria > Pseudomonadati > Pseudomonadota > Gammaproteobacteria > Nevskiales > Nevskiaceae > Nevskia > Nevskia ramosa. Next base: position 634,259 of record NZ_ATVI01000006.1, on the reverse strand, counting down.
CGCCGCCGGGTTGAGCACGGCGGTGTAGCGGCCGATGACGCCGGCGTCCTCCAGCTTCTTCAGCCGTCGCTGGCAGGCGGTTGGCGACAGCGCGACCTTGTCAGCCAGCTCGACGACGGCGATACGGCCGTTGCGCTGCAGCTCGTCGAGCATCCGGAGATCGGTACGGTCCAGCTCGGCGCGCATGATTTCCCCGTCATTCAGATGATTCGTGGTGAATCGATGCGTGAATCCTAACGCACACGCATGACTTCGCAGTAAAACGCCGCGGCAAGCGCGCTACGCTGAGTGCCTTGCATCACGCCTCCCGGAGGCCGTCATGGCTCAGCGTTCGCTGCCCGAATCCCTTTACGTTTCGCGTGCGCCTGACGCGCGCGGCGTCGTGGCCTACTCGAAGGCCGAGCACGCGATCTGGTCCGAGTTGTATGCGCGCCAGCAGGCCGCGATCGCCGATTGCGCCTGCCCGGAGTTCCTGCACGGTCTGGAGCTGCTGAAACTGCCGCAGCACCGCGTGCCGCAGTTGTCGGAAGTATCGGGCCGGCTGCAGCGCGAGACCGGCTGGGAAGTGGCGGCGGTGCCGGCGCTGATCCCGTTCTCGGAGTTCTTCGCGCTGCTGGCCGCCAAGCGCTTCCCAGCCGCCACCTTCATCCGCCGCCGCGAGCATCTGGACTATCTCCAGGAACCGGACATCTTTCACGAGCTGTTCGGCCACACGCCGCTGCTGACCAATCCCTGGTTCGCTGCGTTCACTCAGCGCTATGGCGAAATCGGGCTGGCGGCAAGCAAGGAAGACCGCGCGTTTCTGGCACGGCTTTACTGGTTTACCGTCGAGTTCGGCCTGCTTCGCAGGCCAGATGATTCGCTCAGCATCTACGGCGGCGGCATCCTGTCCTCGCCCGGCGAAACCGCCTATGCGCTGGGGCCCGCGCCACTGCACCGCCCGTTCTCGCTGATCGAGGTGCTGCGCACGCCCTACCGCATCGACGTGCTGCAGCCGCTGTACTACGTGCTTGACTCGTTTCGCCAGCTGCACGAGCTGAGCCAGGCCGATCTGCTGGCCGCCGTGGCCGATGCCCGCCGTCTCGGCCTGCATGCGCCGCTGTTCCCGCCGAAATCGCTGGCGGCCTGAATGGAGATACCGATGAACGATCAGACCAACCCGCTGCAGACCGACGGCTTCGAATTCGTCGAATTCACCGCGCCGACGCCGGCCGGCGTCGCTCAGTTGCATACGCTGTTCGAGCTGCTCGGCTTCACCGCCGTGGCGCGGCATCGCTCGAAGGATGTGACCCTGTTCAAGCAGGGCGACATCCACTTCCTGGTCAACGGCACGCCGTACACGCACTTTGCGCAGTTCGCGATTGCCCACGGCCCCAGCGCCTGCGCGATGGGCTGGCGGGTGAAGGACGCGCCCGCCGCGTTCCGCCATGCCGTCGCCCAGGGTGCGGTGCCGTTCGATACCAAGCCGGGTTACATGGAGCTGAACCTGCCGGCGGTCTACGGCATCGGCAACAGCGTTCTTTATTTTGTTGACCGCTACGGCGAGCGCTCGATCTACGACGTCGATTTCGTCCCCATTGCCGGCGCCGATCAGCAGCCGAAAGGCGTCGGCTTGACCACGCTCGACCATCTGACCCACAACGTGGCCAAGGGCAACATGGACGTCTGGTCAAGCTTCTATACCCGCATTGCCAACTTCCGCGAGATCCGCTACTTCGACATCGAAGGCAAGCTGACCGGCCTGGTGTCGCGGGCGATGACCAGCCCCTGCGGCAAGCTGCGGATTCCGATCAACGAAAGTGCCGACGAGAAATCGCAGATCGCCGAATTCATCCGCGACTACCGCGGCGAAGGCATCCAGCATCTGGCGTTGGCCACCGACGACATCTACTCGACCGTCGAAGCGCTGCGCACGCGCGGTGTCGTGTTCATGGATACGCCGGACGCCTACTACGACAAGACCGATGCCCGGGTGCCGAACCACGGCGAGAGTCTGGCGCGGCTGCAGAAGCTGAAAATCCTCATCGATGGCGCGCCCGTTGAGGGCATCCTGCTGCAGATCTTCACCTCGACGGTGATCGGCCCGATCTTCTTCGAGATCATTCAGCGCAAGGGCAACGAAGGCTTCGGCGAAGGCAACTTCAAGGCGCTGTTCGAGTCGATCGAGGAAGATCAGGTCCGGCGCGGCGTGCTGAAGAGCGAAGCGGCCTGAGCGTGATCACGGAAACGGCTCTGGTAAACCACAACTCCTGAACGGCAGCCAATCGAGATGGCGACCATGAAAGCGCAGAAGATCCGAGCCGGGGCGAGTGGTTTTTCCTTCAAGGAATGGAAGGGCAGTTTCTATCCAGAGAAGATCAAGGCCGACGCGATGCTGCAGTTCTACGGCGAGCGCTTGCCGACGGTCGAGATCAACAGCAGCTTCTACGGCATGCCGAAGACCGCGAGTCTGGAGAAGTGGCTGGAGGTCACGCCGAAGACATTCCGCTTCGCGATCAAGGCGCCTGCCGAGATCACGCACAAGGCCAAGCTCAAGGCTGCACTGGCGGCCGAGCCGCTGGCGGTGCTCTATGAAAGGCTGGCCTCACTCCAGACCAAGCGCGGCGCCGTGCTCTTCCAGCTGCCGCCTTATCTGAAGAAGGACCTGCCGCTTCTGAAGGAATTCCTGAGCTTGCTGCCGAAGGATCACCGCGCGGCGTTCGAGTTCCGCAACGACAGCTGGTTCTGCGATGAGACGTACGCGGCGCTGGAAAGCGTGCAGGCCGCGCTGGTGTTGTCGGAGCGGGAAGACAATACGCCGCCGCCGCTGGTCGAGACCGCGCCCTGGGGCTATCTGCGCCTGCGCCTTGAACATTATTCCGAAGCCGATCTGCAGCGCTGGGCGAAGAAGCTCGCCGCAACCAGTTGGCGCGACATCAGTGTCTACTTCATGCACGAGCCCACCGCGCCGGACTATGCGCAAATCCTGATGCGTCAGGCAGCGGAGAAAGAGTGATGAGCCGCAAGTGGATACACATTCCGCACATCGAAGGCCTGGCCTCGCGCCAGGCGCATGCCGATCTGCCGCCCGGCACGGTCGAGCGCGAGATCGGCAAGGACGGCTTCTTCGGCCCGGCGACGCAGATGATCCACCCGCGTCCACCGACCGGCTGGACCAGCTGGGAAGGTCCGCTGCGACCGCGTGCTTTCGATTGCATGCAACTGCAGGCCGATGGCGCTAGCCCTTGGGCGGCCACCACGCTGCTGCATAACGCACATTGCCGGCTGCGTTTCTGGCGGCTTGCCGCGAACATGGATCATCTGGCGCGCAATGCCGATGGCGACGAGCTGCTGTTCGTCCACGCCGGGCGTGGCGAGCTGTATTGCGACTACGGCCATCTGACGATCGAAGCCGGTGATTACGTGCTGCTGCCGCGCGGCACCATGTGGCGCCTTGACGTGCTCGAGGCCCTGCAGCTGCTGCTGATCGAAGCCAGCAATGGCAGCTACCAGCTGCCGGACAAGGGTCTGGTCGGCGAGCAGGCGATCTTCGATCCGGCGATGCTCGATCTGCCGCGCATCGACGAGGCGTTCAAGGCGCAGGCTGCGCGCGTCGGCGATAGTCGCGTGGTGATCAAGCGCCGCAATCTGCTGTCGACGGTCACCTATCCCTACAACCCGCTCGACGCGCTGGGCTGGCACGGTACGCTGCATCCGGTGCGGATCAACGTTCGCGACCTTCGGCCGCTCAGCTCGCATCGCTATCACTTGCCGCCGAGCGCGCATACCACGTTTGTCGCGCCCGGCTTCGTGGTCTGCACGTTTGCGCCGCGCCCGTTCGAGACTGATCCCGGCGCGATCAAGGTGCCGTTCTTCCATTCGAACGATGATTTCGATGAAGTGATCTTCTATCACTCGGGCGACTTCTTCAGCCGCGATCACATCCATCCCGGCATGGTCACCCTGCATCCGGCCGGCTTTACCCACGGCCCGCATCCGAAGGCGCTGAGCCGGATGCACGTGCAGCCGAAACCGATGACCGACGAGTACGCGGTGATGATCGATGCCCGCGAGGCTCTGGAGGTCGCCGATGCGGCGACGGTCGTCGAGTGGGCCGGTTATCACCAGAGCTGGCACCAGAGCTGACGCTCCCGCTGACACACCGCCAGGTCGCCCACGAAAAAGCCCCCGGCATCGCTGCCGGGGGCTTTTTTTCAGCAGCAAGCTTCAGCGACCGCGGAAGCCGGTTTTCTCCGGGCGGGCCGGCGGTTCCGGCAGGTTCTTCAGCTTCTCGGTCAGCGCGGTCTTCTGCGCCGGCGTCAGCATCGCGAAGACCTGCGACTTCAGCGCCGCCTGCTTCTGCACGCGATCACGCGCTTCGTTGGCCTCGGCGTCGGCGAGCTGGTTGACCAGGCCGCTGTAGCCGGGGCTGTCCGGCGCCGCGATCTCGACGTTGCGATGCAGCTGACGCGCTGCCTGGCGCTCGTCACGAGCCGACTGCCACTGGGCCTTGATCGCGTCACGGACGCTGCTGCGCTGGGCGTCGCTGAGATCCAGTGACTTCAGCTCGTGCATGAACGGTCCGCCGCCATGACGTGGACCACCGTCACGGCCTTTCTCGTGCGGCGGGCGATCCGGGCGATCGGCACCCGCTGCGGCATCCGGAGCCGGCGGCTGGGCGTTGGCGAACTGCGGCGCGGCGATCATCAGGCCGGCGCACAGCGCAGCGGCGAGCGCGGTTTTCTTCGAAGTGAGATGGGTCTTGAGATTCATCTTGGGTGCTCCTGTGTTGCTGGGATGTTGTTGCTTGGGGGAGGCCGTGATGGCCTTGATTCCGGTTTGGGCTGCCCGAGCATTGAACGCCTGATGGCCATGGCGAAACGTTGCGTGCTCGTTAAGATCGGTAAAGGCCGGCAAAAGAACGAGGTCTTCGCTTGCGCGCCGGCGGTATGGGCCAGACAGTACCGCCATGACCGCTGCTCACATCCTGATCGTCGACGATGACCGCGCGCTGGCCGAACTGCTGGCCGACTATCTGCGCCACGAGTCCTACAGTGTCGAAACCGTGCACGACGGTGCCGCCGCGCTGGCCCGGCTCAGCGCCGCTGGCACGCGGCCGGATCTGCTGATCCTCGACGTGATGATGCCCGGCCTTGACGGCCTGGAGACCCTGCGCGAACTGCGCCGCAAGCACCCGCTGCCGGTGATCATGCTGTCGGCGCGCGGCGAACCGGTGGATCGGGTCATCGGCCTCGAACTCGGTGCCGATGACTATCTCGCCAAGCCCTGCCTGCCGCGCGAACTGCTGGCCCGGGTTCGCGCTCGGCTGCGCGCTCCGGCCACCGCGGCGGCCGACACCCTGGAACTCGGCAGCCTGCGCATCGAAACGCTGACCCGCACCGCCTTGCTGCACGGCCAGCCGCTGGAGCTGACCGGCGCCGAGTTCTCGCTGCTGATGGCCCTGGCAACGCGGCCCGGCCAGGTGGTCGACAAGGCGGTGCTGACCCGCGAAGGCCTGGGCCGCGAGATCGAACGTTTCGATCGCGCTGTCGATGTCCACATCAGCCGCCTGCGCCGCAAGCTCGCTGACGCGGCAACCGACGCGCCAGGCATCGATGCCGTGCGCGGCCTTGGCTATCAGCTGATCGTCGGCAAGACGGCGGCGCCTGGCTCGACATGAAACTGCCAACCCCGAACCTGTACGCGCGGCTGCTGTTGTGGTTCGTCGCCGCCAACATCGCCACCCTGGTGGTCAGCGTGTTCGTCACCGAGCGCTTCGCGCGCAACGCCTATCGCGGCGAGCCGGACTGGACGGCGATGGCCGAAGCCGCCAACCGCGTCTACATCCGCAAGGGCGTGCAGGGGCTCGATGAATGGCGCGAGCGTCGGCAGCTCGACGGCATCGAAGCCAGCCTGTACGAAGGCGATCGCAATCTGCTGCATCGTCCGACGCCGCCGATCGCGCGCCGCGCGCTCGACCGTTTGCTGAGCGAGGACTCGGTGGTGCTGCGGCCGCGGCCGGAAGTGCTGATCGTCGCCGAGAAGGTGATCGGCAGCGACAGCATCGAACGGCGCCTGATCGCCGTCCGCGGCCCGCGCGCGCCACCGCCGCGCATCGAGCATCTGCTGATGGTGCAACTGGTGCTGTCGATGCTGGTGATCGGCGCGCTCGGCTGGTGGGTGGCGCGCAGCATCGCCCGGCCGGTCGCGGCGATTGCCGACGCCACGCGACGCATGACCGCCGGCGATCTGGCGACCCGGGTCGGCGCGCCGTGGAGCGGGCGCGACGATGAACTCGGCCGCCTCGCCGCCGATTTCGATCGCATGGCCGCGCGCATCGAAGCGCTGATCGCGCACGAACGCGGCGTGCTGCAGGACGTTTCCCACGAACTGCGCTCGCCGCTGGCCCGCCTGCATCTGCTGCTCGATCTCGCCAGCCGCAGCACGCCCGAAGCCGCCGCCAGCCACTTCACCCGAGCCGAGGCCGAGATCACCCGGCTGGACCGGATCATCGGCGAAGCGCTGGCGCTGTCGCGAATGGAAGCGGACCTGCCCGGCATGACCCTGGAACAGGTCGATCTGGCCGCGCTGCTGCAGGCCCGGGCCAGCGCCTTCCGCATCGAGGCTGACACCCGGCAGATCGGCATCGCGCTGCAGGTGACGGATTCGCTGCCGGTCAGCGGCAATCACGGCCTGCTCGAACGGGCCGTCGACAATCTGCTGTCGAACGCCGTGAAGTTCAGTGCCGACGGCGGCCAGATCCTGCTCAGCCTGCGCGGCGAGGATGGGCCGACGCCGCAGACCGTGATCGAGATTCGCGACCACGGCCCCGGCGTGCCCGAAAGCGATCTCGGCAAGCTGTTCCGGCCGTTCTTCCGGGGCGCCAATGCCGCGCGCGCGGAGGGCCACGGGCTGGGTCTGGCCATCGTCGAACGCATTGCCCGCGCGCATGGCGGCAGCTTGTCCGCGGCCAATGCCGAGGGTGGCGGCCTGAGGGTAAGTCTGAGCCTGCCGGCCGCGTTGAGCGGCGGTCTAGAATAGGGTCATCGCCCTCCAAAGGACCGCCGACCACGGCGGAAAACCCGATGAAACTCGCCACCTTGCGTGATGGCAGCCGTGATGGCCGGCTGGTCGTCGTCAGCCGTGACCTGCGCCACGCAGCACCGGTGCCGCAGACCCGAACCCTGCAGCAGGCGCTCGACGACTGGGAGGCCATTGCCCCCGATCTGCAGCTGCTGTCGGACAAGCTCAACGAAGGCGGCATCGCCGGCACCCTGAGCTTCGATCCCTGCGACTGCCTGTCGCCGCTGCCGCGCGCCTATCAGTGGGCGGACGGTTCGGCCTACATCAACCATGTCGAACTGGTGCGTCGCGCCCGCGGCGCCGAGCTGCCGGCCAGTTTCTGGACCGATCCGCTGATCTACCAGGGCGGCTCGGACAGCTTCCTCGCGCCCTGCGCCGCGATCCCGCTGGCCAATGCCGACTGGGGCCTGGACCTCGAAGGCGAAGTCGCGGTGATCACCGGCGACGTGATGATGGGCGCCTCGCCGGAAGCGGCGGCCAGCGCGATCCGTCTGGTGATGCTGGCCAACGATGTCTCGCTGCGCAATCTGATCCCGGAGGAGCTGGCGAAGAACTTCGGCTTCTTCCAGTCCAAGCCCTCGAGCAGCTTCAGCCCCTGCGCGGTGACGCCCGACGAACTCGGTGCCGCCTGGGATGGCGAGCGCCTGCATCGCCGGCTGCTGACCGCCGTCAACGGCCAGAAGCTCGGCGCGCCGAATGCCGGACAGGACATGGTGTTCGGCTTCCCGCAGCTGATCAGCCACGTCGCCAAGACCCGCCCGCTGGTGGCCGGCTCGATCATCGGCAGCGGCACGGTCTCGAACAAGGGCGAAGACGGCGGACCCGGCAAACCGGTCGCCGAGGGCGGCGTGGGCTACGCCTGTCTGGTCGAACAGCGCACCGTCGAAACCCTGCTCACAGGTCAGGCGACGACGCCGTACCTGCAGCACGGCGACGCCATCCGCATCGAGATGCTCGACGACGACGGTGTCTCGATCTTCGGCGCGATCGAGCAGGTGGTGCAGCCTTATCCCTGAGCGGTCAGCTGCTCAGGGCGCCGCCCAGATGAAGTTGCCGAAACCGCGCGGGCCATCGGCTGTCTCGACGCTCGCGGTGATCTTCAGCGTCACCGTATCGATGCGCTGCACGCTGTTCGATTCCCAGTTGACGACCTGGACGCTGCGGCCATCGGCCGAGGCTTCGATGCCTTCGGGGTAGTCGCCGACCTCGATGGTCGCAAGCCTGGCGAAGCTGCCGGTGTCGAACACGCTGACCGTGGCCGCGTACTGGTTGCTGACGAAGGCACGGCCGTTGGCGAGCGCCACGGCGTAAGGACGTTCGCCGACCGCGACGGTGGCGATCGCCTTGGCATTCGGCACGTCGATCACCGTCACGTCATTGCTGCCGACGTTGGCGCTGTAGGCGCGGCTGCCGTCGGCAGACAAGGTAACGCCGAACGGCCGGGCGCCGACCTTGATCGTCGCGCGCACGGTGAAGCTGGCGGTGTCGATGATCGATACCTGATCGTCATCGCGATCGGCACTGAGCAAGGTCCGGCCATCGCGGCTGACCGCCAGGCCGGACGGCGACTGGCCGACCTGGACAAAGCCGGTGACGACGCGGCGGATCGGATCGATCGCGTAGACGCGGTGCTGGTACCAGTCGGCGACATAGACCGGCGCACCGGAAGGCGGAACGACGATGCCGAGCGGGCCGCCGCCGACGTCGATGCGGCCAACCACTGCGCGGCTCGCGGTATCGATGATGGTGACGAACTTGCCTTCCGGGCTGCTGACGTAGGCGCGGCCGGCCTGCTGGGCCACCGCGACGCCGGCCGGCTTGCCGTCGACCGGAATATCGGCGAGCCGCTGCATCGTCGTCAGGTCGATGACGCTGACCCGGTTGGCCACCTGGGCCGGCACGAAGGCCAGCTCATGCGCTTTCACCGAGCCCGAAAACAGCAACGCCGCGACGAGCAGCCTGGCTCGTCGCGGCGTCCGTTGGCGGCCTTCGAACATCAGCGGCCCATGTCAGCTCGCTGGATTACTTGCCGCCTTCCAGCGACTTCTTCAGCTCGGCCAGCGTGGTTTCATACAGCTTGGTGACGGCCGCCTGCGAGGCGTCGTCGTTCAGTTCCGGCGGCGGATCGTTGTTCGGGTAGCCGCGGTAGAAGCCGGCTTTCCATTCGACGGTGCTCTTGGTGGCATCGCCGCTGACGGTGATCGTCGATGCGTAGTTGTTGACCGGCAGCACCTTGGGATCGACCTTGGTGATCTTGTAGCTCAGCGACTTGCCTTCGGCGTTGTACTTGACCAGTTCTTCCTCGATGGTCGGGCTGCCTTCGGCTTTCAGGGTCACGGTGCGGGTGGCGCCGACTTCGTTGCCGCCCTTGGCGTCGGTCTTGGCGACGGCCGGAATCCACGAGGCATCGTCGAACTTCGACAGACGGGCCCAGACCTTGTCGACCGGCGCGGCAATCTCCACCGATTCGACGACCTTCAGCCGTGACGGGCCATGAGCCAGCACAGCGCCGGGCAGCAGCGCGCAGGCAACGAACAGCGGGGTCCAGGCTTTCAGCACGGCAACTCCTCCAAGAGTGGCGAACGGTCGATTTCGAATGCTGTTGATCGGCGTCATCGCGTTCTCGATGAAGCACCGGCACGCCAGCGTACACCGGGTTCGGACGGCAATCTGTCCGGCAAGTTCCCGGCTTCCAATCGGCTTTCTGGTGCCGGAAACAAGAACGCCGACTTTCGTCGGCGTTCGGTTTGCTACTCAGCGTTTCAGCGCGCCGATCAGGCGACAGCCGACTCGCTGCGGCCGCGCTTGCGCTCGTGTTCCTTGAGGAACTTCTTGCGGATGCGGATCGAGTTCGGCGTCAGTTCGACAAGTTCGTCCTCGTTGATGAACTCCAGCGCCTGTTCCAGCGAATGCTTCACCGGCGGCGTCAGCAGCACGTTCTCATCCGAGCCCGAGGCGCGCATGTTGGTGAGCTTCTTGCCCTTCAGCACGTTGACCACGAGATCGTTGTCACGCGAGTGAATGCCGACGATCTGGCCCTCGTACACGTCGACGGCCGAGTCGACCATCATGCGGCCGCGTTCCTGCAGATTGAACAGCGCGTACGGCGCGGTCTTGCCCATTTCGTTGGAGATCAGCACGCCGTTGCGACGCTGGCCGATATCGCCGTTGTCCGACTGCGGCCCGAAGTGGTCGAAGTTGTGGAACAGCAGGCCGGTGCCCGAGGTCATCGACATGAATTCGGTCTGGAAGCCGATCAGGCCACGCGACGGAATCGTGTACTCGAGACGAACACGACCCTTGCCGTCCGGAACCATGTTGGTCATCTTGCCGCCACGTTCGGCGAGGCCCTGAATGGCGCCGCCCTGGTTGGCTTCTTCGACGTCGGCCACCAGCGTTTCGTACGGCTCGCAGATCACGCCGTCGACTTCCTTGAGGATGACCTGCGGACGGGCGACGGCGATTTCGTAGCCTTCGCGGCGCATGGTTTCCAGCAGGATGCCGAGGTGCAACAGGCCGCGGCCCGAGACCTTGAACTGGTCACCGGCGGAGCCCTGTTCGACGCGCAGCGCAACGTTGGTCTTCAGCTCGCGTTGCAGACGATCGCCGATCTGGCGCGAGGTGACGAACTTGCCTTCCTTGCCCGCGAACGGCGACTTGTTGACCTCGAACATCATGCTCATGGTCGGTTCGTCGACCAGCAAGGTGGCCATCTGTTCCGGGTTCTTCAAGTCGCAGATGGTCTCGGAAATGCCGAGATCGGCAATGCCGGTGATGGCGACGATGTCGCCCGCTTCCGCTTCCGGCACTTCGATCTTGTCGAGGCCCATGAAGCCGAGCACCTGCAGCACCTTGCCGGTACGCACGGCGCCGTCACGGCCGACGATCGACACCTGCTGGTTCGGCTTGACCTTGCCGCGGGTAATGCGGCCGGTGCCGATGACGCCGACGTACGAGGAGTACGCGAGCGAGGTCACCTGCATCTGGAACGGACCTTCCGAGTTGACCTTCGGCGGCGACACCTGGTCGACGATGGTCTGGAACATCGGGTCCATGTCGCCTTCGCGGATGTCCGGGTTGTCGCCGGCGTAACCGTGCAGGGCCGATGCGTAGACGATCGGGAAATCGAGCTGCTTGTCGGTGGCGCCGAGACGGTCGAACAGGTCGAAGATCTGGTCGATCACCCAATGGGCGCGGGCACCCGGACGGTCGATCTTGTTGACCACGACGATCGGGTTCAGACCCATGCCGAAGGCTTTCTGGGTCACGAAGCGGGTCTGCGGCATCGGGCCGTCAGCGGCGTCGACGAGCAGGCAGACGCAGTCGACCATCGACAACACGCGCTCCACTTCGCCGCCGAAGTCGGCATGCCCGGGGGTGTCGACGATGTTGATGCGGTATTCGATGTTGGTGCGCTTGTCGAGCCAGCGGATCGCCGTGTTCTTCGACAGGATGGTGATGCCACGCTCGCGTTCGAGATCGTTCGAGTCCATGACTCGCTCGCCGAGGTTTTCACGGGCGTCCAAGGTCTGCGACTGGCGCAGAAGCTTGTCGACGAGGGTGGTCTTGCCATGATCGACGTGGGCGATGATGGCGATGTTGCGGAGATTCTCGAGGCTCACAGGCAGGCTTTCCGAATTAACGCCCCCAATTGACTGCTGGGGGCTGTTGCAGCTACTTGCTGCGGCGCAGCAAGAAAAAGATCGCGAATTGTACGCAGGTCCCCATGAAAGCGCATGCGCCTTCGCGAAAATCGTGCCGGATTGACGGTCGGGCGGTCGCTTCGACGCCGGTACACGCGTTGTCTCGGGCGATCGTCTAGGCTCGCGCCGTCCGCTGTTCCCCGCTCCCGGAGTCATCCGATGTACTCGCCATCCACTCGTCCGCTGCTGATCGCTCTCGCCGCCATGCTGGCAACGGCCGCGCCCTCGAGCGCAGGGCCATTCGGCGATTTCGCGCAGAAAGCCTACGACGCCACCCGCCGCGCCAATGCCGGCGTCAGCGATGGCGACATCGGCGCTGCCTTGAAGGAGGTGCTGGCCCAGGGCGCGAACAACGCGATCACCCAGCTCGGCCGCAGCGACGGCTTCTGGCAGAACACGCGCTTCCGCATCCCGCTGCCGAAGGCGCTGACCAAGGCCGATCCACTGCTGCGCAGTTTCGGCGCCGGGCCACGGCTGGACGAGCTGCATCTGTCGATGAACCGCGCGGCGGAAGCGGCGGTACCGGTCGCCGCCGAAGTGTTTTCCGGTGCCATCCGGCAATTGAGCCTGAAGGACGTGCGGGCGATTCTCGATGGCCCGCCGGATGCAGCGACGAGCTTCTTCCGTCAGGCCACCAGCACCAGCCTGCAGGCGAAGTTCCGGCCGATCGTCGCCGGCATCACTGCCAAGGCCGGGCTCGCCCAGCAGTACAAGGCGGTGCTGGCCAGTGCCGGTCCCTTGGCGACCACGCTGGGCGCGCCGGACTTCGATAGCTGGGTCACCGATCGCGCCTTGAACAGCCTGTTCCTGAGAGTGGCCGACGAGGAAAAGGCTATCCGCGAAAACCCTGCGGCGCGCAGTACCGAGCTTTTGAAGAGGGTGTTCGCGAAAAGCGGTTGAGGCCAGACTTCAGGGTTTGGCGGGGACGGCCTTGCCGGCCGGCGGCTTGAAGCTCCAGCGGAACGAGATATCGAGCTTGCCGGTGAAGGTGCCCTGCACGCTGTTGTCGCCATCGAGCGCGGCGGTCAGCGGCAGGCTCACCTTTTCTTCGCCGCTTTCGGTGGTCTGACGCATCTTGGCGCTGGTCCAGTTCAGCGCTTCGAACGGCGGCGGCAGGCCGATCTTTTCGTCGACGGTTTCGGTCGAGGTGTTGATCGTCCGCTTGCTGGTTCCGGGCGGCGCCGGGACGAACAGGTTCTCGACGAAGATGGTGCCGGTCTTGACGTCGACGGTGGCTACGTACTTCTCGCACAGCGTTTTCTGATCTTCCTCGTTGCCGGGCGAATCCGCCGTGCGGATCAGCTTGAACGGCAGCGGTTTCTCCTTTTTCTTGTCATAGGCGCGGGTGCCGGTGATTTCCAGCGCGTACTGGATGCTGAGCTTCACCGGGCAGCCGGCGTAGCCGAAGAAGTACAGGAAGCGCGCTTCCGGGCCGCTGCCGTGCGAGTTCAGGAAGGCTTCCAGATCTTCGCGGCTGTTGTCCTGCATGGCGTTGATCGCGGCGATCTGTTCGGCCGCCTGCTGGTTGCACTCCAGGTTGTCCCGGCAGTGATTGCCCTTCTGGCGATAGCGCTCGAAGATCGTGTTGGCGTCGTCCGGCGTGGTCGGCAGCTTGCCGCCGTTGCTGGCCCGCAGGCGCTCCAGGCCCTGGCGCGCGTAGTACATCGGCTTGATTTCCATCCGCGCCGCGTTGTCGGTATCGAGCAGGTTGTCGCTGTACAGAAAGCCGTTCGAGCGCAGCCGGGTGCTGACCGTGTAGGTCTGTTTGGTCGTGGCTTCGGTGGCCTGCACGCCGCTTTTCCAGCTCTGGGTGCCGTTCAGCACCAACTGGAATTCGAACGGCCGTTCCAGCACCAGCGGTCCGGGTGGTGAGGCCGACAGCGCCAGCGGCGCCAACAGCAGTACGACGGCGAGATGGCGGCTGGCGTTCATGGTGCCGGCACCGGAGCTGGGGCTGGCGCCGCGGCCGGCGGTGGTGCGGCAACGCTCACTGCCACCCGGAAGCCGAGGCCGCTGCTGTGATTGCCGGCAGGATCGGCGTCGCGGCTGGACAGGCGCAGCGCCGAAGCACCGTTGCCCCAGCCGCCGCCGCGGTTGACCCGCTTCTTGCAGTTCGCGCCTTCGCCGCTGTCCAGCCAGGCGCGGCCATCGGTGGGCGCGCCGGTGTAGTCCGGATGCCAGCAATCCTCGACCCACTCCCAGACATTGCCGATCATGTCGTGCACGCCCCAGCGGTTCGGCGGAAAGCTGCCGACAGGTGCGGTCTCGGGGAAGCCGTCATCGCAGGGAATAGACCAGGTCAGCTCGGGATGCCGAGCGGCGGCCGAAAGATCGAGAGCGTTGGCGTGCATGCAAGTCACCGCTTCCATCTGCGACAGCGCCCAGGTGTAGTGCGCCTCGCTGCCGGCTCGCGCCGCGTACTCCCATTCGGCCTCGGTCGGCAGGCGATACGGGCGGCCGCTGCGCTGCGCCAGCCAGGCGACATAGGCCTTGGCCTGGTGCCAGGTGATGCTGTTCACCGGATGACGGGCACCGGCTTCGGGGGCTTCCGGTGGCGTCATCGGCGCCGTGCAGCCGCCGGCGTCGACGCAGGCCTGGTATTCGCCGCGGGTCACTTCATAGCGGCCGATGGCGAACGGTTTGATGGTGACTTCATGCGCTGGATGCTCGAAGCCCTGGCCATTGCCGACACCATCGCCCATCCGGTAGCTGCCGCCGCGGAACGACACCATGTCCGGGCTGTCCGGGCAGTGGCGGAAGTAGCCGATGCGGCCGTCTGCCGATCGGCTGCGCGTGGTCGTGCAGGCCGGATCGCGGGAGACGGCGGCCGGCGTATCGCTGGCCGGCGCTGCTGCGGCAGCCGCTTTCGGCTTCGCGGCGGCCAGTGCCGATAGCGGGGCGGACAAGGTGCCTGCCAGCAGCAGGGCGCAGGCAGTGGCGGACAACGGATGGCAAATCACGGCGAGAACTCGACCTCGATCGAACCGGCCGCTGTCTTGGCTGCGAGCAGCGGCAGCGGCTGGGATTTGTAGATGGCCCGGCGAACGGAGTCGTCGAGTTCGTAGTTGCCGCAGCTTTGCAGGAAGGTGACTTCGGAGATCCGCCCACCCACCGTGTAATCGATCCTGATCCGGCACACGAAGTTCCGCGGCGCCCGCGGCGGCTCCAGCCAGTTGTCGTGGAAACGGCCGACCATCGACTCCTCCGGCGTTTCTTCCGGCACCACCGGTGGCGCCTTGGTCGGCGTCTGTGTCGAGGCGCCGGCCGGCTTGGCCGGGGATGGCTGCGGCTTCGGGATCGGCTTGGGCACCGGGACCGGCGTCGGGGTCGGCTCCGGCTTCGGTATTTCCTTCGGCGGCGGAATCGGCGTCGGCGGAGGCGGCTTCACCACCGGCGGCGCAGGTGGCGCCGGCGGTGCCAGGGTGATCTGGATCGCCTTCGGCAGATTGGTGGCCGGCGAGCCGCGCTGGGTCGAGCGCAGGGTGGTGATCGCCAGCAGCACCAGCAAGGCGTGCAGCAGCAGCGAACCCGCCGCTGCCCAGCGGCGAGGTTGCGTATCAATGTTCTTGGCGAGACGCAAAACGTTCAGGCGATTCGGTGAGTGCTCGATGCTCGCCAATCAGGGCTTGAAAGTGAAGGCGAGGCCGCCGAGCACGATCGCGCCTTCGCCGACGTCGGCGCCGTCGGTCGCGACATTGATCTCGGCACCGAGGCTCAGCGCCGCCGTCAGGCCGTAATGGCCGTCGCCGAAGGTCCAGCCGTAGCCGGCGCGAGCGGTGGGCTGGAACACGGTGATGTCGCTGGAGCCGCGGACGCCGGGATCGCGGTAGTCGATATTGAGGAAGAACAGCTCGGCGCGGGCGCCGAGAAACCAGCCGTTCTGGCGCGGTTCGAAGTATTTGTCGACGGTGCCGCCGATGCCGAAGCCACCGCCTTCCTCGTTGTCGAACTTGCCGTTGTTGCCACGATCGACAAAGTTGTAGGCGCCGTGCAGCGAGCCGTACCAATTGTCGCTGAAGGATTTGCCGAGGGCACCACTGACGATCACGCCGGACGGATAGCCACGCACTTCGCCCGAGGGCTGGAACTGCTCGGCCCGAGCCGGCAGGCACGCGAGCGCTGCAAACACCGCGACCATTGCGGCGATGCTGGAAACCGGGGCGATGCGTGAAGTCATCAGGAACCTCGAGTTGGACATCCGGGAACGCCCAGAGCCTACAACAGATGCCGGCCGGATTCCGTCGCCGATCTCCTCAGTAACGCGTGGTCAGTGCCGTCAGCCAGGCCGGCGAATGGTCGACCAGCCAGGCCTCGAGCATGTGGTCGTAGCCGCTGACAATGCCCAGACCGACCAGCAGGAACAGCACGCCGAGCACCTGCTTGCCGCCGCGCGCCGCACTCTGCAGGCGCCCGCGGACGCGCATCAGTGCCTGCCGCGACAGACTGCCGATGACGATCAGCGGCAGCGCCGCACCGAGCCCGAATACCAGCATGACCAGTGCCGCCGTCGACAGGTTCTGGCCGGCACTGGCCAGGGTTGCTGCGGCGCCGAGCGTGGGCCCGACGCAAGGGGTCCAGACCATGCCGAGGATCAGCCCGACGACGAACTGGCCATGCCAGCCGCTGCCATCGACTTTCGCCGACATCTGCCCGCCGCGGTTGGCGAGCCCGCTGGCCAGCCGCATGAAGGCGGCCTGCAGCGGCGGAATCAGAAGCAGCGCCGCAAAGCCGATCAGCAGGATGCCGGCGACCAGCCGGAACACGTCTTCAGTCAGTCCCAGCGATACGCCGACCGTGGCCACGAACAGGCCGAGCACGGTGAACGACAAGGTCAGACCGACGCCGAGCGCCAGTGCGCCGTAACGATGTGCGGCGGCGGCCGTCGAGATCACGATCGGCAGCAGCGGCAGCACGCAAGGCGACAGCGTCGACAGCAGGCCGGACAGTGCCGCCAGTGGCAGGGTCGCAAGATTCATCGGCTCTGCCTTCGATCAGGCGGCGACGGGGGCTGTGCCTACAGGGCCTTGTCGAACTCGGCGGCGATCGCTGCCGGCGCGGTGACACCGGTCGAGCGGCTCACTTCCTTGCCGCCGTTGAACACCACCAGGGTGCTCTGCTTGGCGACATTGAACTGCTTGCGCACGTCCTTCTGCTTGTCGTAGTCGACGACCAGCACCGTGAACTTCTCGTACTTCGGGTCCTTGACCAGCGCTTGCACGATCGGCGCCTGGGCGCGGCAGGTCGGGCACCAGTCGGCATGCACTTCGAGCACCACCGGCGTGCCGGCGGCGAGCGCCGCGTTGCAGGCCTCGGCGGTGTACGGGCTGATCGAGCCCGCGTGGGCGACGCCGGTGGCGAGCAGCAGGGCGGCAGCGGCAAAGCGGTTGAACAGTTTCATCGGGATGCTCCGGAGCTTTTGACGAACTCCAGAGTGCCGCGCAGTACCCGCGCCCGCTATGCCTTATCGTCCCGCGTTCATGTCCCGCTCAGTGTTCGGGATCAGCCGCGCAGCGCTTCCAGTTGCTCCCAGCGCGCATAGGCCTTGACCAGATCCTGGTCGATGATCGCCAGCCGTGCCTGGGTCGCCAGCGCCTGTTCGCGCTGGGTCTGGAAGAACTTCGGATCGCTGAGCTTCAGCCCGAGTTCTCGCTGTTCGGTTTCGAGTTTCTCGATCTGCTTGGGCAGATTTTCCAGCTCGCGCTTCTCCTTCGAGTTCAGCGCCGGCGCCGCAGCGGCCGCAACCGGCTTCGGTGCTTCCACCTTCACGGCCTCGACCTTCTTCGGCTCTGGGCGCACCGCGGTGAACGACACGTCCTTGCGCTGGCGCAGCCAGTCTTCATAGCCGCCCACGTACTCGCCGATCCGGCCGCCACCTTCGTAGACGAAAGTGCGGGTGACGACGTTGTTCAGGAAGGCGCGGTCATGGCTGACCATCAGCACCGTGCCCTGATAGTCGATCAGCAGCTCTTCGAGCAGGTCGAGCGTTTCGACGTCGAGATCGTTGGTCGGTTCATCGAGCACCAGCAGGTTCGACGGTTCGGCGAACAGCCGCGCCAGCAGCAGACGCGCACGCTCACCGCCGCTGAGTGCTTTCACCGGCGAACGCGCGCGATCCGGCGTGAACAGGAACTGCTGCAGATAGCTCATGACGTGCAGCTGCTTGCCGTCGATGGTGACGAAATCCTTGCCGCCGCCGATGTTCTCGAACACCGGCTTGGAATCATCAAGCTGCGCGCGCAGCTGGTCGAAATAGGCCACTTCGAGCTTGGAGCCGTTGCGCACCGTGCCGCTGTCCGGTTCCAGCTTGGCCAGCAGCAGGTTCAGCAAGGTGGTCTTGCCGGCACCGTTCGGGCCGATGATGCCGATCTTGTCGCCGCGGATGATCGTCGTCGAAAAGTTCTTGACGATGATCCTGTCGCCGCGCGAAAAGCTGATGCCCTTCGCCTCGGCCACCAGCTTGCCGGACTTCTCCGCTTCCTGAAGCACCAGCTTGGCTTCGCCGGACAGCTCGCGCCGCGCGGCGTATTCGTTGCGCAGTTTCTTCAGGCGTTCGACGCGGCCCTGGTCGCGCACGCGCCGGGCCTTGATGCCCTTGCGGATCCAGACTTCTTCCTGGGCCAGACGCTTGTCGAACAGCGCATTGCTCTGTTCCTCGATGCGCAGCGATTCTTCCTTGCGCACCAGATATTCGTCATAGGTGCCGGGCCAGCTGCGCAGGATGCCGCGATCCAGCTCGATGATGCGGGTCGCCAGACGGCGCAGGAAGGCGCGGTCATGGGTGATGAACAGCAGGGTGCCCGGCCAGGTGGCGAGGAATTCCTCCAGCCAGGTGATCGAGTCGATATCGAGATGGTTGGTCGGTTCATCGAGCAGCAGGATGTCCGGCTCGGCAACCAGCGCGCGGGCCAGCAGCGCGCGGCGCTTCAACCCGCCCGACAGATCCGCGAACTCGGTATCCGGCGGCAGTTGCAGGCGCTCGCACATCGCCTGCACCTTGCTGTCGATGGTCCAGCCATCGAGCGCTTCGAGCGCGGTCTGCACCTTGCCGAGCTTGTCCATGTTCTCCGGCTCATGGATCAGCAGGTGGTGGTATTGCGCCACCAGACGGCCCGCCTTGCCGAGACCATCGGCCACCACTTCGAACACCGAGCCTTCAATACCGGCCGGCACGTCCTGCGGCAGCTCGGTGATGCGCAGACCCTGGCTGCGCACCAGTTCGCCGGAATCGATCGCGACTTCGCCGGTCAGCACCTTCATCAGGGTCGACTTGCCGGTGCCGTTGCGGCCGACCAGACACAGCCGCTCACCCGGCTCCAAGGTGAAATTGACCTGATCGAGCAACACGGTGTTGCCCAGATTCAGGTTCACATTCTTGAAGCTGATCAGCATGGAAGCACGGCTCGAAACGGGGATAGGGCCGCGATTGTACGGGGACTGAGCGTTCAGCCCGGTTGTTTCAGGGCACCTTGATCAGGCGCAGGTAATAGAAGCCATCGAAATCACCGCCCGGTTCGATGCGCCGGCCGAGGCCGCAGTCCTCGCCCCACATCGCGTACGGCGAGGGTTCGATGACCTGTTCGACCGCTTCGGACTGCTCGGCCATGAACGCGCGCGCCACGTCCTCGCCTTCGGCTTTCAGGATCGAACAGGTGGCGTAGACCAGCACGCCCTGCGGCTTCAGTAGCGGCCACAGCGCTTTCAGCAAGCGCAGTTGCTGGGCCGCCATCGCCGGGATATCGCTTTCGCGGCGCAGCCACTTGATGTCCGGATGGCGGCGGATCACGCCGGTGCCGGAGCAGGGCGCGTCGATCAGGATCCGGTCGAACTTCTTGCCCTTCCACCAGCTCGCGGTGTCTCCGGCATCGGCGTGGACCAGCATCGCGTCATGGCCGAGCCGGCCCAGCGTGTCGCGGATGCGGCCGAGACGCGCGGCTTCGGATTCGACCGCGATCACGTCAAGCCCTTCGGTGCGTTCGATGATGTGTGCGGTCTTGCCGCCGGGCGCGGCGCAGGCATCGAGCACCCGCATGCCGGGTTCGGCGCCAAGCAAGTCGGCCGCCAGTTGCGCACTCAAGTCCTGCACCGAAACGCGGCCTTCGGCGAAGCCGGGAATCCGCTCGACCGCCACCGCTTCATTGAGGATCACGGCATCCGGCGCCGTGCGCGGTATGAAGTTGCCGATGCCGGCGGTTGCCAGTTCAGCGACGAAAGCATCGCGATCGATGCGGCGGCGATTGACCCGCAAGCTCATCGGCGCCTGGGTGTTGCCGGCAGCCAGCACGCTGCGCCAGCTCGCCGGCCAGTCGCGCTTGATCTGCCGCACCAGCCATTCGGGACAGGACTGGCGAATCTCCGCGTCCGGCGGCATCCGGGCCTCGATCTCATTCGCCTCGCGCTGATAGCGGCGCAGCAGCGCATTGGTCAGGCCCTTCGCCCAGGGCTTGCCGAGCAACTCAGCCGCCGCCACGGTTTCACCGACCGCAGCATGCGGCGGTACCCGCATCGAGCGCAGCTGATAGACGCCACAGGCCAGGAGAGCTGCGACCAGCGGCTCGTTGCGCAGCGGCTTTTCCAGCAACTGATTCACGCGCCAATCCAGCGCACTCCACTCGCGGACCACGCCATAGGCAATCGCCTTCAGCAGCGACAGATCCGCGACTGACAGCGCCGGGCTGACTGCGGCGATGGCGTCATCGAGATTGCGGCCACCGAGCACGGCGGCGACCGCCTTGGCTGAGGCGGCACGGACGTTGGTGAGCGGCGCTGGCTTGAGGGCGCTCACGAGAAACGCTGCCCGGCCAGCTTCCAGTCGCGACAGACGAGGCTGGCCGGCAGTGCCTTGCCGCCGGGCTTCTGCAGTTCGGTGATCACCAGCACGCCGTCGATGGTGGCGAGGTGCAGGCCGTGGCTGTCGACTTCGAGCACGGTGCCGGGTTGGACGGCTGCGGACGGAACCGCCAGGGCGCGGGCGTTCCAGAAGCGGATGCGCTCGCCAGCGCCCGTCGAACCGAGCTCGCACCAGGCGACCGGCGCCGGATTGAACGCGCGGATGCGGCGGGCGATGACTTCGGCAGGTTGGGTCCAGTCGATGCGCGCTTCTTCCTTGCTGAGTTTTTTCGCGTAGGTGACGCCTTCGGCGGGCTGCGCCAAAGCGGGGAGATTTCCGGCTTCGATGCGGGTCAGGGCGTCGACGATCAGCCGGCCGCCGATCGCGCACAGCTGATCATGCAGGCTGGCGGCGGTGGTCGTCGCATCGATGGCGATCTTTTCGATCAGCAGCATCGGCCCGGTATCGAGGCCGGCTTCCATCTGCATGATGGTGACGCCGGTTTCAGGATCGCCGGCTTCGACGGCGCGGGCGATCGGTGCCGCGCCGCGCCAGCGCGGCAGGAGGCTGGCGTGGATGTTCAGGCAGCCGTGTTGGGGAATGTCGAGCGCGGCCTGCGGCAGGATCAGGCCATAGGCGACGACGACCATGATCTCCGGCTCGAGTGCGGACAACACCGCACGCGCGTCGGGATCGAGCTTCAGGAATTTGTGCACCGGCAGCCCCAGCGCTTCGGCGCGCGCCGCGACCGGTGATGCGGTGAGCTTCTGACCGCGGCCGGCGGGGCGATCCGGCTGGGTCAGCACGGCCAGGATTTCGTGGCCGGCGGCGTGCAGCGCATCGAGTGCCGGCACCGCGAACTCCGGCGTGCCGGCAAAGATCAGCTTCATGACTGCGCCTTGGCGCGCTGCGGTTCGTACAGCGCTTCCACTTCCACGCGGAGATCGGCGCGGCTGATGTCGGCCAGCACGATCAGGCGCGGGCAGTCGATCGGGAACAGGCGCGAGGCCAGGGCTTCGACTTCGGCCAGATCATCGCGATGGCGCACATAGATCTTCAGCGCCGCCGGTACCAGCCGCTGGCCGCCGAGGCTTTCGGCACGAGCGACCAGCGCATCGAGATTGAGCACCAGCTCGCGCAGCTGAGCGCCGGTGTTTTCCGGATGGCAGCTCGCATGGCCGACCACCGCTGCCGTGCCGGAGACGAACAACTGGCCCCAGGGCATCAGCATCGCCCGCGAGAAACTCGGGGACACCGGGCCATAGGCGCGCGGATATTCGAAGGCCGGCACCTGGCGCGGATTCTCGATGCGGATGCCTTCAACCTTGGCCGCCAGCAGGAACACGATCAGCTCCTGCGGCCGCGCCTGGATGCCGACCGCCGTCGCCGCCGGCAGCGGTTGTCCCGGCGCCAGCGCTTTCGCGCGGCCAACGCAGAAGCGGCGATAGCGCTCGTCATCGCGGCCACCGTCGTCCGGGGTTTCGTTGATCGCGCCCAAGTAATGCCAGACCTTGACCAGATGCGGATAGCCGCTGTCGGCGGTCAGCTCGGCGATCTGCCGGTAGACGGCTTCGGCGGCCGCTTCGATGCCGCCGTGTTCGGCTTCGTCGAGCGTCCAGGTCGCCGCCAGCAACTGGCCGTCCTCGGAAATCCGGGCGCCGTAGGCCTCGCGGCGAGTGACCGGACCCGTGACCTGCCAGAGCTCCTGGCAGAGGCCGCCTTCGTGGATCGGCAGCGGCAGGCGCAGGGCCGCCGCATCGGCGGGACCATTGCCGATCGCGAACGCGGCGAGCAGGGACTCGTCCTGCATCGTGGCCCGGGCGGCGTAGCGGATGCGGAAGGGATGGCCGGCCGCGCGCTGGGGATCGGTGAACAAGGCAAAAAGGGGGAGGCAAATGACGCGCTAGTTTACGGCTTCGGCAGTGCGCGGCCCCAGCGAGATTCCTGGCGAGGCATTGACCACCTGCGGCGCGGCTCTATAGTCGTCAGCAAACAAACGAATTCCACAGGATGAGGAGCCTCGATGATCACTCTCCGCCCGGCCGATACCCGCGGCCACGCCGAACACGGCTGGCTCGACAGCTACCACACGTTCTCGTTCGGCAGCTGGCATGACGCGCACTACATGGGCATCGGCGCGCTGCGGGTGATCAACGACGATCGCGTGGTTGGCGGTGCCGGCTTCCCGCCCCATTCGCACAGCGACATGGAAATCATCACCTACGTGCTCGAAGGCGGCCTGCGCCACAAGGATTCCACCGGCGGCAGCACCGTGCTGAAGCCGGGCGAGATGCAGGTAATGACGGCCGGCCGCGGCATCGCCCACAGCGAGATGAACGCCAGCGGCACCGAACCCGCGCATTTCCTGCAGATCTGGGTGGTGCCGGACAGCCGCGGGGCAACCCCGGGCTATCAGCAGAAGACGCTCGATGTCGACGCGCTGCGCCGCGGCTTCGCGCTGGTGGCGGCCCCGGAAGCCGAACAGGCACCGTTCCGATTGCTGCAGGATGCGCGCCTGTCGATCGCCTGGCCGGTGGCCGGGCAGGGCATCGAGACGGCCCTGCCGGCCGGTCGTCAGCAATATCTGCATGTGGCGCGTGGTTCGGTTCAGCTCGGCGAGCACAGCCTGGTTTCCGGGGATGCGGCGCTGATTCGCGATGACGCATCGCTTTCATTGATCGCGAGCGCCGATTCGGAGCTGCTGCTGTTCGATCTGGCGGCCTGATCGTCAGACCTTCTGGTCATCTCCGGAAGTGGCCGGATCGCCTTCGGACGGCTCGATCATGGCCGGTTCCGGCCGTGAATTCGGGGTAAACAGCGCGTGCTAGGATTTCGCGCACTTGCAGCCCCCATCCCGTCCTACGAGTCTTCCGCAGGCATGCCAGAAACACGCTCCGAAGCAGCCGGCGACTCCGCTGCAGAGACTATCGAAGACCCTCCGCAAGCCGCGATGACGGGGCAGCCATGAGCGGCCTGGTGGTGGTGGACCAGATCTCCGACTGGCCGGTGGAGATTCCCGGCGTCGAGGTGGTCACCGCCTGGAAGTATCTGACGCACGACGAATTCACCCGCATTCGCGGCGCCCGTGTCTACAACCTGTGCCGCACCTTCAGCTACCAGACCACCGGCTACTACGTGTCGCTGCTGGCCGGCGCGCGCGGTCATCGCATCCTGCCGGACATCACCACGGTGCAGGATCTGAAGCTCGCCGAAAGTCCGAGCGTGCTGAACGACGAGATCGAGGAGCTGATGCAGAAGAGCCTGGCCCGGCTCGGCTCCAACGAATACCTGCTCAACGTCTATTTCGGCGACAGCCCCTACATCCGCCACCAGAAGCTGGCGCGGGCGCTGTTCAACCTGTTCCCGGCGCCGCTGCTGCAGGCCAAGTTCGTCTGGCGCGGCGATGAATGGCGGGTCGACACACTCGGCCCGATCGCGCTGGGCGAAGTGCCGGCCAGCCATCGCGAGTTCCTGTATCAGACTGCCCGCGACTACTTCACGCGCCGCCGCTCGCCGCGCCGCAAGCGCGACTCCACGCGTTACGACCTGGCGATCCTGGTCAACGAGGACGAGAAAGAGCCACCGTCGAACGCGAAAGCGCTGCGGGCCTTCGAGAAAGCTGCCGAAGACCTCGGCTTCTCGGTCGATTTTCTCGACAAGGGCGATTACGGCCACGTCGCCGAGTACGACGCGCTGTTCATCCGCGAAACCACCGCGGTCAACCATCACACCTACCGTTTCAGCCGCCGGGCGGCGCGCGAAGGCCTGGTGGTGGTCGATGCGCCGGAATCGATCCTGCGCGCCGCCAACAAGGTGTTCCTCGCCCAGCTGATGGAACGCCATCGCATTCCGCAGCCGAAGACCCTGCTGCTGCATCGCGCCAACCTCGATGAAGTGGTCCGCGAGCTGGGCTTTCCGATGGTGCTGAAGCAGCCGGATTCGCAGTTCTCGAAAGGCGTGATCAAGGTCGACAACGCCGCCGCGTTCAAGCGCGAGACGCGCGATTTCCTGGAACGCTCGGACCTGATCGTCGCCCAGGCTTTCGAGCCGACCGAGTACGACTGGCGAGTCGGCGTGCTCGACGGCCAGCCGCTGTACGCCTGCCGCTACTTCATGGCCAAGGAACATTGGCAGGTGGTCAAGCGCGATGCCAAGGGCGCCAAGCACGAAGGCGATCACGAGACACTCGACGTCGCCCAGGTGCCGAAAGCGGTGCTCAGCGTCGCGCTGCAGGCGGCGCGCGCGGTTGGCGACGGCCTGTACGGCGTCGATCTCAAGCAGTTCGGCAACGTCGTCAAGGTCATCGAAGTCAACGACAACCCGAACATCGACTGGGGCGTCGAAGATCTGGTGCTGAAGGACGCGATCTACCGCAAGATCATCGAGTACTTCGTCAAAAAGCTCGATGCGCAGACGCGGATGCGCGAGCAGGCTTGAGCGCCGCCGCTGCCTTCGCCGGCGGCATCCGTCGCGGCAGCCTGGCCGATGTCGAAGCGGTGCTGGCGCTCGAAGCACTGTTCCCGTCCGATCGCATGTCGCGGCGCAGCGTGCGCCGCTTCCTCAGCGTGCCGTCTGCTCAGCTATTGATCGCGGAAGACGCGAATGCCGACGTGGTCGGCAATCTGGTCTGGCTGCGTCGCAAGGGCGGCCATGCGGCGCGCATCTATTCGGTGGTGGTGGCACCCGCGGCGCGTGGCCAGCGCTGGGGCGAGCGGTTGGTTTCAGCGATGGAAACGGCTGCGGCCGCCAGCGGCTGCGCGCGTGCAACGCTGGAAGTTCGGGCCGACAACACAGCAGCGCGAGCGCTGTACGCGAAGCTCGGCTATCGCGAAGCGCAGACGCTGCCCGGCTATTACGACGATGGTTCGGACGGGCTGCGGCTGAGCAAGACGCTGAGCGTCTAGGCTTCGTCGGGCAGATGTTCCAGCGCCATCGTCTCGCCGTAAGCCGTCGCCAGCGGCAAACCTGAGCCGTAGCGTCGCCGCAGCCAGCGCAGCTGGAAGGCCGTTCTTGCGGCGGTCGCGACCTCGTTCAGGAACCAGGCGTTGACCGCGCCGCCGACCAGCGCGCCCAGCAGCGGCAGCGTGCCGCCAGCCTTGGCCAGACCGAGCCGGCGGGTGATCGCCTGCGCCAGGTTGCTGATGCTGTAGACCGCCGCTTCCTTGGCCAGCTCGCGTTCGGCGGCGCGTTCCAGGCCTTCGCGGATCGCCGCGCTATCGGCTTCGGCATCGCGTTCCAGTACCTGCAGCGCGGCCTGCTTCTCTTCGAGCGAGCTGGCCGAGGCCAGCGCGAAGATCGCCACCGGCAGATGCTTCAGTTCGGGATCGGCGCAGTCCTCGCCGTAGCAGAGACCGATGCGATGGATGACCCGGAACGCCTGCACCAGCAAGGTCGGCACGTCGGCGACCATGCCGGCGGCGCCGACAACGCCGAACAGCGCGCCGGTGCCGCCCGCCAGTGCCGCGCCGCGTCGGCCGACCTGGCCGGCATGCTGATCGCAGGCTTCCAGGTCTCCTTCGTGCAGTTCTTCCAGCGCGCTGACGCCGGCCTTGCGCAGCAGCGCCTTGCGGTTGGCCAGCCTTGCCGAGCCGTGCTGCACGCCGTTCAGCGCGGTGCGCAGCCAGTCCGCCGGAATGGCTTTCTGCGCGACATGCGTGGCGGGCGACAGCGCACGGTCGAAGAAGCGGGTCAGCTGATCCGGCGGCGCATCGCGCCAGGCGGAGATGCGTTTCAGCTGGTCGACTTCGTAGTCGCTGGGCTTGGCACTTGGCTTGGCGCCGGGCTTTGGCTTTCGGGCAGTCATGGCTTTGTTCGGATTCGGGGATGCGGCAGTGTGCACGCGACGCCGACATCCGGGTCAATCAGGCATCATTTCGCCCCATGTGCCTGATCGCCTGTGCCTGGAACGTTCACCCTTCATTTCCACTGGTGCTGGTCGCCAATCGCGACGAGTTCCATGCCCGCCCGACGGCGGCGCTGGCGCCCTGGGACGATCATCCGCAGATCCTCGGCGGCCGCGATCTGGAAGCCGGCGGCGGCTGGCTGGCGATCGATCGCACGCGGCCGCGGCTGGCGGCGGTGACCAATGTCCGCGAGCCGGCCTCGCCGATCCCGCGCGCCTCGCGCGGCCGGCTGGTCAGCGATTACCTGAGCGGCGATGAGTCGGCGGTCGGCTTCGCCGAACTGCGCCGAGCCGATGGCGACCGCTACGGCCCGTTCAATCTGCTGCTCTGGGATGGCGAGGAGCTGGTGGTCACCACCAATCGCCTGAAGCCACGCTGGGAAACCCTGGCCTGGGGCATCCATGGCCTGTCGAACGGCGGGATCGAACAGCCCTGGCCGAAGACCCAGCGGCTGATGGCGCGGCTGAAAAGCTGGATCGAAAGCGCTGATTCCAGGGCGGCCGAGCCGAATCTCGATCCGCTCTACGAAGCGCTGGCTGATCAGCATCGTCCGGATGATGCCGCGCTGCCGGAGACCGGCATCGGCCTGGAGCGCGAGCGCCTGCTGTCGACGGCGTTCATCCGCCTGCCCGGCTACGGCACGCGGGCCAGCCAGATCGTGCTGATCGGTCGCGATGGCCGCACCCTGTTTGCAGAGCGCCGCTTCGTCGACGGCGGCGTGCCGGCCGGCGAGCAGCGGCTGGACTTCATGCGCCCATCTGAGTTGAACGCGCCTCAGCGGTAGTTGAGGCCGATGTGGATGCTGAAGTCCGGCGACGAACTGAGCAGCACGTCTTCCTGCACACCCAGATCGAGCGCCAGCCGGCGGCTGAAGGAAATTCGGCCGCCGAACGCCAGCTGGCCGCCCGGGTTGTCGAGCGCATTCAGCGTCGATCCCTTGTACAGCTTGGTCTGAACATTGAACTGGGTGATCAGCGCCAGCGCCGGAATCAGCTTGTAGCCGACGCCGACGCCACCGAGGCCCACCAGTGGCTTCTGCTGGCCGCCTAGCTGGTCGGCCGCTTCGTTGTACGAAACGCCGGCCGATACGTAGCCGAACCAGTGGGTCAGCGAGGCGAAGGGGTTGTAGTCGAACCAGATCGCGCCGCCGGTGGTGCCGCCGAGCAGAAGGCTGTCGCGGCCGGTGGGCAGCTTGGCCATCGCGCGGAAGGCGATGTCGTCGCGCAGTGCAAAGCCGGCATTGAGTTCGACATCGCCGAAGTCGGTGCTGCTGTCGTGGACGTCGAGCAGGGTCTGGCCGTCCTTCACGTACTGCACCGCGTAGCGATTGCGCGGCCGCTGCTGACGGCCGCCGTTGGGCAGGCCGAAAGCGTCGTGCCAGTTCTCGATGACGTTATCGAGCACGCCGCCGCCGGTGATCAGCAGCGGCACATCGATGCCGATCTCGACGCCCGGCGCCAGGCCCTGACGGAAGCCGAAGGTGATGCGCTGGCTCTCGGCGTCGATCAGCAGCGATTCGCGCGCGTTCTGGGTGTTGACGTACTCGTTGCTCCAGTCCACCCGCAGGCCATAGGCCTGTTCACCGTCGTTGAGCACCTGCGAGTTGCCAAGGATCGGCAACGCCGTGGCGCGGCTCAGGCTGGCTTCGTTGCGGACGGCCAGGGCCGTATCGGCCAGCAAGGCCGGCGACGCCAGCAGGCTGACGCAGGCAACAACGGAAGCGCGAAGTTTCATGAGGGCGGCGGGCTTGGAGGATGGCGCGGCGAGGATAAACAAAGCCTGCGTCGAGAGTCTTGTCCGGGCTGCGGGCCAGCCCCGGGGGTGATTGCTGCACAGCGCGTCTGCTAGCATCCGCGACCGGATTTCCGTTGCAAAAGAGAGTTTCACGATGAACACATCGCCATCGAACCCCGCCACCGCGGCCCGCCCGGCCACCGAGAACCTGCGCATCAAGTCGATCCGCGCAGTGTCGGCGCCGTCGCAGGTGCAGGCCGAACTGCCGATCAACGAAGCCGCCGCGCTGACCGTCGAAACCACGCGCCGCGAGATTCAGGACGTGCTCGCGGGCCGTGACGACCGTCTGCTGGTGATCGTCGGCCCCTGCTCGATCCACGATCCGAAAGCCGCGCTGGAATATGCCGCGAAGCTGAAGGCGCTGCGCCCGTCGCTGGCCAGGAACCTGCTGATCGTGATGCGCGTGTATTTCGAGAAGCCGCGCACCACGGTGGGCTGGAAAGGCTTGATCAACGATCCGAACCTCGATGATTCCTACGATATCGACACCGGCCTGCGCACCGCGCGGAAGCTGTTGCTGGAACTGAACTCGGACGGCATGCCGGCCGGCGTGGAATTCCTCGACATCCTGACGCCGCAGTACCTCGCCGACCTGGTGTCCTGGGGCGCGATCGGTGCGCGCACCACGGAATCGCAGCTGCATCGCGAAATGGCCAGCGGCCTGTCCTGCGCCGTCGGCTTCAAGAACGGCACCGACGGTTCGGTGAAGGTCGCAGTGGACGCCGTGCAGTCGGCGCGCGCGCCGCATCGCTTCCTGTCGGCGACCCAGGAAGGCCAGATCTCGATCTTCGAGACCGCCGGCAATCCGGACAGCCACGTGATCCTGCGCGGCGGCTCCACCGGCACCAACTTCGATTCCGCCAGCGTCGACGCTGCTGCTGCGGCGATGACCAAGGCCGGCATGCGGCCGGCGGTGATGGTCGACTTCAGCCACGCCAACAGCCGCAAGCAGCACCGCCTGCAGATCGAGGTCGGCCGCGATGTCGCCGGCCAGCTCGCCGAAGGTTCCGAGCGGATCATCGGCGTGATGATCGAAAGCCATCTGGTCGAAGGCCGTCAGGAAATCGGCCCGCGCGAGCAGATGGTCTACGGCCAGAGCGTCACCGACGCCTGCCTGGCCTGGGATGACACCGCCGACGTGCTGCGCACCCTGGCGGGTGGCGTCGCTGCGCGGCGTGAGCGGCTGGCGCGCAGCGCCTGATTGCGCAGTGCCGGCCGGTCTGGCCGGCATGAAGTTTGATGACTGATGACGGCCGCTTGGGGGAGCTGCCGTCATCGGGCTTGATGGTCAATGAATGGAATCCCCCGGTTCGTTGCGCAGCGCTCAAACCGACAATAACGCTCACTCAGGGGTCGTTCCGCATGTCCATCATCCTTTGCCCTGGCGCTCTCTGGCGCCGGGTCTGCCTGACTGTCGCTTCCTTGCTGACCTGCGGCACGCTGATCGCCACCGAGGCGATGGCCGCCGATCCCAGTCCGCCACCGCCCGTGATCGCGCTGCCGATCCTCGGCTCGCTGCTGCCGGCGCTGCCAGCCCTGCCGATCTTTGCCGACCTGACCCAGTTCTTCGGCGGGCTGGATCTGCTGCTGGTCCAGCTCGGCGGCGAGCGCATCGAGCCGACTGACGGCACCGAAACCTTCGAGGGCACCTACGTCCACGACGGGCTGACGCGCCGCTATGTCGGCGTCCGTCCGATCGGCGCCCCAGCCGGCGCCCCGGCGCTGTTGCTGCTACATCCGCTGGCCTTGCAGCCGGCACGCATGGCCAACCTGACCCGCGCCGGGCGCCTGGCCGCCCAATACGGCGCCTGGGTGTATCTGCCGGAGGCTTTCGGCGCCAACTGGACCGATGATCCGAACCGCCTCGGTGCCGATGACGTCGGTTTCCTCAGCGGCCTGATCAGCCGCGAGCAGGCCGCCAATGGCCTGGATGCCGGCCGGACCTACGTCGCTGGCTACTCCAACGGTGGCTTCATGGCCGAACGCCTCGCCTGCGAGCGACCACAGCAGTTCGCCGGCCTGGCCATGGTCGCCGCGACCCTGCGCAACTCCCTGGCCACGCGTTGCACCGGCGGTCAGCGCATGCCGACGGTGATGTTCTCCGGTACCAGCGATACGGTGGTTCCCTACACCGGGATGCTCGGCCAGTACAGCGTTCCGGATGCAGCGGCGTTCTGGTCGGTCAAGAACGGCTGCAGCGCCGGCTTCACCGATACCCGCCTGCCGAACACGGTCCTCACCGACGGCACCACCGTGAACCTGCGCCGCTACCGAAGCTGTCCGGACAGCGACGTGCGCCTGTACACCGTCAACGGCGGCGGCCACACTTGGCCTGGCACCAACTACGCCGGCTACACGATCGCGCTCGGCGCGACGACCTTCGATATCGATGCCACCTTGCTGTTGTGGCAGGTATTGGTGCCGTTCGCGCGGCCTTGAAGCGGCTGGCAAGCAAGGCAGAGTGTCAGGGCAGCGATTGCTTGGTGGTTTTCGGTAAGGGGCAAGCGGCCGGCGGATGGCCGCGCGTCCCACCTAGAGCAACGGTCGGCGCGTTGCGAAAGGCGGGATGCGCCTACGGCTTTCCCGCCCTACTCGAGCTAATCTACTGCCCGGAGGCATGACCGTCGGCTTGAACCGCTGGTTGGGCACGGTCTGTACGGATCACGACGGTACCAGCCATAAAGTCGTGAAGGGCGCGCCGTTGTTTGTTAGTGAGCATCACGACGAACTCGCTCCATAACCACACCTGCTCGACGAACACGACGCTCCTGTACCACCCCGGCGCCAAGTCGGTTAATCGTTTTACTCGCTGTGCTAGTCCCAGTGAGAAGTACTCTGCGTCGCTCATCTGCAACGCGGCGAGCACTATGCCTGCAGACGAGATGCAATACAGGGCTAGCGTCAGCGCGTAGCGAACAATTGCTTCCTTGTAACCCACATCCGTGCCGTCAGTTCTGACGATTTTGATCTTCAGTAGCTGCTTGCCGGGACTGCCCCCATATCGTTTAACGAGGTAGATGTAGAACCAGATGCTCACCACAAGCCATGGGGCATACATGATGAGTTGGCCGTGACGCGTGTGCGCGTTGACCCACAAACCTAAAGCCATGACGGGCGAGAGCGCGATGAAGTCCACCCAGAATGCGCCAAAGCGACGCCAGAATCCTGCGAACTCCATTCCCATCGTCCCCTCTCCTTAGTGCCCAACGCCGAAGCTCAGCCCGCGTAGGGCGGGAAAGCCGCAGGCGCATCCCGCCCTATCTTGCTTTGGCCCCCGCGAGGGCCAAAGCTGGCGGCTTCCTTTAGATCGCGCGAATTCGAGCCTCGAACTGTCGCCGCCTGAACCCGACGACCTTGCCGTCGATCCCCGGCGATGAAGCCGCCCTCTGGCCTATCGGCCATTCAACCCCTCGCCGGGTGGTCGTCGTGTTTACCAATGCTCGCCCTTGAACACATTCGCGAACACCACCTGTTCGAGGGTCGGCTTGTCGGCCTTCGAGTCCTTGTCCTTCGAGCCACGTGCGGCGGTTGATGACGGGAACAGCTGGAAGCCTTTCGACAGGATGTAGTCGTTGACCTTCGGCCAGATCGCATAGCTGACCGCAGCGGCAGTACCCAGAGTTGTCGCGATCGATTTCGGTTCGTCGAGGATCGCCTTGATCACGGTGTCGGCGGCGTCGTCCGGGGACCAGGTCGGCACGTAGCTGTAGATCTTGGTCGGAGCGATCATCGGCGTGCGCACCAGCGGCATGTAGATCACCGTGGTGCGGATGTTGCTGCCTTTCACTTCGGCCGACAGGCAGCGGGTGAAGGCATCGAGCGCGGCCTTGGAGGCGACATAGGCCGAGAAGCGTGCCGCGTTGGCCAGCACGCCGATCGAGCTGATGTTGATGATGTGGCCGTTCTTGCGCGCGGTCATCGTCGGCAGCAGCGCCATGATCAGGCGCACGGCGCCGTAGTAGTTCAGCTCCATGGTCCGCTCGAAGTCATGGAAGCGGTCGAAGCTTTCCATCACTGCGCGGCGGATCGAGCGGCCGGCGTTGTTGATCAGGATGTCGACGTGGCCGAAGTCGCGCAGCACTTTCGCGGCCATGGCGTCGATCGCCTTCATGTCGATCAGATCGCAGGGGTAGACATAGCTCTCGCCGCCGGCCCGGGAAATGATCTCCTGAGTTTCGATCAGGTTCGATTCGGTACGCGCCACCAGGATGACCCGGGCGCCGGCAATCGCCAGGTTCTTCGCGGTGGTGAAGCCGATGCCCGATGAGGCGCCGGTGACCAGGATCACCTTGCCCTTCACCTTGGCGATCAGCTCGGCACTCGGCTCGTAGTGGATGTCGAGGAACTGCTCCCAGTACGACCACAGGTGCTTCGCGTACTCGCGGAATTCCGGGCACTTGATGCCGGTGCCCTTGAGCGCGGCGCGGGCGTTCTTGTCGTCGAACACGGCACGGTTGGTGATGTAGCCGAGCACCGACAGCGGTGCGCCGATC
The DNA here is from genome assembly GCF_000420645.1 of Nevskia ramosa DSM 11499. Lineage (NCBI taxonomy): Bacteria > Pseudomonadati > Pseudomonadota > Gammaproteobacteria > Nevskiales > Nevskiaceae > Nevskia > Nevskia ramosa. The sequence continues at coordinate 601,477 of NZ_ATVI01000006.1, read as the reverse complement.
GCCTTGGCGATCTGCTTCTTGACGCTGGCCGGCAAGGCGCCGCCCATCTGGCCGCCGAACTTGCGCATCGAGGCCGGCATCGTCGGCAGCTCGAACTTTTTCTTGAAGCGCGGCCCGTGGGCGGCCTTCAGGATCGACTGGATCAGGTCGCCGACGCTGGGGCTGTTCGACTGCACCAGATGGAAGGTCTGGCCGTTCAGGCCGTCCTTGTGGGCGATCGCATCGAGCGCATCGGCGATGTAGTCGACCGGCGCGATCGGCACCTTGCCGCCTTCGATGCCGAGCAGTGGCAGCCACTTCGGAATCCGGTGGCTGAGCTTCTGGATGGTCTTGAAGAAGTAGTAAGGGCCGTCGATCTTGTCCATCTCGCCGGTCTTCGAATGGCCGACAACAGCACCGGGACGATAGACCCGGAACGGCACCTTGGCTTCGTCACGGACGATCTTCTCGGACTGGAACTTGGTCCGGAAGTACGGATGCTTGACCGGCTGGCCTTCGTCGAACATCGCTTCGGTGAAAGTGCCGACGAAATCGCCGCCGGCCACCGCCACGCTCGACACGTGATGCAGCACCACGTCGCCGCCCAGACTGTTGGCGAAGGCCACGGTGTTGCGCGTGCCTTCGTTGTTGATGCGATCGCCGGTCGCATCGTCCATGTTCATGTCGTAGACGGCGGCCAGGTGAAACACGTGTCCGACCTTGCCCTTCAGCTTCTTGAGCTCCGCGGCGGACACCAGGCCCGGCGTGGTGATGTCGCCAGCGACCATCTGCAGCCGGTCGCCGGCATCACCGTAGCGCTCCTGCAAGGCGGCGAACTTGTCTTCCGAAGATGCGCGGACCAGCACGTGGATGGTGGCATCCGGGCGCGCCAGCAGGCGCTCGATCAGATGCTTGCCGATGAAACCGGTGGCGCCGGTGACGAAGTAATTCATGTCTGCTCCTGAACCTTTTTCTGGGACCGTGTGGAGGTCGTTGCTTCGGCCCTCTGCGGCCGTTCAGCGTTTTCTAGGGGTTGCTGTGCGTTCATCGTACGAGAAACGCTTTGCTGCGACCGTGGCCGGTCAATGCCCGATCAATGTTTGTCTGCCTGCTGCGCACGCCGTTGTGCGAGCCGTTCGTCCTTGTCCTTGTCGCTGCCCCAGATCACTTCCGGGAACAGCAGCACCCGCAGCAGACCGATCAGCATCCAGCCGTAGCTGATGGTGAACAACAGACCGCAGAACAGGCTGATCCATTCAAAGTTCGCCGACACGAACTTGATGCCCCACCAGGAGATCACGTCGGTGAGGCTGGCCGCGAGGCCAACCGGAAACACCCACTGGTAGAGCTTGAGCTGGTTGAACTGCAGCGAGAACGGAATGCCGACGATGAAGAAGCTGGTGGTGAAGCCGAACAGGTGGGCGTGGCTGAAGGCAATGAGCTTGCCGAGCGACATCTGCTCGAAATAGGCACTCGCCGAGCCGTGCAGGTTCAGCTGGTAGGAAATCTCCGAGGCGCCGAACACGAAGGCGATACCGAAGATCACCACCGCCATCGCGATGCCGCGCTTTGCGGCTGGCGGGAAGTTGCGCAGGTTGATGTCGATCGAATGCGAAGAGAACGGCACCAGCCGCCAGATGATCAGGTTCAGCGCGAAGAAGAACGCGGCCAGCGCGATCGGCCCGCCGATGGTCTGCCAGGCCGGCTTCTCCGGCGGCAGTACGACGACTTCGGCAGCGGCGACGGGCTGGTCGCTGAAGAAGTCGAAGCCGTCCTTCGCTGGCTCCGCGGGCGCAGCTTCGCTCGTCGCCGGTGCGGTATCGGCCGCAAGCGACGTTGGACTGGCCAGACAGGCCAGCGTCAGCAGCAATGCGGCGAGGCCTGACCTAAGCATTCTTCAGGCGCACGAACAGCAAGGTGCCGGCCTTCTTCACCGCCGCCGTGATCACCGCATCGAGATCGCTGCCGGTCGCCGCCGGCAGCTTGTCTACCGGCACGCCCTTGAACGTTGCGTAGACCTTGCTCTTCGCGGCGTCCGGCACCTGCCGGGTATTCATTGGCTCGACGCTGGCAACGGTCAGCGCGCGGTCGGTGGTCAGCAGCAGGTAGAACGGCTTGCCCTGATATTCGGCGGCGAAGATCAGCGCGGTGCCAGACGGACGCTGATCGGCCAGCGGGATGTAGATGGTGTTGTCGTCGGCCTTGCTCAGGGTCGCGCCGAGCGTGGCGGCGCGGGCGACATCGGCGTCGCTGAGCAGCGCGTCCTTCGGCAGCCAGGTCTTCACGCCTGGGAAGCGGGCCTGCACTTCCTTCGGGATCAGGCTCAAGGCGTCCAGCCAGTCGCCGGGTGCTTTCGGCGTCGAGGTCTTCACGCCGGGATTGGCTTTCGCGATGGCCTCGTCGGCGTTGGCAAAGCCGTCGCCATCGGCATCCTGCTTGTCGATCGCCTTGAACGCCGCGAGGTCCTTGCCGGCTTTCTTGAACGCTTCGCCGTAGGGATTCAGCGCGGTGCCGCCGCCATCCTTGTGGCAGGCATTGCAGGATGGCGCGTAGCCGAACTGCTGCTTGTACATCAGTGCGAAAACCGGCTGGGCCGGGGCCGCTGCGCAGACCATCAACAGGGTCATCCCGGCGAACGCCGGGATCCAGGGTCGACGCAGGCGCAGAACCGCAGAACGGGATTCCCGCCTGCGCGGGAATGACGAGGGTTTTGAGTGGGTCATGGATTCAGCCAGCCTCAGAAATCGAACATTCCCGGCACCACCGCCCGCATCTGCTCGAGCAGTTTCGGATTCTGCGCCAGAGCTGACTGCAAGCGCTCGTGCTGCAGCGAATCGGCCGGCGGCATCAGCTTGTTGGCCTTGTCGGTGCCCTGGTAGCGCGGCCAGTCCAGCGCCTCGCGGATCGCGTCCTTGGCCTTGATGTTGGCGAGCACGGCGGCTTCGTCCGGACCGCTCATGAAGTTCAGCTTCTTCGACGGATTGCCGCGATGGCAGGCGAAGCAGTACTGCTCGAAGTGCGCGAGCGGCGAACCGGCCGCGAGCGTCACCGGCGGCTCGCCGCTGGCGACCGGCGGGGACAGCTCGGCGGTATCGAGGCAGCAGTAGTTCAGCGGCTTGGCGCCGAGCACGGTCAGCAGCGCGTTCATCGTCCGCACTCGCGAATAGACGGCCGGCGCGAAGAAGGCGTCGTCAATCTTGTCGACCACAGACACGAGCTTTGCGGCATCGAAGCGGGCTGCAGCTTCCAGCAAGGAGCGATCGGCATCGGAGAACAGCGCGGCGAGCCCGTACACGCCATCGAGATCGGCGGCGTTCAGCACTCTTTTCGGTGGCCGTCGACTCAGGGGATCGAAGGCGGCCGTCAGCTTCGGCAGGCGGTCGAAGGCTTCGAGATCCTCGTTGGTCTTGGCGCCGTCGCCGGGTTTCGGCTGCCTCAAAGTCAGACTGCGCAGCCAGCCCTTGAAGCCGCGTGCTTCCTCGATCGGGTCGCGATTGGCGAGGTCGCTTTCGGCGACGGCGATGCCGTCCTTCGGCCAGCCCGCCGTCTGCAGTTCGCGCAGCTTCGCGGCCTCGGCGGATTGCGCATCGAAGCCGGCCGGATTCTCCAGCCAGGTCAGCGCGAGCTTCAGCATCGTCCGGCGGCAAGCGACCGAAGCGCCGCAGGCATCGATCCAGATGCGCTGCGTTGCCGGGATGAAGCCGCCGACATCGGTCAGCTGGTCGAAGCGCTCGGGCACGGCCAGCGGATTGCTCGGTGGCACGTCGAGATAGGGCTGGTCGTTGCCGCGCGCGGCCTGGATAGCCGCCGCGGTCGCCGGCGCGCCATTGGTTTCGTTCCACGGCCGCTGCGGGAAGATCGGCACGGCGCCCTGATGGCAGGTGGTGCAGATCGCGCGCTTGGCGTAGACCAGCTTGGGGATGCAGCCAGCGCAGTAGTTCTGCACCAGCTGGAATTCGTAGCGGCCAGCGGCCTCGTTGTAGCTCAGCACTTCGATCTCGCTGGCGTTCTCGACGAAGCCGAGGAACAGCTGGCCTCGTGGATTCAGGCCCAGCGACACCGGCGTGCTGGCGGCCTGAAAATCGGCGGCAGCGAGCACGCGCGGATGCGTGTCATCGGCCAGGCCCTTGAGCAGCGAGCGGCCATGCGGAATCAGCAGGGTCAGCGGTGGCGCCGCGTCCGGATCGTTCTTGCGGATCAGTTCGACGAGCTTCGGAAACGGATACGGAATCTGGCCGTTGGCGGCAATCAGATGATCGAACAGCGAGCGCGTTCCGGCCGGCGGCAGATCGTCGGACGGGATCAGCCGCGCGCTCGGTGAATCCGCGGCCAGCGCGCCCGGCTGCTTCGAAAGCTGGGTGATGCCGCTGCCTTCGTCGCTGCCGCAAGCCGCCAGCAGGCTGGCGACGAGGGCAACGGCAATGACGGCGCGCATCGCCTCGATCACATCAGCTTCAGGAATTCGCGCAGCGCCAGCTTGTCGGCCGGCGACAGGCTGACGCCGAACTGATGGCCCTTGTTCTCGATCGGGTCATCGCACTTCATGAATAGCGGATGGTGCGGATCGGCACTGGCGAAGTTGGCGATCGGCGTGCCTTTCGAGACCGGCAGCTTGAGCAGGCCCTGGCCGTCCTCGCGTGGTGCCAGCCAGAAGTCGCGGTCGATGACCGTCGACTTCTGCGGCCGGTGCGGCGTGATCGCCGGATTGTCCGAAGTCATCAGCTCGTCGAAAGCCTGCTCGAACTGCGTCACCCGGCCCTTGACCGTGTAGTCCAGCGTCTTGCCGTCGGCCAGCCGCGTCTGTTCGCCGATCGCGTTGTTGTGCAGGAACGGTGCGGTGGCCCAGACCGACAGCAGCGAGATGTTGCGGTAGTAGCCGGGTCCGCCTTCGATCTTGTGCTCGCCCATCTTGGTGCCACCGAGGCCCGGCACCATGCGGTTCAGCACGTTCGGCAGGCTGCCCGGCGACGGCCGGTTCTTGTAGTCCTCGCTGGAGAACTCTTCCCAGATATGGCCCTGGTTGTGGTTGTCGTGCAGCGCGCGGCACATGTTGGTGCCGATGATGTTGAACGGCGTCGGCTCGTCGTTGCCGAGCCAGTCCTGGCCGAAGACGTCGTCCTTGGCGAACTGTGCCGGGCGCAGCACGCCCTTCGCGTCTTTGGCCATGTGCTTGGCGATGAACGCCGGACTGGTCCGCTCGGCTTCGCTGAATTCCTGCTGCCAGCGCGCTTCGGAACCGAACACGTGGCCTTCGTAGTAACGCTCCAGCGCCGCCTTGTCCTGGCGCACGTTCTCCGGCGCCACCTGGGTGCTGTGGCAGCTCGCGCATTCGCGGGCGAAGACCTTGCGGCCTTGCGGCACCTTACTCAGATCGATGTAGTCGAGGCCGGCCTTGCCATCGACATCCTTCGCCGCCGGCAGATAGGTGGGGCCGCCGGTGATCAGGAACGCGGCGAGGTCGTCCATCTTGGCGTCGGCGTAGTTCCAGGGCTCGCAGTCACGCGCGCACTGGGCGATGCGAAATGGTTTTTGCGCCGCTTTCTCGCCGAAGAAGCTGCCGGGACTCGGGAAGTTCGGCGTCCAGCATTCCTCGGTGCACATGCCGATGTTGACGTAGACGCGGATCAGCGCGAGGTGATCGCCAACCGTATCTTCGCCGCCTTTCAGCACGTGCTGGGTGCGGCCTTTTTCGAGCTTGCCGGTGATCGGATCCTTGATCGTGTTCGTGAAGACACGCCGATTCTGGAAATCCATGATGTTGTTCTGAGTGCCCGGATTGTTCTGGAAATCGTTGGCGACGAGACTCGTATCGATGGTGCCGTTGCGGCCGGCCTGCAGCGCGATGCGGGCCAGCGAATCCTCCGGCGCACCCTGAAAGAACATGGTCGGCTGATTGATGTGCTGATTGCCGATGGTCGCCGACAGGTTTTCCCATTTCGGCAGATTCGGATTGACCGGCGGCCGGGTCGGATCGAAACCGACGTGGCATTGCACGCAGGGATGGCCGATCACGTAGCGCAGGTTCTTCTTCAGCTCATCGGCTTGGTACGGCGACTTGAGCGGATCGAAAACGATCTTGCCAGCCGTGTCCTTGGTCGGATCGGCCGTGTATTTGCGATAGCCGAGCACACCGCTGGAGTGTTCATCCGGGCAACGGTCCCACCAGTAGGTCGAGGCATCGCCTTCGCTGCAGTCCGGATCGTTGATCAGGCCGTATTTCTCGAAGCGCTTGCCGCGCTCGCGGGTGTCGAGCCAGGGGTACCAGATGTCCGCCATGCCGTTCGGCACGGTGCGGGCGAAGTGCAGGTAGATCTCGTCCTGGTTGCCGAAGGTGCCCTTGAACCAGACGTCACGGCCGCGCCGGGCCTGGGCGCGCAGCGCTTTCGCCTTGGCCGGATCGGTGGCTTCGACGTCCTTGAACAGGGTGCCGACATAGCGGCAGGACTCGGTGTCGTAACCGGTGGGCTGCGGCTCGCCGCAAGGCGGCGGTGCGGCCTGCGGGATCGGCGCGAACTTCCAGCTGATCGGCCCCTGCCAGTCGTGCGTGTAGTGCTGGCCGCCATCGGGCCAGACCTTGCGGGCGGCGAGGGTCGCGTAGAAATTTTCGTCGTACCAGGCGCGCTTTTCATTGAGCTGCGGCGTGCCCTTGTAGGTGCCGAGCGGCAGCAGATCGCGCTTGGCGAGATCTTCCAGCGACACCGAGCGCAGGGTCATGCCGTAAGAAGTATCGGCCGCCGGCGGCGTTGTCACTGTCGAGGGAGCTTCAGGCTTCGCCGGCTTGGTGGCAGCACTGGCGAAGGACAGCATCAGCACCGCGGCCAGGACGGCCGCAGCAGACAATTTCCGGTTCATTTGCAGCCCCTTTTTACGCCCTGGGGCGCGCTCTTGCGGCGCGCTGGTGCACGAGTGTATCAGCGGTGCTGCGCTTTTCCATACTGTGGCGTACTGAACTCGAAATGTCTGGATTGCGTGAACGCCGTTCTGGCGACGACTGTTCAGTCGGCGGGATTCAGCGTCTCGCCCAGCAGTTCACGCAGCGTCCTGATTCGTTCCGAACGCGCGGTCTCGTCGTAATCGATCGCCGGCACCCGCCCCCAGACCGGCGCCGGCCATGCGGCGTCGGTTTCAAAGCGGGCGATATGGTGGACGTGCAGTTGCGGAACCATGTTGCCGAGCGCGGCGATGTTCAGCTTGGTCGGCGCGAACGCCGTCATCAGCGCTCGCGACAGCAGCATCGATTCGCACAGCAATTGCTGCTGATCGGCCTCGCTGAGTTCGTGAATCTCGCGGATATCCGCACGGCGTGGCACCAGGATCAGCCAGGGATAGTGGGCGTCTTTCGACAGCAGCAGGCGGCAGAGGACGAAATCGCCGACCGGGACGGTGTCGGCCGCCAGTCGCGGATGCAGGGACCAGATGGCGTCGTTCATTGTTCGGGTTCAGAGATCGGGATGCAGGCGCTTGCGCTCGGCGGTGTAGGCCCACCAGGGCTTGGCGGCGGCGCCGTTGGCGAAGTCGACCGCCGCGATGAAGGTGTCGAGCACGCAGGGATCTTGGCGCTGGCCGGTCAGCTTGCAGAGCTTGCGATACAGCCGCAGCGGATCGGCGCCGCGCAAGTCCTGCGGCTGCTTGAGGCCGAGTTGCACGAAGTCGCCCGCCATCGCCGGGCCGATGTTCGGCAGATCGGTGAAGCGCCGGGCTTCGGTGATGTGGCGGGCTTTACTCATCGCTCAGGGCGCTCCGGAGTCGATCCACTGGCCGATCAGCGCAACACCATCGGCATCGACGACATGGCTGGCGATGTTCGGCATGCGGTTGTCGTCGAGACGGCGCATGCGTTCCCAGATCAGGCTGGATTCCTTGCTGCCGGAGGCGATGCGGCGGGCGTTCGGCAGGCCGAGCGAGGTGCCGCTCGGCGGCACGTTCAAGGTGCGAGTTGCCGACATTGCGGTGGTGGCGCGGAGGTCCATGTCGACCGGCGTCGGGCCAGTGGGCTGGTGGCACTGGGCGCAGTTGGTATCGAGGTAGGCGCGGGCGCGGCGGCTCAGCGTGGTGGTGGTATCGGCCGGATTGGCCAGCGTGCGGTACTGGCTGCTGCTGCCGATGTCGCGATCGAACAGGCCGACATGGTTGTAGGCGCGCAACTGGTTATCGGTGACCCCGCTGGGGAATTTCTGGCTGCGGTTCATCTGCTGGGTCTTGATGCCGAGCACGAAGCCGGCGGCGCTGTTGTGGCAGTTCAGGCAGGCGCTGCGGCTGGGGTACTCGTAAACCTGCGTCGCACCGCCGGCGACGGTGAGCGTTTCGAACTCGGCGTTGGCGAGCAGATCGGCATCGCTGCCGGCAGCATTCCACTTGTAGGTGTAACCGGCCCAGCCATCGGCCTGATGGACGAACACCCGGGTTTCCAGTCGCCGCGTGCGGCCGTTGGCGAGGCGGATCTCGAAGTGCTTGACGGTGACCGTGTCGGCCGGGAAGGTCCAGGCGCGATCCGCCGTGAAGCCGATCAGGCCGTTGTTCGGCAGCGCCAGCCAGCGCCGCTTGGTCGCGCCATCGGACCAGAACGTGGCCTTGACGCCGTATTCGATCAGGCCGGGATTCGGCGTCAAGTTGGTCAGATTGCTGAACAGCCCGGTCTGCGACAGCTTCTGCGGAAACGTCGGACCCGGCGTCGTGCCGGTGCCGCGCACCAGCTTGTAGATGCGGCCGTCGTAGGAGGTGATGTAGACCTCGCCGCTGGCGTCTTCGCCGAACGAGCTGGGATTGCCGGGAATCGGAGCCAGCGCCGTCGGCTTGGCCGGTTCGCCGCTGGCTGGAATCGACAGCAGTGTCGACGAGCAGAAATCCGAGAACAGGTACTGGCCGATCAGCGCCGGAATCGCGCTGCCGCGATAGACGTAGCCGCCGCTGATGCTGCAACCGGTGGCGTGGTCGTACTCGGCGACTGGATCGATGAAGTTGTTGCCGGCCGGCTTCGGAACATCGGCAGTCGGATAGCCGTGCCGGCCTTCGCGAACGCTCCAGCCGTAGTTGCCGCCGCGGCTGATGACGTCCACCTCCTCGTAATTGTTCTGACCGACATCGGCGGCCCAGAGCCGGCCGGTGGCGCGGTCGAAACTCATCCGGAACGGATTGCGCAGGCCATAGGCCCAGATCTCGCCGCGCCGTCCGGCTTGGCCGGCGAAGGGATTGTCGGCCGGGATGCTGCCATCGCGGTTCAGGCGCAGGGTCTTGCCGAGCAACACGTTCAGGTTCTGGCCGTTGGCCATCGGATCGCCGGCATCGCCGCCGTCACCGGTGGCGATGTAGAGCTTGCCGTCCGGGCCGAAGCCGAGCCAGCCGCCGTTGTGGTTGGCGAACGGCTGGGCGAATTCGAGCAGCTCGGTTTCGCTCGCCGGATCGGCAACGTCCCGATTGGCGCTGACGCGGAAGCGGGAAATACGGGTGCGCAGCGCGCCGCCGAGCGGGTTGTAATTGATGTAGAACCAGCCGTTGCTGCTGTAGTCCGGATCGAAGGCGAAACCGAGCAGGCCCAGTTCGCCGCCGCTTTGATTGACCTTGCCCCGCAGGTCCAGAAAGGTTTTCACCACGGTGGTTGCCGGATCGTTCGCGAACACCTGGATCAGGCCCGGCTGGGTCGCGACGAACAACCGGCCGGTGTCGGCCGGTGGTGCGGTGACGAACAGAGGCAGCTGGAACAGCAGGTTCGGGAAGGCGTTGGTGATCGCCACTTCGCCCTGCTGCACGCTCTGCGATGGGAAGGCCAGCGGCGCCAGCACCGGGCGGCTGCTCAGGCCGTACGGCGCGGTCGCGGGATTGACGGTGATCGCCACCGTACGATCGACGCGCCCGCCACCACTGACCCGGCAGCGCAGATCGTAACCAGAGATGCCGACCACGGTGGGCGTCACCACTTCGCTGCCGCTGAGTGGCTTGCTGCCGGACCAGGCATCGCTGGCGGTGCAGGACGTGGCGTTCTTGCTGACCCAGCTCAGCGTGGCCGACTGGCCGAGCGTGATCGTCGTCGGGCTGGCGCTCAGCGTCAGTTCGGGTGCCGGCGGCACGACCACGACACTGACGCTGCTGCTCACCGAGCCACCGCTGCCGGTGCAGCTCAGCGTGTAGGTCTTGGTGCCGGCGGTCGGCTTGCTGACGCGCGTTCCGCTCGTGGCCTGGCTGCCGCTCCAGGCGCCGCTGGCGGTACAGGCGGTGGCGCCGGTCGATGTCCAGCGCAGCGTCGTCGAGGCGCCGAGCGCGATGGTCGTCGGCTCGGCGGTGAAGTTCAGGGTGGGTACCGCGGCCTGCGCCATTGGCGTCAGCAGGACAAGGCTCAGAATCAGGCCGACAGCGACAGGTAGACGCATGGGACGACCCTCATCGGAAGAGTCGCAATCTGCCGATAGCCTCAGCCCGCAGTCAAGCCGTCAAAGGCGTGATCGCCCGAACCCTGGTTGCCCGGAAAAGCGGTCAGCCGGCAGGCTTCGCCTTGTCGATGGCGATCACCGAAACGGTCAGTCGCGAGATGCAGACCAGCCGATCCTGCTCGTCGACGATGCGAATTTCCCAGACCTGCGTGCTGCGGCCGATATGCAGCGGCCGCGCGGTGCCGATGACGATGCCGCTCGTGGGCGGGCGAATGTGGTTGGCGTTGATGTCCAGCCCCACCGGCGCACCGGTGCCCGGAGGAATGCATAGGAAGGCGGCGATGCTGCCGAGTTCTTCGGCCAGCACGCAGGATGCTCCGCCGTGCAGGCGACCGAACGGCTGCACGGTGCGATGGTCGACCGGCATCGTGCCGCGCAGGTAATCGACGCCGATCTCGGTGACTTTCAGGCCGAGATGGCCGCCGAGGCTGTTCGCGGGAATCGGCCATTCCTGGCCGATGGTGACGGGCTGTTTCCAGATGCTCATGTGAACGACGAAGGGATGCAGAAGTAGGGCCGCCACTTTAACGCGACTGTTCGGGCCGCCTGACCCGCTCGCTTACACTCGTCCCTCTGATTGACTGGCTACCGGATCGTCCATGGCTCGCATCGCTCTCCTCGTTGGTGCCACCGGCCTGGTCGGTACCGCACTGCTCGACCGGCTGCTGGCCGCACCCGAATACGCCACGGTAATCGTGCTCGGACGCCGCGCGCCGACGCTCGGCCACGCGAAGCTGCGCTTCGTGCAATCCACACTCGAAAACCTGGATGACCTCGCCGATCCGCTGGTCGCCGACGATCTGTTCTGCTGCCTCGGCACCACGACCAAGGCCGCCGGCGGCAATGCCGGGTTGGAGCGGGTCGACTACACGATGGTGCTGGCCGTGGCTCGCGCCGCGCAGGCGAGTGGCGTGACGCGCTTCTTCGGCGTGTCCGCCGCCGGAGTCAGCCCGACCTCGCTGGCGTTCTACTCGCGGCTCAAGGCGCGCATGGAGCAGGACGTGGCGGCGGTCGGCTTCGCATCCACGCAGTTCTTCCGGCCGTCGCTGCTGCTGGGTGCGCGCAGCGAATCCCGTCCTGCCGAAGCGTTCGGCCAGAAGCTGGCGCCGCTGCTGTCGCCGCTGTGCGTGGGCCCGCTGCGCAAGTACCGGCCGATCACGGCGGAAGAAGTCGCCGATGCGATGCTGCTGAAGGCGCGGCAATCGGCCAGCGGCGTCCAGGTGCACGACCTGCCGCTCTGAGGCGACAAGTGCGCTCGTTCAGCCGGCGCGTTCCGCGTTGTCGTCCTTGACGAACTCGATGAACGCCTTCAGCGCTGCCGGCTGCTGGCGGCGGCTCGGGTGGTACAGGTACAGGCCGGGATAGTCGGGACACCAGTCTGCGAGCACGCGCTGCAGGCGGCCTTCCTCGATCCACGGCAGTACGCGGGCTTCGAACAGATAAGCCAGGCCATTGCCGGCGAGTGCGGCTTCAAGCACCAGGTCCCAGTCGGTCAGCGTCAGACGGCCATCGACCTCGATGCTCAGCTCGGTGCCGCCGCGCTCGAATTCCCAGCGATACAGCGCGCCGCTCAGGAAGCGCTGACGGATGCAGGGATGGGCATCCAGATCGCGCGGTGTCTGCGGAATGCCGTAGCGCTGGAAATGCTCCGGCGTGGCGACCACCGCCGAGCGCTGCCGGGGGCCGATCGGCAGGGCGATCATGTCGCCGGCCAGGGTCTCGCCGAAACGCAGGCCGGCGTCGAAGCCGGCACCGACGATATCGACCAGGCCATCGTCGACGACGATTTCGAGGCGTACATCCGGATAAGCCTGCAGGAACTTGGTCGCCACCGGCAGCAGCGCCAGCTGCACGGCGGCACGGCCGGCGTTGATGCGCAGCGTGCCGGCCGGTTTGCCGCGCAGGGCGTTGAGGTCTTCGAGTGCGTCCTGGATGTCGCGAAAGGCCGGTAACACGCGGGCGTACAGACGCTCGCCGGCCTCGGTCAGGGCGACGCTGCGCGTGGTGCGGTTGAAGAGCCGCAGATCGACGCGCTCTTCGATGACTCTCAATGCATGGCTGAGCGCGGACGGCGACACGCCCAGCTCCACCGCCGCCTTGCGGAAGCTGCGATGGCGGGCAACGGCCAGGAAGGCGGACAGATCGGACGGGGAAAGACGGCTCATTACTGAATATATCTCAGTAGATCATCAAAAACTGGACTGATTGTCTCAACAGTACCTCAGGCCTACCGTGCTTGCACCCCGGCAAGGCACCCGAACCGGCCTCGCAATCTCTCCAGGAGCAACACCATGAACAACGACAATTCCAAGGCCGCGACGACCACTCAGCCCCGCGTCTGGTTCATCACCGGCGCCTCTCGCGGTTTCGGCGCGCTGATCGCCGAGCAGGCCCTTGCCGCTGGCGACGCGGTAGTCGCCACGGCTCGTAACCCGGCGACGGTCACCGCCCGCCTCGGCGAGCATCCGCGCCTGCTGCCGGTCGCGCTCGACGTGACCCGCGACGATCAGGTGCATGCGGCCGTCGCGCAGGCCCTGAAGCAGTTCGGCCGCATCGACGTGCTGGTCAACAACGCTGGCTACGGCCTGCTCGGCGCGGTAGAGGAAGCCAGCGCCGAAGAAGTGCAGAAGGTGTTCTCCACCAATGTCTTCGGCCTGCTGGCGGTGACCCGCGCGGTGCTGCCTCAGATGCGCGAACAGCGCAGCGGCCACGTGATCAACCTGTCGTCGATCGGTGGCTATTCGGCGGCGTTCTCCGGCTGGGGCGTTTACTGCGCGACCAAGTTCGCGGTCGAAGGCATCAGCGAATCCCTGGCGATCGAACTGGCGCCGCTGGGCATCAAGGTCACCGTGGTCGAGCCCGGTTTTTTCCGTACCGATTTTCTCGACGACAGTTCGCTGGTCAAGGTTGTGCAGAACATCGGCGACTATCACGACACTGCCGGGGCGATGCGCGCCTTCGCGGCCGACCACAATCACCAGCAGCCGGGCGATCCGGCAATGCTCGCGGTGGCGATGATGCAGCTGGTGAACTCAAAGAATCCGCCGGTGCGTCTGCCGCTGGGCAGCGATACGGTGGCGCGCATCGAGAACAAGAACGCCAGCGTGATGAAGGAACTGAACCAGTGGCGTGCGCTGGCACTGTCGACCGACTTCGCCGCAGGCTGAGCCTTGTGCTCGGATCGTGGTCGGGGCGCTGATGCCCGAGCACGATCCGAAAGCATTGGCTCCCGGGAATCCATCATCCAGGCACGCTCTCTGCAAGGCTGCAGGTGAGCGCAACCCGCCTGGGAAAGGATTCTCGTCGTGCAAGATTTTCTTCAATACCTGCGTAACGAGGCGCCGCCGTGGGCGCTGACCGGCACTGCCGCTGCGGGAACCCTGCTGGTGGTGCTGCTGGTCATGCGCCTTCTGCGCGCGGCGGCAACACGTGCCACCAGTCATCTCACGATCCTGGGCTTGATCGTCCGGCGCACGAATACGCCGGTGACGACCCTGGCGGCATTTACCGCGCTCGGGCTGGTGTGGCAGGCCGCTGCGGACGAGTTGCCTTTGATCGGCCCGTTGCGGCATACCACCGGCGTGCTGTGGATCGGCGCGATGACCTGGCTGCTGCTGCGCTGCGTGGCCGTGACCGGCGAAGCCATCGTTCAGCTCAACCCCTACGCCAACGCCGCCGACAACCTGATCGCTCGCACGCGGCTCACGCAGGCACGAGTGCTCACGCGCACGCTCTACGTGGTGATCCTGATTCTCGGCGTATCGATTGCACTGATGACCTTCCCCAGCGTGCGTCAGGTGGGGACCAGCCTGCTCGCCTCGGCAGGCATCGCGGGTCTTGCGATCGGTCTTGCTGCCAAGCCGGCGCTCGGCAATCTGCTCGCCGGTCTGCAACTCGCGCTCACGCAGCCGATCCGCATCGACGACGTCCTGGTGCTGGAAGGCGAATGGGGACGAGTGGAAGAAGCGACCGGCACCTACGTGGTGGTGGCGATCTGGGATCAGCGCCGGCTCATCGTGCCGCTGCAGTACTTCATCGAGAAACCCTTCCAGAACTGGACGCGCCAGAGTTCGGACATTCTCGGCACCGTGATGATCTGGGCCGACTACCGTCTGCCGGTGGACCCGATCCGCAGCGAGGTCACGCGACTGTGCAAGCAGGACAAGGACTGGGACGGCCGCGTGGGCATCGTGCAGGTCACCGATACCAGCGAATCGCAGATGCAGTTGCGCGTGCTGCTTTCTTCTTCAGATTCGGGGCGAAACTTCGACCTGCGCTGCCGCGTCCGCGAAGGCGTGATCTCGTTCATCGCGCGTGAATTCCCTCTGTACCTGCCGCATCTGCGCGCCGAAATCATGAAAGGCCAGACACCGGAAGGATCGGCGCCGCCACCGCCCGATGCCGACACGCCGGCCACTTCGCCCACGCCGACCGCGCCCAACGCGGCTTGAGTCGTCGGCGATTTCAGATACTTGAAAGCCTGCAGTGGAATGTCGATTCCATCTGCAAGCTAGGCCTTAGGTGAACTCGTCCTCGAGCCGTTTCCGCAGTTCCGCGAATTGCGCCAGCTGTTCATCGCTCGAAACCGGGTATTGCAGGTTCATGCTTTCCAGCGTGCGAACGATGATGTCGGCAACGGCTGCACGCATGTACGGCTTCGAGTCCGCGGGAATCGCGTACCACGGCGCCCAGGGGCGTGAGGTTTCGTTGAGTGCGTCTTCGTAGGCCTGCATGTAGTCATCCCAGTGTTCGCGCTCGGCCACGTCGGCGGCTTCGAACTTCCAGTTCTTCTCCGGTTCGTTCAGGCGGGCGAGGAAGCGCTGGCGCTGTTCTTCCTTGGAGACGTTGAGCCAGAACTTGAGGATCACCGTGCCGTTGCGGGCCAGATGACGCTCGTGATCGCGGATCGAAGCGTAGCGCTGCTTCCAGAATTTCTTCGGATGCTTGCCGGTGCTCAAGCCCTGCGCGTCGAGGAACTGCGGATGCACCTTCACCGCCAGCACTTCTTCGTAGTAGCTGCGATTGAACACACCGATGCGGCCGCGCTCGGGCAGGCGGCAGGCGGTGCGCCATAGGAAGTCGTGATCCAGCTCCTCGCTGCTCGGGCGCTTGAAGGCATGCACCTGGCAGCCGGCCGGATTGACGCCGGACAGCACGGCGCGAATCGTCGAATCCTTGCCGGCGGCGTCCATCGCCTGGAACACCAGCAACACGGAGTGATGATCGTGAGCGAACAGGATCTTCTGCAGATCGTCGAGCTTGGCGATCTCGTCGCGTAGCCGGTCCTTCTGCACGTCGTCGTCCGCTGCACTCTTCGGCGGCGCGGTGCGCGCCTTGTCGACGCGGAAGCTGCCGTCATCCGGCACCAGATAAGGGCTGTCGTCGACGATCGGTTTCTTGCTCATGGCGTCACCGGATTGCTGGGTCCTGGAAGGACGTAGAACAGCACGCTGAAGTAATGAAAGATGCTGCCGGCAAGCACGAACAGATGCCAGATCGCATGGTGATAACGCAGGCGGGTCGAGGCATAGAAGATGGTGCCGAAGCTGTACGACAGGCCACCGGCCAGCAGCAGCCACAGGCCGCCATCGGGAATCGCCGCGATCATCGATTTGCCGGCGACCACGCCGCACCAGCCCATCAGCAGATAGACCGCCAGCGACAGCCATTCGAAGCGGCCGGTGGTGAAGATCTTGAAGACGATGCCGACCGTGGCCAGGCCCCAGACGAAAATGAACAGGCCGATGCCCCAGGGGCTGTCGCGCAGCGCCAGCAGGGTGTACGGCGTGTAGGTGCCGGCGATCAGTACATAGATCAGGCAGTGGTCGAGCACCCGGAAGATGTGCTTCGGCCGTGGCATCGGAATGCTGTGGAACAAGGTCGAGGCCGCGTACATCAGGATCAGCGCGGCGCCGAAGATGCTGCTGGCCACCAGTTCCCGGGTGCCGCCGTAGAGCACCGAGCGCGCCACCAGCACGCACAGGCCGACGATCGCCAGCAGCGCGCCGAGGCCGTGGGTCAGGCTGTGGACCAGTTCCTCGCCGAAGCTATAGAGATTGTGGGTCGCTTCGCGGATCGCAGCGATGGCGCGCTGCTCGCCGGCGGGCGCGATATCGGCGTCGGCATCCGGTTCCGGCGAATGGGGTTGAAGTTCAGGAATGACGAGGCTCCACGTGTAGTGCTTCAACTTTCAGGGTCGCGCCATCGGCGCCGATCACTTTGACCAGGCTTCCGGCCTTCAGTGCCGGGCCGGATACGCGCCAGACGGAATCATCGAGCCGCGCCTGGCCGATGCCGTTCTCGATGTCCGACACCAGGGTCAGCTCGCGGCCGATGGTGTGCCGGCCGCGCTGGTTCAGGCCGTTGTCTTCGGCATCGTTGCGGGTCAGCGGCCGGTACTTCAGCCACAACACCACCGCCGCCAGCGACAGCACCGCGAACATCACGATCTCGCCGGCCCAGCTCAGGCCCGGGATCAACCAGGCGGCCAGGCCGGTGACGAAGGCGGCGAAGCCGATCCACATGAAGAAGGTGCCCGGCGTCAGGATTTCGGCGACCAGCAGCAGGAAGCCGAGCACCCACCAGTGCCAGAACACGAAGCCGTCGCTGAGGATTGCGTCCATGAGTCTTGCTCCCGTTCGAGGCGACTCAGTACTTGGTGGTGGCTTGCGACGACGCTGCTTTCGCGAGATCGGCAATGCCGCCGATCGCGCCGATCACGCTGGCGGCTTCCAGCGGCATGAACACCAGCTTCTGGTTCGGGCTGGTGGCGATGTCCTTCAGGGCTTCGATGTACTTGGTGGCGACGAAGTAGTTGATCGCCTGCACGTCGCCCTGGGCGATGGCGGCGGAGACGCGCGCGGTTGCATTGGCTTCGGCTTCGGCCTGGCGCTCGCGGGCTTCGGCATCGCGGAACGCGGCTTCCTTGCGGCCTTCGGCGTCGAGGATCGCCTGTTGCTTCATGCCTTCGGCGGACAGGATCTGCGCCTGCTGCGCGCCCTGGGCCTTGAGGATCGCGCTCTGCTTCATGCCTTCGGCTTCGAGGATCGAGGCGCGCTTGTCGCGCTCGGCCTTCATCTGCCGGCCCATGCTTTCGACCAGATCCATCGGCGGCCGGATGTCCTTGATCTCGATGCGGGTGACCTTGATGCCCCAGGGCGAGGTCGCCTGATCGACCACCGCCAGCAGCCGCGTGTTGATGTGATCGCGCTGGCTGAGCAGCTCGTCGAGATCCATCGAGCCCATCACCGTGCGCAGATTGGTCTGGGTCAGGTTGAGGATCGCGTACTGCAGGTTCTGCACTTCGTAGGCAGCGCGGGCGGCGTCGAGCACCTGATAGAACACCACGCCATCAACGCCGACCATGGCGTTGTCCTTGGTGATCACTTCCTGCGACGGCACGTCGAGAACCTGCTCCATCATCGACAGCCTGCGGCCGATGCGATCGACGAAGGGCACCAGCCACTGCAGGCCGGGCGTGAACGTTGCGCGGTACTTGCCGAAGCGTTCGATCGTGTATTCCGTGCCTTGCGGCACCGTGACCACGGCCTTGAACAGCGTGACAAGGGCGAATGCGAGCAGCGCCAGCGCAAAGATCGACATGGGGTTACTCCGGTAGTCCCGTCGATTCTACCCGCCGATCCGTGAGCGCCTTGTGTCGCCGGTGATTCCGCAGGGCGGGCCTTGCCTGCCGGCGCCGTCAGCGCATCAAGGAACAGGGGGCGCGGCCCGCCCTACCTCGCCGCTTCGGCCGCCATCGCCTTGATGCGCTCGACCATCGCGTAGAAGCCATTGCGGCGGTTCATCGACAGATGGCTTTCCAGGCCCAGCTGCGTGAACGCGGCCTTGATGTCGGTATCGAGTACCTGTTGCGCGGTGCGGCCATCGGTCAGCGCCAGGATCAGCGCGATCAGGCCCTTGACGATGTGGGCGTCGGAATCACCGCGCAGATGCAGGCGGGAATCGTCCCCGACTTCGCCGGCCAGCCACACCTGGCTCATGCAGCCGCGCACCTTGTTGATCTCGCTGTGCTCGGCGTCCGGCATCTCCGGCAACTTGCGGCCGAGTTCGATCAGGTAGCGATAGCGCTCCTCCCAATCGCCGAGCATGTCGAAGGTATCGACCAGTTCCTGCAGCGCTTCGTTGTCTTGCGTGTTCAAGCGTCCGTCTTTCATGTCTTCGCGTACCTGAACCATGTTACGGCGAAACCGGCTGGTTAAGCTGCGGTCAGACCGTCATCACTGCCTGACCCGAGCCACCGCCATGCTGATTCGCGTAGCCCCCGAGTTTCCGATCGCTTCCAGCGAGATCACGCCCGAGCCGGTATTTCAGGATCGCCGTCACTTTCTCGCCAAGATGGGACTTGCGACGGTCGGGCTGGCCTTGTCCGCCTGCAGCGATGCCAAGGAAACACCAAAGGCCGAGGCCGCCGCTGCCGATGGCGCCGCCAAATCCGGCCTGGCGACGCTCGAGGTCAGCAAGAAAACGGAGATGGCCGGCGGCGAAAAGCTCTGCAGCTACGAAGACATCACCCAGTACAACAACTATTACGAGTTCGGCACCGACAAATCCGATCCGGCAAGCTACGCGAGCACCCTGAAAATCCGGCCGTGGACGGTCACCGTCGAAGGCGAATGCGATGCCCCCGGCGTGCTCGGCATCGATGATCTGATCAAGCCGCAGCAGCTTGAAGAACGCGTCTACCGGATGCGTTGCGTCGAAGCCTGGAGCGTCGTCGTGCCCTGGATCGGCTTTTCGCTGGCTGATCTGATCAAGCGCTTCAAGCCGAACTCCAAAGCCAAGTTCGTGCAGTTCTTCACGCTTGCCGATCCGGTGCAGATGCCGATGATCAAGCGCCGCGTGCTGGAGTATCCGTACCGCGAAGCCCTGCGTATCGACGAAGCCATGCACCCGCTGGCGTTCATGGTGGTCGGGCTCTACGGCCGGGTGCTGCCGAACCAGAACGGTGCGCCGCTGCGGTTGATCACCCCTTGGAAGTACGGCTTCAAGGGGGTGAAGTCGATCGTCAGGATCCGCTTCACCGAAACCCAGCCGGAAACCACCTGGAATCAACTCGGCCCTGACGAATATGGTTTTTACGCGAACGTCAATCCGGCGGTCGATCATCCGCGCTGGAGTCAGGCCAGCGAACGCCGCCTCGGCGAACTGTTCCGGCGCTCGACCCTGCCGTTCAACGGCTATCCGGAAGTGGCTTCGCTGTACGCCGGCATGGACCTGCGCAAGAACTATTGATGAGCATCGGTCCGGTGACCCGGCTGCGGCTGGCGCGAGCGCTGATCTGGCTGCTGGCGCTGACGCCGCTGGTGATGCTCGTCGAGCGGCTGCTGAATGGCCGGCTCGGCGCCAATCCGATCGAGTTCCTCGAGCACGCGCTCGGTGACTGGTCGCTGCGCTTCCTGCTGCTGAGTCTGGCGATGACGCCGCTGCGCAGCCTCACCGGCTGGGTCTGGCCGCTGAAACTGCGGCGGACCGTCGGCTTGTGGGCCTACGCCTACATCTGCCTGCATTTCGCCGTCTACATCGTCTTCGATCTCAACATTCTGGCGCCGGCTCAGGCACTGGCGAAGCTCGGCGAGGATCTGGTCAAGCGCCTGTACATCACCGTCGGTTTCACCGCCTGGCTGTTCCTGCTGCCGCTGGCGATCACCTCGACCGATGGCTGGCAGCGGCGCCTGAAACGGCGCTGGAAAATGCTTCATCGGCTGGTCTATCCGGCGGCGATCCTCGGCGTGCTGCACTACCTCTGGCTGGTCAAGAAAGACCTGTCGGAACCGCTGCTGTACGCCGCCATCCTCGCCGTGCTGCTGGTCTGGCGTCTGCCTTGGGCACGGGCTTGGCCTCGCATGGGCGGCGGTATACTCCGCGCCCGCTCCCCTGCCGCAGACCCCAGTGACCCGTCCTTCAAACCGCGCGCCTGACCAGCTTCGTCCCGTCACGATCCAGCGTCAGTTCACGCGCCATGCCGAAGGTTCGGTGCTGGTCGCGTTCGGCGATACCCAGGTGCTGTGCACGGCGAGCGTCGAGGAACGGGGCCCCTCGTGGAAGAAGGACGGCGGCTGGCTGACCGCCGAATACGGCATGCTGCCGCGCTCCACGCACACGCGCTCCAAGCGCGAAGCGGCGCAGGGCAAGCAGAGCGGCCGCACCCAGGAAATCCAGCGCCTGATCGGCCGTTCCCTGCGCTCGGTGCTCGATCTCGACGCCATGGCCGGCCTGACCATCACCATCGATTGCGACGTGCTGCAGGCCGACGGCGGCACCCGCACCGCCAGCATCACCGGCGGCTATGTCGCGCTCGCCGATGCGATCGCCCATCTGCGCAAGATCGGCAAGATCAAGCGCGATCCGCTGCACGGCCAGGTCGCCGCGGTATCGGTCGGCATCTACAACGGCACGCCGGTGCTCGACCTCGACTACCCCGAGGACTCGAACTGCGAGACCGACATGAACGTGGTCATGAACGCCGCTGGCGGCTTCATCGAAGTACAGGGCACCGCCGAAGGCCACGCCTTCCAGCGCAGCGAACTCGACGCCCTGCTCGGCCTCGCCCAGAAGGGCATCGCCGAGTTGTGCGCGATCCAGCAGCAGGCGCTGCCGGCGCGCTGATCGCGCCGGGCTGAATCATGGGCGCGCTCGTCCTCGCCAGCCGCAACCGCAAGAAGCTGATCGAGCTGGAAAGCCTGCTCGCGCCGCTCGGCTATCAGCTGAAGCTGGTTTCCGAGTTCAGCGATGTCGAGCCGGAAGAAACCGCGCCGACATTTGTCGAGAACGCGCTGATCAAGGCGCGCCACGCGACAAAGGTGTCCGGCCTGCCGGCGATTGCCGATGACTCCGGCCTTGAAGTCGGCGCGCTTGGCGGCGCGCCGGGTGTGTACTCGGCTCGCTATGCGGGTACCCAGGGCGACGATGCCGCCAACAACGCCAAGCTGCTCGCCGCCCTGGCCGAAACGCCTGACGAGCAGCGCGCCGCCCGCTTCGTCTCGGTGCTGGCGCTGCTGCGCCATGCCGACGATCCAGTGCCGCTGATCGCCTTCGGTGCCTGGCCGGGCCGCATCCTGCGCGAGCCGCGTGGTGCCAACGGATTTGGCTACGACCCGCTGTTTCTCGATCTCGAATCCGGCCAGTCCGCCGCCGAGTTGAGCGCAGCCGACAAGAACACGCGCAGTCATCGCGCCCGGGCGTTCGCGGCGCTGCTGGCGCAACTGCGGCCGTGACTGGCGTCGATGCGGCAGCGATTCCGCTGTCGCTGTACCTGCACTTTCCGTGGTGCGTGGCCAAGTGCCCGTACTGCGATTTCAATTCGCACGGCCTGCGCGGCGCAGTGCCGGAAGATGCCTACATCGCGGCGCTGATCCGCGATCTCGATTTCGAGCTGCTGCAGCCGGAATCAAGGCCGATCCAGTCGATCTTCATGGGTGGTGGCACGCCAAGCCTGTTCTCGGGGCGGGCGATCGCTTCAGTACTTGAAGCGTTTGCCAAGCGACTCAGCTTCGCGCCGGACATCGAAATCACGCTGGAAGCCAATCCGGGCACCGTCGATGCCGGCTATTTCCGTGATTACCGAACAGCGGGGGTCAATCGCTTGTCGATCGGCGTGCAGAGCCTGAACGACGCGATGCTCAAGCGGCTCGGCCGCATTCACGGTCATGACGATGCGGTGAGCGCCGTGCGCATCGCCCGCGCGGCTGGCTTCGACAATCTGAATCTCGACCTGATGTTCGCGCTGCCCGAGCAGACCGAGGCCGAAGCGGCGGCCGATCTGCGCGAGGCGATCGCGCTCGGCCCCGAACATCTGAGCTACTACCAGCTGACCCTGGAGCCGAACACCGAATTCGCGGCCCGGCCACCGAAACTGCCGGACGACGATGCGGCCTGGGCGATGCAGCTGGCCGGGCAGGCGCTGCTCGCCGAGCACGGGTACGCGCAATACGAGGTTTCGGCCTACGCGCAGGTCGGGCGACAGAGCCGGCACAATCGCAATTACTGGCAGTTCGGCGACTATCTCGGCATCGGCGCCGGTGCCCACGGCAAGCGCACGTTCGCCGATCGCATCGAGCGCCGCGCGCGGCACAAGCTGCCGAAGACCTATCAGGCGGCTGCCGGTCAGGCAGGGGCGCTGCAGGAACAGCGGCAAGTCGGCGCACCGGAGCTGCCGTTCGAGTTCGCGATGAATGCGCTGCGCCTGAACGAAGGCTTCAGTCCGGCGCTGTTCGAGGCGCGGACCGGGCTTGCACGGTCCGAAATCGGACCCAGACTGGCGAAGCTGGCGGCACGAGGTTTGCTCGAGCAGGATGACGCGGTCATCCTTCCGACTGCCCTCGGCCGCGCGCATCTGAATACACTAATCAGCGAGTTTCTCTGATCCTGCCTCTAACTCCGCACTACCGACCATGCGCGAAGAAGCCGAAGTCATCTGTCCGGCCTGCCACGAATCGATCCCGCTGACGGTCGATCCGGACAAGGGCTCGAAAACCTGGGTCGAGGAATGCTGTGTCTGCGACTCGCCGATGACCGTGCGGCTGCTGGTCGACGAGGACGAGGAGTACACGATCAGCGTCAAGGAAGTCGTCGAAGCGGTCGATGACGCCGAAGACGACGGCATCCTCGAAGAAACCAAGGTCACCTGTCCGGCCTGCTGGGAAATCATTCCGCTGACCATCGATCTCAGCGCCGGCTCGCAGACCTACAGCGAGGACTGCAGCGTCTGCTGCCGGCCAATGACGGTGCGGGTCTGGGTGTCGGACGATCTGGACGAGCACACGGTCGACGTCGAAGCCGAGAGCGACTGAGGCCGCTGTACGGACAAGGGACTTGCCTCGATCCGGCCAGTTCATTAGACTCCGCGTCCTTTCGCCCTCCGCTGTCCGGTAGGCACCAACCTCCGAGGACGCCATGAAGCCCGACATCCATCCCGAATATTCCGAAGTTGCCTTCAAGGACAACTCCGCCGACAAGACCTTCATCATCCGTACCACGCTGAAGCCGCGTGAAACGATCGTGATCGACGGCAAGACCTATCCGCTGCTGAACCTGGACGTGTCCAGCGCTTCGCACCCGTTCTACACGGGCAAGCAGAAGGTTGCCGACATCGGCGGCCGTATCGACAAGTTCCGCAAGCGCTACGCTTCCTGAGCTGTCGTCAGCCGTCGCTTCGAAAAGCCGCCTCCGGGCGGCTTTTTTATGTCCGCTTCCGGCATCGGAAGGGGTCGAGCTCTGCTTCAGCAGAGGAAACTGCGGGAATCCCCTGTTTTGATCAGGGCAGGCTATGGCCGAAGGGCGACGAAAATCGTTATGCTTGCCGGACTCGCCGGGAGATCCCCCAAGAACCTAATGCCGCCCCACACGGTGTGCGCAGGGTTTTTGTGCGGATTGATTGCGGCACTGCACATTTCTTGCGGGACGGAATGCCGTCCCAACAGTCCGACGGAGAAGATGCGATGACGACGAGCTACAGCCTGCTGAACAACGAAACCGGCGAGAAGGTCGATCTGCCGCTGGTGAAAGGCACGCTGGGGCCGGCTGGCGCCGATGTCGGCAAGGTCTACGACAAGATGGATCTGTTCACCTACGATCCCGGCTTCACGTCGACCTGCTCGTGCAAGAGCGCGATCACATACATCGATGGCGACCAGGGCGTGCTGCTGTATCGCGGCTATCCGGTCGACCAGCTGGCGAATCACTCCTCGTTCATCGAAGTCGCCTACCTGATCCTGCACGGCGAGCTGCCGAACAAGACCGAGCTCGACGAGTTCGACGCATCGATCCGTCGCCACACGATGATCAACGAGTCGCTGCTGAGCTTCTACAAGGGCTTCAACTACGACGCGCACCCGATGGCAATGCTCACCGGCATCGTCGGTTCGCTGTCGGCGTTCTATCACGACACCACCAACAACAAGGATCCGAAGCACCGCGAGATCTTTGCCCACCGGATGATCGCGAAGATCCCGACGATCGCGGCCGCCGCGTACAAGAAGTACTTCGGCCAGCCGTTCATGTACCCGAAGAACTCGCTCGATTACTGCTCGAACCTGCTGCACATGATGTTCGCGGTGCCGGCCGAGGATTACGAGATCAATCCGGTCGCCGCCAAGGCGCTGGACGTGCTGTTCATCCTGCACGCCGATCACGAGCAGAACGCCTCGACCAGCACCGTGCGCATGGCCGGTTCGACCGGCACCAATCCGTACGCCGCGATCTCGTCCGGCATCGCGGCGCTCTGGGGCCCGGCGCACGGCGGCGCCAACGAAGCCGTGCTGAAGATGCTCGAGGAGATCGGCGACGTGAAGAACGTCCAGCCGTTCATGGACAAGGTCAAGGACAAGAATTCCGGCGTCCGCCTGATGGGCTTCGGCCATCGCGTGTACAAGAACTTCGATCCGCGCGCGACGATCATCCGCGAGCAGTGCCACAAGGTGCTCAAGGAACTGAAGATCAACGATCCGCAGCTCGAACTGGCGATGAAGCTGGAAGAGATCGCGCTGAACGACGACTACTTCAAGTCGCGCAAGCTGTACCCGAACGTCGATTTCTACTCGGGCATCATCTACAAGGCGCTCGGCATCCCGGTGAACATGTTCACGCCGATGTTCGCGATTGCCCGCACCGTCGGTTGGGTGGCGCATTGGAACGAGATGAATGCCGATCCGGCCGGGCTGAAGATCGCCCGTCCGCGTCAGGTCTACACCGGCGCGCCGGTGCGCGAGTATCAGGCGATCTCGACGCGCTGATCGTCTGATGCAGCAGAAAAAAGGCCAGCTTTCGAGCTGGCCTTTTTCGTTGTCTCGCTTCTCGCTAGCCGATAGTTTCTAGCCAAGCATCTGACTGCCGAGTATCGCGTCGACGCCGACCGCCGCCAGTGCTTCTGCATCAGCCAGGTTCAGGCGCTTCATCGGCAGGCCATCGCTGGGCGACAGCGGCGTGCGGCGCAGATCGTCGAGCCCGAACATCGCGATGTCGATGCCGATCTCGCCGGCTTCGAAACGGGCCAGCGGCACCGGTACTTCGGTGCCGTCCGGATAGCGGTAGTCGCGCTCGTCCTGCTCGAACGGAATGCCGCGATCCTGCAGAAAGAAATCCAGCGTCTCCGGGCGATCGGCGAAGCCGTGGATCTGCACGCGATGCGCATAGGTGATTGCACCGCTGACCACCGCGCCGACCAGCCGCGGCGAGAAGCCTGGTTGCAACAGCTTCATCGCCTGCACGGCGGCGCGGCGCATCGCGATCAGATGGCCGGCGTAATCGCTGCCGCCGAAGATCCGCTGATACTCGATCACCGCGGCCTGGATGCTGGCGTTGTCCGGCAGCGCGCCACGGCTGCCCGGTCCAGATTTCTGCCCGAGCCGCTGCAGCGCCTTCAGCTTGGCGCTGCGGTAGTCGAGTACGTCTTCCTCGCAGATGATCCGCGCCGCTTCGGCGATCACTTCACGGCTCGGATCGCTGCCGTGGCCGCTGCTCGGAGTGCTGCGCCGGCTCATCAGAAAATGTCGGCGGCGGCGTTGTCCGGATTGCCGTAAGGGCTGATGCCGTCATCCGGTGGCGGCAGGTGATCGCTCTGAACGACCTCGGACAGCGAGCCCGGTGTGCCGCCAGCCACCAGCTTGCCGGTGGCCGGATTGATCGCGATATCGGTCAGGCCCGGCGGCCTCGGCTGCTTCTGCTGCGGCACGCCTTTCAGCGCGGTCTTCATGTAATCCATCCACATCGGTACCGCGGCACGGCCACCGACTTCGCCACGGCCGAGCGGCTTCGGCTGGTCGAAACCGACCCAGGCGACGGCGACCAAGGTCGTCGAAAAGCCGTTGAACCAGGCATCGGTCTCATCGTTCGAGGTCGCCGTCTTGCCGGCCAGATCGTCGCGGCCGAGGCTGCGCACCTGGGACGCGGTGCCGCGTGTGACCACGTCATGCAGCATGCTGCTGATCAGATAGTCGAGCGTCGACGCCAGCACGCGCGGCGCACGATCTTCCGGCGCCACCGGCGGCTCGGCCGCCTGCACCGTCAGCGGTTCTGGAATGGCGACTGGCTGACCGGTGACCGGATCGAGCGCGGGTTCCGGCGGCGGCGCATCGCAGACCGGGCAGGCCAGCTTCGGCCGGGCGTGGAAGACCTCGCGGCCGGTGCCGTCGGTGATCGACGCGATGAAGTAGGGATCGATCAGGAAGCCGCCGTTGGCGAACACCGCATAGGCGCGGGCCTGCTCCATCGGCGTCATCGAGGCGCTGCCGAGGGCGACGGTCAGATCGGCCGGCAGACGGGATTTGTCGAAGCCGAAGCGCGAGGCGAACTCGCGCGTGTATTCGATGCCGACGGCCTGCGCGACTCTCACCGACACCAGATTGCGCGACAGCGCCAGCGCATCGCGCAGCCGCATCGGGCCGCGGAACTTGCCTTCGTAGTTGCCCGGCCGCCAGTCGTCGTCCGGGTTGACGCTGGAGGTGAACACCACCGGCGCGTCGAGGAAGATCGAGGCCGGCGTGTAGCCTTTCGATAACGCCGCCGTGTACAGGAACGGCTTGAAACCGCTGCCGACCTGGCGCCGCGCCTGGGTCACGCGGTTGAAGTTGCCGAGGAAGAAATCGTAGCCGCCGACCAGCGATTGCACGCCGCCGTCGCGCGGATCAAGCGCGACAAAAGCGCCCTGCACTTCGGGGATCTGGGTCAAGCGCAGATTCGCCCCGACCTTGGCGATGCGCACGATGTCGCCGGCGGCAAGCGTCCGCTTGTCGTTGAAGCCGGCCCAGGCGAACGCGGTCTTCGGCAGTTCGACGATGCCGTTGTCGGTGACCATGCGCAGCAGATCCGGCGTCAGGCTGAGCACCACGGCCGGCTGCAGGCCGGCCACTGGCGGCCGCGCCGCCAGCTGCACCAGCACTTCCGGTGATGAGGGCTTGGCGTTCAGGGTTGCCAGCAGTGCCGGCGGCAGCTTCGCTTCGGCGCCGTTGAAGCCGTGGCGTTCTTCGTAGGCCAGCAGGCCGCCTCGGAGCGCGGCGTTGGCGGCGAGCTGCCGCGTCGAGTCGAGCGTCGTGGTCACCACGAAGCCATCGGTATAGGTCGCTTCGCCGTGCTTGGCGTACAGCTCGGCGCGGACCATCTCGGCGACATAGCTGGCTTCCACTTCGACCAGCGCCGGGTGCTCGAACGCGGTGATCGGTTCGGCGGTGGCGGTCTTCCAGGCGCTGTCGTCGATGTAGCCGAGATCGTGCATGCGGCGCAGCACGTAGTCGCGGCGATTCTTGGCGCGGTCGGCATTGTTCAGCGGGTTGTCGCGTGAGGGCGCTTTCGGCAGGCCGGCGATCAGTGCCATCTCGCCGACCGTGAGCTTGCTGACCTCGCGACCAAAGTAGACCGAAGCCGCGGCACCGACGCCATAGGCGCGATTGCCGAGGAAGATGCGGTTCAGATACAGCTCGAGAATCTGCTCCTTGCTCAGCTCAGTCTCGATCTTCCGGGCCAGGAAGATTTCCTTGATCTTGCGGGTGAAGCTGCGCTCGTTGGTCAGATAGACGTTGCGCGCCAGCTGCATGGTGATCGTCGAACCGCCTTGGCGTTTCTGACCGGTGGTGGCCAGCACCACAGCGGCGCGCGCGAGACCGGCGACATCGACACCCGAATGCTCGAAGAAGCGATCATCCTCGGCGGCCAGGAAAGCCTGCACCAGCGGCTTCGGAAGTTGCGCATAGGTCAGCGGTTCACGCCGTTCGGCGCCGAACTCGCCGATCAGTTTTCCGTCCCGCGTATAAACCCTGAGGGGTACGCCGAGACGGATCTCGTGGAGGCTGGCCACCGAGGGCAGTTGCGGCATCACCCAGGCACGCAGCATCAGAAAGCCGCCGACGGCAGCGACGGTCAGCACCAGCAGGCCGATCAGGGCGATGCGGCCGACAAGGCGGCGGCGATCAGGAGACACGGGTTTCGATCACGAATTTCAATCCTGGGGATTGGCCTGGGAAATGGCCTTGGCAATAGCCTGATGAACGCTAGGCGATGGACCGGAAACTGCAAGCTCGATGGTGAGCTTTCGGGATACTTTTCCGGCCACCCGCAACGGGTCTCGACGGTTCACCTTTCATCGCCTGCTTTGGAACTCCCATCAGGCACTTAGGCAAGTAAGTTGTTGCTGCGGCGTAAACAACATGAACTATATTAAGTCCTGCTCGGGGAGCCGTCACCAAAGACCGGCCACCGTAGTTCGCGAGTGCGACCGCATAGGGCTTCGCGGGGATTTGTAAACAGGGGCGCTCGGGACAAATGTCGATCAAACAATCGCTGTTCGGAAGGCGGAGCCGGGAGCTGATCGGTCTGGATATTTCATCCAGCGCGGTCAAGCTGCTGGAGTTGAGCCGTCGCGGCGAGCGTTACAGCGTCGAATCCTTCGCCATCGAACTGCTGCCGCCGAACTGCGTCGTCGACCGCCAGATTGCCGATCCGCGCGCCGTCGGCGAAGTGATCCTGAAAGCGATGAACCGCGCCGGCACCCGCAACCGTCAATGTGCCGTCGCGGTTGCTGGCTCTTCGGTGATCAGCAAGGTCATTTCCATGCCTGCGTCCCTGAAGGACAACGACATGGAAGAGCAGATCAAGGCCGAGGCCGATCAGTACATTCCGTATCCGATCGACGAAGTGAATCTCGATTTCCAGGTGCTCGGCCCCACGGCCCATGACAAGGAAAGCGTCGACGTGCTGCTCGCCGCCTGTCGCAAGGAACAGGTCGAATCGCGGATTGCCGCACTCGAGATCGCCGGCCTGACGCCGCTGATCGTCGACATCGAGGCCTACGCGCTCGAGAATTCCTGCGAACTGCTCACCCATCAGATGCCGGCGCTCGGCGTCGGCAAGACGGTTGCCATCGTCGATGTCGGCGCCTCGACGACCTCGCTGCTGGTGCTCCACGACCTGCAGACCGTCTACACCCGCGATCAATCTTTCGGCGGTCGGCAGCTGACCGAGGACATCATGCGGTTCTACGGTCTGAGCTACGAGGAAGCCGGCAAGGCCAAGCGCCTCGGCAATCTGCCGGCCAATTACGGCGACGAAGTGCTCAGCCATTTCATTGCCGACATGGCCCAGCAGATCGATCGCGCGCTGCAGTTCTTCTTCGCTGCCGCATCGCGCCACAACGTCATCGACCAGCTGATCCTGGCCGGCGGCTGCGCCCATATTCCGGGCGTCGAGGTGGCGATCCAGAAGCGTCTGCAGATTCCCTGCGTGATCGCCCAGCCGTTCGCGAAGATGAATGTCGATTCCCGCGCCAAGCCGGCGCAGCTCGGTCAGGACCAGGCGTCGATGCTGATCGCCGCGGGTTTGGCGCTGCGTGCCTTCGATCAAGAGAGCTAGATGACAACCCGGATCAATCTGCTCGATTGGCGCGCCGCCCGGCGCGCGCGACGGCGCCAGGAATTCCTGACCATGGTCGGGCTCGGAGTCGGCGCCGCGGTGGCGTTGCTCGGGCTCGGCTATGTGACGATCACCGGCGCGGTCGAGCACCAGCAGAACCGTAACCAGTACCTGACTGCCCAGATCAAGGATCTCGACAAGCAGATCAAGGAAATCGAGGAGCTGGAGAAGGTCAAGGCCAACCTGGTGTCGCGGATGAACGTGATCCAGCAGCTGCAGGAAAGCCGTTCGGCCACCGTCCATTTCTTCGACGAGATCGTCAACACGCTTCCCGACGGCATCTATCTGAACTCGATCAAGCAGAGCGGCCAGAACGTCACCATCGAAGGCGTTGCGGAATCGTCCGGCCGCATCTCGGCGTATCTGAAGAACCTCGATTCCAGCCCCTGGTTCAAGGACCCGAAGCTGGTGGTGATCAAGACCGGCGAGAAGAACCGCCAGCGCAACAGTGACTTCACCCTGCAGGTCACCAATCTGACCAAGGCTTCGGCGGATGATGCAGCCGCGAGCGGCGTCACCGGTCGCACCGAGGTGAAGCCATGACCGTTCAGGAAGCATTCGCCGAACTGCAGGCGCTGGACCTGAAGAATCCCGGCGCCTGGCCGCGCTGGGCGCATATCGGCGCCGCAGTACTGGCGTTCATCGTGCTGGTCGGCTTCGGGGTCTGGATGTTCCTGAAGCCCGAGTACGAAACGCTCGGCGTCGAGGAGCAGACCGAACAGACCCTGCGCGCCGAATTCGAGAAGAAGCAGCAGAAGGTCGCCGCGCTCGATGCCTACAAGGCGCAGCTGGAAACCATGGAGCGCGATTTCGGCGCCATGCTGCGCCAGCTGCCGAGCAAGACCGAGGTCGAGAATCTGCTCAACGACATCTCGCAGACCCGCGTCGCGTCGAGCCTGGAAGAAGAGCTGTTCCAGCCACAGACGGAAATCCCCAAGGATTTCTACGCCGAGGTGCCGAACCGGATCGTGGTCACCGGCAGCTACCACCAGATGGGCGCCTTCGTCGGCGGCGTCGCGGCGCTGCCGCGCATCGTCACCATCGATGAAGTCGAGATCAAGCCGGCCGGCGGACCGGGACAACAGGGCTTGAGCCGCGGCGCCTTGCGCATGAGCGCGCTGGCCAAGACCTATCGCTATCTCGATGAAAGCGAAATCACCACCACCGATCCCGCTGCCGCTCGCGCAGGCCGTCGCGGAGCGCGCCAATGAGCCGCCATCACTGCTGGGTTCTGCCGTTGCTGGCCGCGAGCCTGGCGCTGTCGGCCTGCAGCAACAGCATGAGCGATCTCGAGGTCTGGGTGGCCGAGGTCAAGGCGCGCAAGAACTCGCAGATCGATCCGATTCCGCAGATGAAGCAGTACGAGGCCTATGCCTACGTCAGCGACAACCGCCGCGATCCGTTCGTCAATTCGCCGGAGTCCCAGCAGCGTGCCGAGGGCGGTGAAAACTCGGCACTGCGCCCGGACCTGAACCGCAACAAGGAACCGCTCGAGGAATTCCCGATCGATGCGCTGCGCCTGGTCGGCATGGTGGTCTTCAACGGCAAGACCTACGCGATGGTCAAGGCACCGGACGCGGTCATCCACCGGGTCACCATCGGCGATCACATGGGCCAGAACTACGGCCGTATCAACAAGGTCACCGAGGCTGAAGTGAGCCTCACCGAAATCATTCCGGATGGCTTCGGCGGTTTCACCGAACGGGCGGCGGCGCTGGCCGCAACCGAATGAATCGCCAGCCGCACCCGACTGAACGCCACCATCCCCGAACGATGCTGCACTGGAGCACAAAGATGTCGACTCGAACCGCCTCTGCAGATCGGAGGGCCCGCCCGGGAAACAAGGCTGTGATCAGCGGGGCGGGATGGCTGCACCGTGCTGCCGCACTGCTGCTGCTGGCGCTCGTTGCCCTGGGCCTGCCGGTGCAGGCCCAGACTCAGAGCCAGACGGTGCGCTCGCTGCAGAGCATGGATTTCGTCGCGCTCGACGGTGACCGTGTGCTGCTCACCCTGACCCTGTCGTCTCCGGCACCGGAGCCGGTGGTGTTCGCCATCGACAAGCCGGCGCGCCTGTCGATCGATCTGCCGGACACCACGCTGGCGCTGGTCAACCGCTATCGCAAGGTCAATGTCGGCCAGGTCCGTTCGGTGGCCGCCGCCGAGGCCAAGGGCCGTTCGCGAATCGTCGTCGAGATGAACGCGCTGACGCCGCACACGGTGAGAGTCGACGGCAACAAGATTTACCTCGAACTCGCCGGCGTTACCGGTGCCTTGTCGTCACCGAAGGCAGCCACGCCGTTGCCGCCGCGGACGACCACCACCGTTGCCCCGACAGCGGCTCCGACGGTGGCGCCGGCAAGAGCTGCCGCGAGCACGGCACCGGTGCAGGGTTTGATTTCGAACATCGACTTCCGCCGCGGCGAGAAGGGCGAAGGCCGGGTCATCGTCGCGCTCGGCGACACGCGCAATGCCGTCGATGTCCGCGAGGAAGGCGGCAAGATCGTGGTCCGCTTCAAGAACACCTCGGTGCCGGAACGCCTGGCCAAGCGATTCGACGTGCTCGATTTCGCCACGCCGGTGAAGTTCATCGACGCCTCTCGCGACGGCGCCAATGCCCAGATCATCGTCACCCCGATCGCCGCCGGTGACTTCGAGCAAGTCGCCTATCAGTCCGGCAACGTGTTCACGCTGGAACTGCAGCCGATCTCGCAGGAGAAACTCGACGAGCGTCGCCGGCTGGAGCCGCAGTACACCGGCGAGAAGATCAGCCTGTCGTTCCAGAGCATCGATGTGCGCTCGCTGCTGCAGATCATTGCCGACGTCGCCCAGACCAATA
Organism: Nevskia ramosa DSM 11499; assembly: GCF_000420645.1. Taxonomy (NCBI): domain Bacteria; kingdom Pseudomonadati; phylum Pseudomonadota; class Gammaproteobacteria; order Nevskiales; family Nevskiaceae; genus Nevskia; species Nevskia ramosa. Next base: position 568,822 of record NZ_ATVI01000006.1, on the reverse strand, counting down.
TGGTGGTCTCCGATTCGGTGACCGGCCAGATCGCGATGCGCCTGCAGAACGTGCCTTGGGATCAGGCGCTGGACATCATCCTGCGCACCAAGGGACTGGGCCAGCGCAAGTCCGGCAACGTGATTCTGGTGGCGCCGCTCGACGAGCTTGCCCAACGCGAGAAGGCCGATCTGGAGAACGAGAAGCAGAAGGTGCAGCTCGCCGCACTGCGCTCGGAGATCATCCAGGTCAACTACGGCAAGGCCAGCGAGCTGGCGGGCCTGATCAAGTCGAAGGAAAACTCGGTGCTGTCCGAACGCGGCAGCGTCACCGTCGACGAGCGCACCAACACCATGCTGGTGCTGGAAACGCGCGACAAGCTCGGCGAGATCCGTGCGCTGGTGCAGCGCCTCGACATTCCGGTGCGCCAGGTGCTGATCGAGTCGCGCATCGTCGTCGCCCGCTCGAATTTCGATCGTGAATTCGGCGCCCGTTTCGGCTTCAGCGGCAACCGCACCCGCGATGGCGGCAACGGCGGCCTGATCTCCACCAGCGGCAGCGGCGAAGGCACCAACACCTCGCTGACCGGCTCGCCGACCGGTCTGCCGTCGATCGGCGGCTCGACACCGGCGCCGCGCGCGGCGGGTGCGATCGGCGATCGCTACAACGTCAATCTGCCGGTCGCCAATCCGGCTGGCAGCATCGCGCTGGCCATCCTCGGCCGCAATTCGCTGATCGATCTCGAACTGTCGGCACTGCAGTCCGAAGGCAAGGGCGAAGTGATTTCCTCGCCGCGGGTGATCACCGCCAACGGCAAGCAGGCGGCGATCGAGCAGGGCCGCGAAATCCCGTTCCAGAACGCCACTTCAAGCGGAGCCACGGCCGTGCAGTTCAAGAAGGCGGTGCTCAGCTTGAACGTGACGCCGCAAATCACGCCGGACAACCGGGTGATCATGGATCTGGCGGTCACCAATGATTCGCAGGGTACTGACGTCGCCCAGAGCGGCGGCGGCTCGGCGCCGGCCATCGATACCCGCAAGGTGACTACCCAAGTGCTGGTCGACAACGGCCAGACCGTGGTGCTCGGCGGCATCTACGAGCAGACCACCAACGACAGCGTCACCAAGGTGCCGCTGCTCGGCGACATTCCGGTGCTCGGCGTGCTGTTCCGCAACAAGATCAAGATCCAGAACAAGACCGAGCTGCTGATCTTCATCACGCCGAAAATCCTCAGCGAAGGCCTGAAGGTAAACTGACGGCCACGGCCCTGACGCAGGCGAGGGCCTTCATCCCGAACCCGCGTCAGTAGCCGGTGAACAGCAAGCGCAACATCTACCTCGTTGGCCCGATGGGCGCCGGCAAAACCACGGTCGGGCGAAGGCTCGCCGATGCCTGCCGGCTGGAATTCGTCGATTCCGATCAGGTGGTCGAGGCGCGCACCGGCGTCAACATCGCCTTCATCTTCGAGAAGGAAGGCGAAACCGGTTTCCGCAAGCGCGAGTCTGCCGCGATCGCCGAGCTGGTGCAGCGCGACGGCATCGTGCTGTCGACCGGCGGCGGCGCGGTGATGGATCCGGGTTCCCGTGCCTTGCTCGCCGCCCGAGGCTTCGTCGTCTACCTGCACGCCAGTGTCGATCACCAGATCGCCCGCACCGAGCGCACCGACAACCGGCCGCTGTTGCAGGTCGGGGATCGCCGTGACACGCTCCAGCGCCTGTTCGCGCTGCGCGATCCGCTGTACCGCGAAATTGCCGATTTCATCGTCCACACCGATGGGCGCAATGCTCGCGCCCTCGCCCGCGAGATTGAAGATCATCTGGTCCGCCCCATTGCCGCGCCCCTGAAGCCATGCGTCGACTCCTAAGCGTTGAACTCGGCGAACGCAGCTATCCGCTGGCGATCGGCGCCGGCCTGCTGGCCGATCCGGAGTCCTATGCCGAGCTGCGCGGCAAGACGCTGCGCATCGTCACCGATGCCAACGTCGCTGCCCGCTATCTCGATCCGGTGCTCGACGCGCTGAACCTGACCCGCGAGCACGCCTTCGTGCTGCCGGCCGGTGAGCTGCAGAAAACCTGGGCCAATGCCGAACAGGTGCTCGACTGGCTGCTGGCCAGCCGCATTGCTCGCGATGGTGTGCTGATCGCCCTAGGCGGCGGCGTGATCGGCGATCTGACCGGTTTCGTTGCTTCGATCTACCAGCGCGGCATTGCCTTCGTGCAAATGCCGACCACTCTCTTGTCGCAGGTCGATTCCTCGGTCGGCGGCAAGACCGGCGTCAACCACGCGCGCGGCAAGAATCTGATCGGGGCCTTCCATCAGCCAATCGCCGTGTTCGCCGATACCGACACCCTGAACACGCTGCCGCCGCGCGAGCTGTCGGCCGGCCTGGCCGAAGTGATCAAATGCGGCATGCTCGGCGACGCTGCGCTGTTCGCCAGGCTCGAGCGCGACATCGATGCGATCCTGACGCTCGATCCGAACGCGGTCGCCGAAGCCGTCGAGCGCTGCTGCAAGCTGAAGGCGCGGATCGTCGCGCTCGATGAACGCGAATCGCTGGCCGGCGGCCCGCGTACCTTGCTGAACCTCGGCCACACCTTCGGCCACGCGGTGGAAACCTTCACCAAGTACGAGACCTGGCTGCATGGCGAAGCGGTGGGCCTCGGTCTGGCGATGGCCGCAGACATGTCGATGCGCCTCGGCTGGCTGAAGGCCGAAGATGCCGAGCGCTGTCTGAAGCTGATCGAGCGTGCCAAGCTGCCGATTCGGCCGCCGGCGGCGATGACGCCGGACGATTTCCGCAGCCTGATGGCGCGCGACAAGAAGGTGGCCGCCGGCAAGCTGCGGCTGGTGCTGATGCGGGCGATCGGCGAAGCGGCGACCACCGCCGATTTCGACGTCGCCGCGCTCGACGCCACCCTGGGCCATTTCTGCACGCCTGCCGACGCATCGGACGCCGCGATACAAGCCGCATGACGCTCGCGCCCTACGCCGCGCGCGAGGATCGCTCGCGAGGCCGTCGCCACGCCGAAGCGCCGCCGCAGGGGCGCAGCGAATACCAGCGCGATCGCGATCGCATCATCCATTCGGCGGCGTTCCGCCGGCTCGAATACAAGACCCAGGTGTTCGTCAGCCACGAAGGCGATCTCTATCGCAATCGACTGACCCATTCGCTGGAAGTCGCCCAGATCACCCGCAGCCTCGCCCGCGGCCTGCATCTGAACGAGGACCTGGCCGAAACCATCGCCCTCGCCCACGACCTCGGCCACACGCCGTTCGGCCACGCCGGCCAGGACGCGCTCGACGATTGTCTGAAGGCGCATGGCGGCTTCGAGCACAACGCGCAGAGCCTGCGGGTGGTCGATGAACTGGAAGACAAGTACGCCGAGTTCCGCGGCCTGAATCTCACGTTCGAGACCCGCGAAGGCATCCTCAAGCACTGCTCGCTGAGCCGTGCGGCGACGCTCGGCGATGTCGGCGAGCGCTTCCTGAGCAGGCATCAGCCTGGCCTCGAAGCGCAGCTGACCAACATCGCCGACCAGATCGCCTACAACAATCACGATGTCGACGACGGCCTGCGCGCCGGCCTGCTGAGCATCGAGCAGATGTGCGAAGTGCCGCTGTTCGCACGCTTCCACGCCGAAGTCACGGCGCGCTACACGGCCTTGACGCCGCGCCAGCTGCGCCACGAAACGATCCGCCGGATGATCAACGCGCTGGTCATCGACCTGCACAGCGAAACCACGCGGCGCCTCGCCGAGCAGGAACTGGCCGATATCGACGCCGTGCGCAGCCATGGCAAGCCGCTGGTCTCGTTCAGTGCAGCGATGCAGCGCGAAAACCGCGATCTGAAGCGCTACCTCAGCGAGCAGCTGTACAGCCACCACCAGGTCTACCGGGTGATGCACAAGGCCCGGCGCATCGTCCGCGAATTGTTCGAAGCACTGCATGCCGACATCCGCCTGCTGCCGCCCGAGTTTCATGCCGCAGCAGGCGCAGCAGCAGCGACCGCCGGCGAAACCGGGCAGGCGCGGGTGGTGGCAGATTACGTGGCGGGGATGACGGATCGCTTTGCGCAGGATGAGCATGCGCGGCTGTATGACCTTCGCCAGTTGCGATAAGGCTTGAAAGCTCAGCCGTCATGGCCCGCCTCCCTCGCCTGACCGTCCCCGGCTACCCGCACCACGTCATCCAGCGCGGCAACAACCGGCAGCTGGTGTTCGTCGACGATCAGGACCGGGAAACCCTGCTCGGTCTGCTCAGCGAATACGCGACGAAGCACAAGGTGGCGATCCATGCCTGGGTGCTGATGGGCAACCATTTCCACCTGCTGGCCACACCCGCTACCGAGACCGGCCTGCCGCTGATGATGCAGGCGCTCGGCCGGCGTTATGTGCAGATCTTCAACCGGCGCCACGCGCGCACCGGCACGCTTTGGGAAGGACGCTATCGCGCCACTTTGGTGCAGACTGATCGCTACCTGCTCGCCTGCATGGCCTACATCGATCTCAATCCGGTGCGCGCCGGGCTGGTGACGAAAGCGGCGGACTGGCGCTGGTCCAGCCATCGTCATTACATCGGCCAGCAGCAGGACCGGCTGCTGACGCCGCATCCGCTGTGCTGGGCGCTCGGCAACACGCCATTTGCTCGCGAAGCGGCTTACGCCGATCTGGTGCAGCAGGGTGTCGCGCTCGATCAGCAGGCGCTGCTCACCGATGCAACGCTCAAAGGCTGGGTATTGGGCGATCGCGCTTTCCTCGACCAGATCGAAGCACAGACCGATCGTCGGACCACGCGTGGCCGCGCCGGCCGTCCAGCACTGAAAAAATCGGGCTGAATGGGGGTTCTGAGCCGGCGGTTTTCAAGCTTAAACAAATAATTAACAACAGATTTAAATGTGTCCCCAATTTAAATGCTGGCTTGCGTTTGGCAAAATTAATCTGTATCTGACCCCAATTAAATCTGGGGGTTTGGTCTTGGCATTCTTGTTGCGGCGCAGTACGCTCCTGTCCCCCTGCCAGACCTTCCCTAGGTTAGCCATGTCGCACGAGCCCGCATCACCTGCCCAGCGCAAGCACGCCGAACAGCACGGCCTGTACCGCAAGTCCAACGAGCATGACGCCTGCGGCATCGGCTTCATTGCCAATATCAAGGGCGACAAGGCGCATTCGATCGTCGAGCAGGGTCTGTTGATTCTGAAGAACCTCGAGCATCGCGGCGCAGTCGGTGCCGATCCGCTGATGGGCGATGGCGCCGGCATCATGATCCAGGTGCCGGATCAGCTCTATCGCGAGGAAATGGCCAAGCAGGGTGTCGAACTGCCGCCGCTCGGCGAGTACGGCGTCGGCATGGTGTTCCTGCCTAAGGAAAATGCTTCGCGCATCGCCTGCGAGCAGGAAATCGAACGCGCCGTCGTCGACGAAGGGCAGATCGTGCTCGGCTGGCGCGATGTGCCGGTCGATCTGAACATGCCGATGTCGCCCACCGTGCGCGCCAAGGAGCCGGTGATCCGCGAGATCTTCATCGGCCGCGGCCCGGACATCACGGTGACCGACGCCCTGGAACGCAAGCTCTACGTGATCCGCAAGGCTTCCGGCCATGCGATCCGCGGCCTGAACCTGATCCACGGCAAGGAATTCTTCGTGCCGTCGATGTCGGCGAAAACGGTGGTCTACAAGGGCCTGCTGCTGGCCGATCAGGTCGGCGTCTATTACCTCGATCTGCAGGACGAGCGCTGCGTCTCCGCGCTCGCGCTGGTCCATCAGCGTTTCTCCACCAACACCTTTCCGGAATGGCCGCTGGCCCATCCGTATCGGCTGGTCGCGCACAACGGCGAGATCAACACGGTCAAGGGCAACTTCAACTGGATGCGCGCCCGCGAAGGCGTGATGAAGTCGGCCGAGCTGGGCGACGATCTGCAGAAGCTCTTCCCGCTGATCTATGAAGGCCAGAGCGACACCGCCTGCTTCGACAACGCGCTCGAACTGCTGGTGATGGCCGGCTACCCGATCGCCCACGCGATGATGATGATGATTCCCGAGGCCTGGGAAAATCACACGCTGATGGACGAGCAGCGCCGCGCGTTCTACGAATACCACGCGGCGATGATGGAGCCTTGGGACGGCCCGGCGGCGATCTGCTTCACCGACGGTCGTTACATCGGCGGCACGCTCGATCGCAACGGCCTGCGCCCCTGCCGCTTCGTCACCACCGACGATGACCTCGTGGTCATGGCTTCGGAATCCGGCGTGCTGCCGATCGAGGAATCGCGGATCACCAAGAAGTGGCGCCTGCAGCCGGGCCGCATGTTCCTGATCGACCTCGAAGAAGGCCGGATCATCGAAGACGAGGAAATCAAGGACACCTACGCCAGCGCCGAGCCGTACAAGGCCTGGATCAACCGCGTGCGCATCAAGCTCGACGAGCTGAAGACGCTGCCGGCGAAGAACCCGCAGGAGCCGTCGACCGTGTCGCTGCTCGATCGCCAGCAGGCGTTCGGCTACACGCAGGAAGACATCCGCGTGCTGATGTCGCCGATGGCCGTCGCTGCCGAGGAAGCCACCGGCTCGATGGGCAACGACTCGCCGCTGCCGGTGATGTCGAACAAGCTGAAGCCGCTCTACAGCTACTTCAAGCAGCTGTTCGCGCAGGTCACCAACCCGCCGATCGATCCGATCCGTGAAGCGATGGTGATGTCGCTGGTGTCGTTCATCGGCCCGAAGCCGAACCTCCTCGACACCGCCAACCTGAACCCGCAGATGCGTCTGGAAGTGAGCCAGCCGGTGCTCGACTTCTCGGACATGGCGAAGCTGCGCGACATCGGCGCGCATACGCGCGGCAAGTTCAAAAGCTACGAGATCGACATCTGCTATCCCGTAGCCTGGGGCAAGGAAGGCGTGGAAGCGCGCCTCGCCAGCCTGTGCGCGACGGCGGTCGATGCGGTCAAGGATGGCTACAACATCCTGGTCCTGACCGACCGCAAGATGGACGCCGACTTCGTCGCGATCCCGGCCTTGCTGGCCACGAGCGCCATCCATCTGCACCTGGTCAACAAGGGCCTGCGCACCTCCACCGGTCTGGTCGTGGAGACCGGTTCGGCGCGTGAAGTGCACCACTTCGCGCTGCTCGGCGGTTACGGCGCCGAAGCGATCCATCCGTATCTGGCGATGGAAACCCTGGGCGCGATGGCCCAGGGCCTGCCTGGCGAATTGAGCCCGGATCAGGCGATCTACAACTACAAGAAGGCGGTGTCGAAGGGCCTGATGAAGGTCATGTCGAAGATGGGCATCTCGACGTGGATGTCCTACTGCGGCGCGCAGATCTTCGAAGCGATCGGCCTGAACCGCGCGGTGATCGACAAGTACTTCAGCGGTACGCCGTCGTCGATCGAAGGCATCGGCGTGTTCGAAGTCGCCGAGGAAGCGGTGCGCCTGCACACGCTGGCGTTCGGCAACGACAAGGTGTTGGCCAACATGCTCGACGCCGGCGGCGAATACGCCTTCCGCGTCCGTGGCGAAGAGCACATGTGGACGCCGGACGCGATCGCCAAGCTGCAGCATTCGACCAAGGCGAACAGCTTCTCGACATACAAGGAATACGCCCAGATCATCAACGATCAGAGCAAGCGTCACATGACCTTGCGCGGCCTGTTCGAGTTCAAGGTCGATCCGGCGAAAGCGATCTCGATCGACGAAGTCGAACCGGCGAAGGAAATCGTCAAGCGCTTCGCCACCGGTGCCATGTCGCTCGGCTCGATCTCTACCGAAGCGCACGCAACCCTGGCCGTGGCGATGAACCGCATCGGCGGCAAGTCGAACACCGGCGAAGGTGGTGAAGACCCGGCGCGTTACCGGCTCGAGAAGCAGGGCATCGTCATCAAGGACGGTGCGACGATGGCGTCGGTCATCGGCGAGGAACAGGTCGAGGCGAACATCCCGCTGCAGGCGGGCGACAGCTTGCGCTCGAAGATCAAGCAGGTCGCTGCCGGCCGTTTCGGCGTGACCACCGAATACCTGAACTCCGCCGATCAGATTCAGATCAAGATGGCGCAGGGTGCCAAGCCCGGCGAAGGCGGCCAGCTGCCCGGCCCGAAGGTGTCGGAATACATCGCCCGCCTGCGCTACTCGGTGCCGGGTGTCGGTCTCATCAGCCCGCCGCCGCATCACGACATCTATTCGATCGAGGATCTCGCGCAGCTCATCCACGATCTGAAGAACGCCAACGATCGCGCCTCGATCTCGGTCAAGCTGGTCGCCGAAAGCGGCGTCGGCACGGTGGCTGCCGGTGTCACCAAGGCCAAGGCCGATCATCTGGTGATCGCCGGCCATGACGGCGGCACCGGCGCTTCGCCGCTGTCGAGCGTCAAGCACGCCGGCGCGCCCTGGGAACTCGGCATGGCCGAAACCCAGCAGACGCTGGTGCTGAACGGCCTGCGTTCACGCATCCGCGTGCAGGCCGACGGCCAGATGAAGACCGGCCGCGACGTGGTCATCGCCGCGATGCTCGGTGCCGATGAAGTCGGCTTCGCGACCGCGCCGCTGGTCGTCGAAGGCTGCATCATGCTGCGCAAGTGCCATCTGAACACCTGCTCGGTCGGCGTTGCGACTCAGGATCCGGTGCTGCGCAAGAAGTTCGCCGGCAAGCCGGAATACGTCGTCAACTTCTTCTTCTTCGTTGCCGAAGAAGCGCGCCAGCTGATGGCTCAGCTCGGCATCCGCACCTTCGACGAACTGATCGGCCGCAGCGATCTGCTCGACAAGTCCAAGGCGATCAGCCACTGGAAGGCGCAGGGCCTCGATTTCTCGCGGCTGTTCTATCAGGCGCAGACCGAGCCGGGCGAACCGGTACGCCACACGCTGACCCAGGATCACGGCCTCGACAAGGCACTCGACAACAAGCTGATCGCCCATGCCCGCGCAGCACTGGACAAGGGCGAGCAGGTGTCGTTCATTTCGCCGGTCAAGAACCTGAACCGCACGGTCGGCGCGATGCTGTCTTCCGAAGTCGCGCGTCGCTACGGCCACGCCGGCCTGCCGGACGACACCATCCACATCCAGCTGCAGGGCACGGCCGGCCAGTCCGCCGGCGCCTTCCTGGCCCACGGCATCACGCTTGATCTGGTCGGTGCCGGCAACGATTACGTCGGCAAGGGGTTGTCGGGTGGTCGCATCATCGTTCGTCCGAACACCGAGTTCCGTGGCTGGGCGGTCGACAACATCATCGTCGGCAACACGGTGCTGTACGGCGCGATTGCCGGTGAAGCCTTCTTCAACGGCGTGGCCGGCGAGCGCTTCGCGGTGCGCAACTCGGGCGCCACGACGGTCATCGAAGGCACCGGCGATCACGGCTGCGAGTACATGACCGGCGGCACCGTCGTGGTGCTCGGCGAGACTGGCCGCAACTTCGGCGCCGGCATGTCCGGCGGCATCGCCTATGTCTACGATCCGGACGGCAAGTTCGAATCGAAGTGCAACATGGCGATGATTGCCGTCGAGCCGCTGCTGATCAAGAGCGAGCAGGAAGCCAACGTCGACCGCGGCCTGTGGCACAGCCTGGAGCGCAACGGCAAGAAGCAGACCGACGAAGCGATTCTCCGTTACCTGCTGGAACGACATTTCAAGCACACCGGTTCGACACGTGCGCGTAATCTGCTGGACGACTGGGCGAACAACCGCAAGAAGTTCGTCAAGGTCTTCCCGCACGAGTACAAGCGCGCGCTCGGCGAGATGGCTGCAGTCGCCAAAAAGGACGCAGTCCCGGCCTGACCTCATTGGGGTGGCCTGATCGAAACCGGAGTGTCGCGATGAAGCGGATCTTGAAACTGTCTTTTCGGGCAGGGGCCCCTGCCGCCGTGCTGCTGGCTGCCTTGATGTCGGCGGGACCTGTCGCGGCCGAGATGCTGACGCGTCCCGGCTTCTTCAGCGTCGATGTCGAAGGCTGGGAGCAGGACCCTGGCGACAACCGGGTGATCTTTGCCTGCAAGGATTGCGGCTCGCCGGTGCAGATCCAGATCGACTACGGCCCCGAACTGCCGAAGGAAGCCGAGTACCAGACCAACGACGAGTTCCTGGCCCGGCTGAAGAAGGAAGACGCGCAGCGCCAGTTCGCCAGCCTGCTGATCGAGCAAAGCGTGCCGGACGGTGTCGAGCTGAAGTACGACATCCAGAAGACCAGCTTCAGCAAGGTCGGCGGTCTGAAGGTGTTCGAGTACTCGGCGCTGATCGCCACCGCGCCGAGGGAGACACGGGACAGCACCATCATCGGCCTTCAGCATCACCGGCTGATGAAGCTGACCCTGAATCATTACGACGACGCCCTGACCCCGGAAGCCGGCGCGCGGATCAGCGCCTTCTTCAAGAGTCTGAAGTTCCTGATGTAGCGACGCGCCGCCGTTGATGCGGCGCTGTATTCCAAGCTGGCAACAAGCCGAACTGAAACACCGAGACGATACCCATGGGCAAGACCACAGGCTTCATCGAATACACGCGCCAGAAGGAGAGCTATCTCCCGGTTCCGGAGCGCGTCAAGAACTACAAGGAATTCGTGCTCGTTCTCGAGAACGAGAAAGCCAAGACCCAGGCCGCGCGCTGCATGAACTGCGGCACGCCGTTCTGCATGACCGGCTGCCCGGTGAACAACATCATTCCGGACTGGAACGATCTGGTTTACACGCAGGACTACCGCAACGCGCTCGACACCCTGCACTCGACCAACAACTTCCCCGAGTTCACCGGCCGCATCTGCCCGGCGCCCTGCGAAGCGGCCTGCACGCTGAACGTCAACAACGACGCCGTCGGCATCAAGTCGATCGAAAACTTCATCATCGAGAAGGGCTGGGAAAACGGCTGGGTCGTGCCGCAGCCGGCCACCGTCAAGACCGGCAAGAAGATCGCCATCGTCGGCTCCGGCCCAGCCGGGCTCGCGGCCGCGCAGCAGCTCGCGCGGGTCGGCCATGAAGTGACGGTGTTCGAGAAGAATGATCGCGTCGGCGGTCTGCTGCGCTATGGCATCCCGGGCTTCAAGCTCGACAAGGCCAATGTTGATCGCCGCATCGAACAGCTGAAGGCCGAAGGCATCATCTTCCGCACCGGTGTCTATGTCGGTGCGGGCAAGCTCGGCACGATCACCAACTGGTCCAAGGAAACCATTTCCCCGGATCAGCTGAAAGCGGATTTCGACGCTGTGCTGCTGACCGGTGGCTCGGAGAACCCGCGCGATCTGCCGGTGCCGGGCCGCGAGCTGAAGGGCATCCATTTCGCGATGGAATTCCTGCCTCAGCAGAACAAGATCGACGCCGGCGACAAGCTCAAGACCCAGCTGCGTGCCGATGGCAAGCATGTGGTCGTGATCGGCGGCGGTGACACCGGTTCCGATTGTGTCGGTACCTCGAACCGTCATGGCGCGGAAAGCGTCGCCCAGTTCGAACTGCTGCCGCAGCCGCCGGAAACCGAGAACAAGCCCATGGTCTGGCCGTACTGGCCGACCAAGCTGCGCACCTCGTCCAGCCACGAAGAAGGCTGCGAGCGCGACTGGTCGGTGGCCACCAAGCGCTTCGAAGGCTCGGGCGGCAAGGTCGAAAAGCTGGTCGCCTGCCGGCTGGAATGGAAGGACGGCAAGATGACCGAAGTGCCGAACTCCGAGTTCGAGATGAAGGCCGATCTGGTGCTGCTGGCGATGGGCTTCGTGTCCCCGGCGGCAACCGTGCTTGAAGCCTTCGGTGTCGACAAGGACGCCCGCGGCAACGCCAAGGCGACCACCGATGGCGACGGCTGCTACAAGACCAACATCGACAAGGTGTTCGCAGCGGGCGACATGCGCCGCGGCCAGTCGCTGGTGGTCTGGGCGATCCGCGAAGGCCGCCAGGCTGCGCGTGAAGTCGACAGCTTCCTGATGGGCAGCTCCGACCTGCCGCGCTGATCGGGTTGCTGCGACAAGGCCCGCCTCGTGCGGGCCTTGTCGTTTCTGGCTACTCGGCGAGGCTGTGCTCGGGCGGCAGCGCCATCCACAGCCGCAGCTGCGAACGCCAGTGGCGCAGTTCCAGTTCCAGCCAGTTGCTGGCCGAGATGATCGGCAGGCCGCCGTCGCTGGGCAGCGGCGTCAGCTGGGCGTCGGCGGGTGGTTTGGCTTCCTGCGACTGCGCCGGCGCTTGCCCGGACTGTTCGTCTGGCGTGCCTTGATCCTGACTCGATTCGGTCGCGCTTTCCTCGCTGATCTCGTCGACTTCATCCTGCTCGCGCGCCGGGCCGAGGATCAGCAGCCCGGACAGCAGGAAACTCTGCATCGGCCACAGCGCGAGTGGATCGAGCACGGCCTGGAAGCGGGCGCTGTGCCCGGCCAGCGCCGCCGCGGCGCCCGGGTAGTCGAGCTTGATCTCGCTGCGTGCCAGTTCTTCGAGGCTGGCCTGGATCAGGGCCAGCACGGCGCGGTCGATGATCGGTGCGCCGGCTTGCCGCTGCACGCTCAGGCCCAGGGTCAGGTCGAGCAGTTGCCCATCCGCGCTGTGCACGCTGCCACGCACGAGCAGCTGCAGCAGCTCGTTCGGTCCCTTGGTAGCGAGGCTGGCGATGGCGGCGGGATCGTTGGGCGTTCTCGGGTCGGGCACCAGCAGCAGGCGGCTGCGCGGTTCGCCGGTCAGGCCGGCGAGCAGGTTCAAGGTGAATTCCACTGTCGGGCTGCCCTTCGGCAAGAGCGGATCGCCGCGCAGCGCCACCGTTGCGGGTGACAGGCTCAGGCGATCAACGAGCTTGAGCGTGGCCGCGACGATCGAGGGCTGTCCTGGCGGCTGGGTCTGTTCCGATGCAGGCGACAAGGAAGCCGCAAGCGTTGACGGTGGTGTCGATGCCACCAGCAGCGCCGCCGGCGATGGCGGTGGCGCTGCGCGGGCATCAGGCACCGTGACCAGGCCATCGAGCACCGACCACGGCGTGCCCGCCGCGAGTGCTGCGACCTGGATCAGGGTCGAGCGATCCGGCGACGCGCTCAACGGCACGCTGTTGACTGGCAGTTTGATCACCAACGGCAGCTGGGCATTGACGCCGATCCGCATGCCCGCCCTCCGAAGCACTGTGAAAAATTCGAACCCGTTGCGACTTATCGGCAGGCAATCGCGACACTTGAGGCTCGGAGACGACCCCGGCCAGCCGTGGCAGCGCGATAATCGCGCATGAGCCAGATCCTGCTATCCCCGAACGAAGCCCGCGTGCTCGCGGCGCTGGTCGAGAAATCGATCACCACGCCGCAGTACTACCCGATGACCGTCAACGCGCTGATGATGGCGTCGAACCAGAAGAACTCCCGTTCGCCGGTGATGAACCTCACCGAAGGCGATACCGGTGCGGCGTTGAACACGCTCGAAGCCGACAAGCTGGTGACCCGTGACGACAACGCCGGCCGCGTGCCGAAGTGGCGTCATCGCTTTCATCATCAGCTGCTGCTGAAAGCGCCGACCATGGCGGTGCTGGCCACCTTGATGCTGCGCGGCCCGCAAACTCCGGCCGAGCTGCGCGCCAATGCCGCTGTCCTCAATGGCCCGCCGGACGCTGAAGGTATTCAGGCCGCGCTCAACGATCTCGCCGATCGCGCCAGCCCGTTCGTGATGCAGCTGGGCAAGCAGCCGGGACAGGCTGCGGCTCGCTGGATCCATCTGCTCAGCGGCACGCCGTCCGCCGCCGAGATCAACGAAGCGGTGTCCCGCCCGATGCGCGCCCCAGCGCTGGAACCGGCCTCATCGCGCAGCGATCTGGAAGCCCGGCTCGCCCAGCTGGAAGCGCGCATCGACGAACTCGAACAAAGGCTCACCGCCGCCGGCGGCTAAGGCTGGCCGCGGCGATCCGCCGCCACGGGCCGGGCTGTTTGCCCAGGCATTCGCGACCACAGGACGCGGGCGGCTATGTTCGCCAGCCAACAGAGGCTGCTGTTTCGATCGACTACGGTCGACTGTCGACCCGCGTGTCCGGGGCATCGGCATCACCAACCGGAGCGACACCCATGGCGCGGAATCCCCTCAAGGCTGCGAAACGAACGCTTCTGACCCTCGCAGCGCTCGCCGTTCCGGGGGCCGCGCTGGCCGGACAGGGCTTCTACCTGGGCATCGAGGGCGGCGCCAACTTTCTCAAGGATCAGAAGTTCAAGCTCTACAGCTTCGATCCGCCGCTCGGCATCGGTGCTGTCGACGACGGCACGCAGATCAGCAAGGTTGGCTTCGACACCAACTACATCGGCGGCCTGCTCACCGGGTACGCGTTCACCAGCGGCCTGCGGATGGAGCTGGAAGTGGCGCGTCGGCACAACGAGTTCGACAAGATCGACCTGATCGACGGCAGCCCCTCGCAGCGAGTCGAAGGCAAGGAAAACGCCGACATCGCCATGGGTAACCTGTGGCTCGATTTCTTTCCGTCCGGCTGGGTTCATCCGTACATCGGCGGCGGCATCGGCGCGGCGCGCGTCGATATTCGTCATCCCGGTGTCGACAGCGTCGGCCTGTTCGCGGATGGCTCCAACCTGCAGGGCGATTTCGATGTCGTGCTCGCCTACCAGGGCGGCGCCGGCATCCGCTTCGATCTGACCAAGCATATGACGGCTTCGCTGGACTACCGCTTCCTGCGTAGCGAGCGCGGCAAGTTCAACCTGCTGGAAAACAACCCGGACAGCCACGTCGAAACCCGTTACCAATCGCAGGCCGCGCTGCTGTCGATCCGCTATCACTTCGGGGAAGAGCACGAGCCCGCGGTCGCGCCGGTGGAACCGGTGCAGATCGTCGAAGTGATCCAGCCGCCGGCCCCGCCGCCGCCGATTGCGCCACCGCCACCACCGCCCTGCGAAGCGCCGCTGGTGGGTCAGGCGATGGATCTGCAGGGCTGCAAGATCGGTGACGTGATCGTGCTGCGCGGCGTCAAGTTCATGTTCGACAAATCGGTGCTGACACTCAACGCCAAGGCGCTGCTCGATGGCGTTGCCGAAGCGCTGACCCGGCGTCCGGACATCAAGGTCGCGATCCTCGGCCATACCGACAGCAAGGGTTCCGACAGCTACAACCAGCGGCTGTCAGACCAACGCGCTCAATCGGCGCGCCAGTATCTGATCGAGCGTGGCGTCGCCGCCGGCAGGATGACCGCGATGGGCTTCGGTGAAACCATGCCGATCGCCGACAACGCCACTGACGAAGGCCGCGAAGAGAATCGCCGTGTCGAGCTGAAGGTCACCGAACGCGGCCCCGAGGGCGGTGATCCGGTCGTCGAGAGCACGCCTTAGTCCTATTAATGGCCAGAGCTGGCGGTGTCATCCGGCACCGTCAGCCAGCGCGCTGCCAGCAACACGCCGGCCGCTGCCAGATAGGCGTAGACGAAGGTCCAGGCGGGCGTAAGGGCGAGCGCGGTATCAGCGCCGGTGTAGCGGTAGGAATGCATCAGCCCGGTGGCCGACAAGGCTGCCGCGGCCAGCATCCAGATCGCCGAGACCACGAACTTGCGTTCGATGATCGCGACCGTTGCTGCGGACAGGATCATCGCGCTGAACACCACGCCCTGTTCCAGCGCGAACGCACCTTCGGCCCAGACGTCCGCGGCATGAAACGCCGGCAGCAGCGCTTCGGTGATGCCGGGGCCGCCTTCGCTGCCGGCACCGGCGGCGCGCAGGCCGGCCTTGATCATCAGCGAGCCCCACATCGCCAGCCCCGGCAGCAGGCCGACGACCACGGCCGGGAAATGTGCGCGCGGCGTGGCATCGAAAGCCTGCACGCTCATGACGATGCCGATCCACAGCAGGATCGCGATGCCGGCGTCGATCGGCACCGCCCAGGCGACATGGGCGATGGTGCCGCTGAAGCAGAGCAGCGCGATGAACACGCCGGACAAGGTCGAGTAACCCGCCCGCGCGCCCATCGCCTTCCAGCCCGGATGGCCGATGTACAGCGTGGTCGGGAAGCAGGAGCCGAACACCGAGGCAACCAGGGTGGCGATGCCGTTGACGGCCAGCGACGAGCGGGTGTCGTAGCGATCGCCGGCCGCTTCCGCGGACTCCAGGTTCTGCATCGAACCGACCACCGAGATCAGACCCATCGGCACGATCACCGCGGCGTAGGCCAGGAATTGGTCGAAGCGCAGGCTTTCCAGCAGCGCGCCGATCACCGGCACCGGCAGTGACAATCTTGGCGGTGGCGGCAAGGGGCCGGTCGGCGCGAGA
Organism: Nevskia ramosa DSM 11499; assembly: GCF_000420645.1. Classification (NCBI taxonomy): domain Bacteria; kingdom Pseudomonadati; phylum Pseudomonadota; class Gammaproteobacteria; order Nevskiales; family Nevskiaceae; genus Nevskia; species Nevskia ramosa. The sequence goes on along the minus strand of NZ_ATVI01000006.1, from coordinate 552,667 downwards.
CCAAGCGTCCAACCAAGGGCGATGCCGAGCAGCACCACGACCACGCCGACCGGCAGTCCGCCCTTCAACTTCACGCGGCCGAAGTAGCCGATCAGCACCACGACCAGGATGACGATGCCGATCAGCGGATGGGCGTAGGCGCGCATCAGAAAGCCGAGCGCGATGAAGGCCAGCGCCAGGCCGGCCAAGGTCGACAAGAGTGCGGCGCGCGGCGTGTGGCGGCGCACCCAGCCGGCGACGAAAGCGCCGGCGAACTCGATGACACCGGTGCCGAAGCAGGCCAGCAGCCCGGCCTGCCAGGCGGCGCGCGCCGGATCGGCACTGCCAGCGGCGGTCGCCGCCAGCTTGGCCGGCAGCATCACCAGGAACACGAACGAGAACACGGTGATGGTGTTCAGGCCGAACGGCAGCGCGCAGACATCATCACGGCCTTCGCGTGCCGCCAACTGCCGCGCCTGCCAGGCATAGAACAGCGTGCCGGCCAGCAGCGATACCGCCGCGCCCGGCAGCACCGTGCCGAGCACCAGCACTTCCGGAAAGCCGAGCACGAAGCGGCAGAGCGCAGAAATCAGCAGCAGCAGCACCAGATTGTCGAGGGCCAGGCCGATGAAGCCATCGAGATCGCCACGGACGAAGCGCTTCATCAGAACGACACCTCGGCCGGGGTGATCGTCAGCAACACGGACTCATCACCGCTGCGCTGCTTCCAGGCCGCGCGCAGCGCATCGAGATCACGCCGGTGCTGCTGGCCCTGGAACAGGATCACCAGCAGCTTGGAGTTCAGGCGCTCGATGGTCTTGGTGTCGCGGCGCTGCCACTGGCCGTAGGCATCGAGCACCGAAAAGCCGTCCGGGAAGCGTTTCGTCACCTCTTCATCGAGGAAGCGCTGCCAGCGTTCGCGGTCGGCGTCGGCCGTGCTGCCGTCACTGCGGCCGAGGCCGAAGTACAGCTCGGCGCGCTGCCAGCGCGCGGCCTTGGCGGGGCGCGCGGCGTCGCCCTGCATCGTTGCCTTGGCGGCGGTTTCTGCGGCGTGGCTGGCAGGCAGCAGCAGCGATGTGGCCAGCAAGACCGCGGCCAGCAGGGTGCGTGACATGGTGTTCGGTTTCCGGAGTGACAGGGGCGGCAGGGTGGGCAGAACGCACGCGCCGTGCCACTGCGCGGCGGATTCGAATTGGGGCGTCATTGCACAGGAAACGGACCGTCGCCGTCCCAGTGTCGATCGTGATAACCCTTGCGGCCGACGGCGATCGCCAGCGCGCTGCGGAAATCGCCACTGCTGCGCAAGCGTTCGATGATGCTGGCGAAATCCCAGCGCGGCTGCCAGCCCAGTTCCTCGCGCGCCAGCCGGTTGTCGTAGACGCGATCGAGGCTCTCCGGCAGACGCCAGCCGCGTCTCGCGTATTCGTCGGCATAAGCCGGCACGCGGCGTTCGACGACGGCCGCCGCGTCACGGCGCAGCTCGACGGCATCGGCCGGCGAGAACGGCGTCGTCGCGCTGATGATGTAGCGGCCGAAGCCGAGCACGGCCGCACGCTCCAGCGCCAGCAGGTGGGCCTCGACGACGTCCTCGATCTCGACCCGGCGATGGAGGAACTCGTTGAGCTTGGTATTGGCATCGACGAAGGCCAGCCGCGTGTCGGCGGCATCATCGTCTTCCGGGAAGAAGCGCGAGGTGCGCAGGATCAGGCAGGGTAGACCGCTGCGGCGATGGATCAGCTCGCACAGGTCTTCCGCGGCGATCTTGGTGACGCCGTAGATGTTCTTCGGCACCGGCCGTACCCGCTCGGTGATCCAGGCGGCCGGCGCGTCTGCTGGTGGCGTCAGCGCTGTGCCGAAGGCACTGGTGGTGCTGGTGAACACGAAGGCGCGGACACGCGCCTGTACCGCCGTTTCGAGCAGGTTCAGCGTGCCGCTGATGTTGGTGTCGACGAACTGCTGGCGCATGTGGGTTTCGACATGCGGCTTGTGCAGGGTCGCGGTGTGCAGCACGGCGTCTATGCCCGCCATGCGGCGCTGCACGAACGCGGCATCGGTGATCGAGCCGACCGCATCGGTGTACGGCGAAGGCTTCAGATCAAGCCCGACGGCATCGACATTTCGAGCACGCAGACTGCGCATCAGCGCTTCGCCGAGATGGCCGGCGCTACCGGTGACCAGGATTTTCATGCGGGCGCAGAGCGGCAGGATTGACGAGAATTTCATCCCGGGCCACGTACAAGTGCAAGCATGGCGGTGGCGAATGATCGGCGAACTTCTTGCGAGCCCCGGTTGGTGGTCTCCACGCGCAGCCGGAACCGCTTCAAAATGCTACCCGTCGGCGTCGTTTCGGGGTCTGCAAAGCAACGCAGACCTGCCTCCTCGTGATCGGCATCAGATCGATCCAAACAGCACAGGGAATAACAAAAAATGTCATTGAAACCTCGTAAATCGTTGCGATCTGCTGTGCTCGGCCTGGCCGTGCTCGGTGTCGTCCCCGGCATCGCTGCTGCCAACCAGGGCTGGTACCTGGGCCTTGAAGGCGGCGCGAATTTCGTTCGTGATCAGAACTTCAAGATCTATGGCGCCAACGGCCTGCTGGTGTCCGCGCCAGACGGCACCAAGGTCAGCGACGTCAGCTTCGATACCGGCTACGTCGCTGGCCTGGTCGGCGGCTATGGCTTCGGCTCGGGCCTCAAGCTGGAACTGGAGTTCGCCCGGCGCGACAACGATTTCAAGCGCGTGCTGCTGCAGAACGGCCAGCCGTCGCAGCGCGTCGGCGGCCGCGAATTCGCTGATCTGGCCTTCGCCAATCTCTGGTACGACTTCTTCCCGTCGTGGCGCGTGCATCCCTATATCGGCGGCGGTGCCGGCGTCGTGCGGGTTGCGGTTCGCGATCCGGCGGTCGACAGCGTCGGCCTGTTCCAGGACGGCTCGGCGCTGCGCAGCGATTTCGACGCAGTGTTCGCCTTCCAGGCCGGCGGCGGTCTGCGCTTCGATCTGAGCCGCAGCCTGACTGCGTCCATCGACTACCGCTATCTGCGCAGCAACGTCGGCCAGTTCGATCTGCTGGTCAACAATCCGGAAAGCCACGTCGAGACCCGCTACGAATCGCATGCGGCGCTGTTCTCGCTGCGCTATCACTTCGGCGCTGCCCCGGCTGCGCCGGCCGAAGCGCCGGTGGAACCGGTGCAGATTGTGCCGGTGGAGGTGGCAGCCGAGCCGCCGGTGGTCGAGCCAGTGCCCAAGCCGCGCTGCGAGCCATCCGGCCCGAACGGCGAGATGGAGCTTGGCGGCTGCGCCGTCGGCGACGTGCTGGTGCTGCGCGGCGTCAACTTCGATACCGCCAAGTCGACCCTGACCCTGAACGCCAAGGCGCTGCTCGATGGCGTTGCCGTCGCGCTGGCCAAGCACCCGGACATCAAGGTCGCGGTGCAGGGTCATACCGACAGCCGCGGTTCCGATGCCTACAACCTGCGGCTGTCCGAGCAGCGTGCGCAGTCCGCCCGTGAGTATCTGATCAGCAAGGGCATCGATGGCGCCCGGATGACCGCTGCCGGCTTCGGCGAAACCATGCCGATCGCCGACAACAAGACCGTTGAAGGCCTCGAGCTGAATCGGCGTGTCGAGCTGAAGGTGGTCGAGCGCGGCACCGCAGAAGCAGCGCCTGCGCCTTGAGGGTTTTCTAAGCGCGGGGGCGTCGCGGAGAGAGGCTGCCGTATCATGGCGGCGATCCTCTCCGCGCCGCCCCCGTGACTGCCACACCCCCGCTGCAAGCTCGTTTTGACCTGATCCGTGACCAGCTCCTGCTGCGCGATGCCGCGCGGCTGGGGCGCTCTGTGGCCGGCGCCCGCAACAATCCGAAGTTCGATGCGCCGCGTTTCGAGAAGGACGTGGAAGCAGCGCTGCTCGCGGCCGAGAACCGCGCGCGGCTGCGGCCGGCCACGATCAACTACCCGGCCGAGCTGCCGGTGGTGCAAGCGAAGGACGAGCTGCTGAAGGCGATCGCCGAGCATCAGGTGGTCGTGCTCTGCGGCGAGACCGGTTCCGGCAAGACGACACAATTGCCGAAGCTCTGTCTGGAGCTTGGGCGTGGCCTGCGCGGCTTGATCGGCCACACCCAGCCACGCCGCCTCGCGGCGCGCAGCGTCGCCAATCGCATCGCCTCGGAGCTCGATACCAAGCTCGGCGAACTGGTGGGCTACGAAACCCGCTTCGATCGCCGCGTGTCCGAGCGCAGTCTCGTGAAGCTGATGACCGACGGCATCCTGCTCGCCGAGCTGAGCCGTGATCGCGAGCTGCTGGCCTACGACACGATCATCATCGACGAGGCGCACGAGCGCAGCCTCAACATCGATTTCCTGCTCGGCTGGCTGAAGCGCCTGCTGCCGCGCCGGCCCGAGCTGAAGCTGATCATCACCTCGGCAACGCTCGATCCGGAAAAGCTCGCCAAGCACTTCGCCAACCAACGCGGCGAGCCGGCGCCGATCCTGCTCGTCGAAGGCCGCACCTATCCGGTCGAGATGCGCTATCGCGAACCGGATCAGGACGACGATCTCGAAGGCCAGGTCGCGTCCGGCATCGATTCGCTGTGGCAGTCCGGCCGGGTCGGCGACACGCTGCCCAGCCGGCCACCGGCCGGCGACATACTGATCTTTCTGCCCGGCGAGCGTGAGATCAACGATCTCGCCCGTTCCTTGCCCGGCCGCTTTCCGCGCGCCGAAGTGCTGCCGCTGTATTCGCGACTGCCAGCCGAGAAGCAGGACAAGGTGTTTTCCAGCGGCGGCGCACCGCGCATCGTGCTGGCCACCAACGTCGCCGAAACCTCGGTGACGGTGCCGGGCATCCGCTATGTCATCGATACCGGCACCGCGAGAGTCAACCGTTTCTCGCCTCGGCTCGGTGTGCAGCAGTTGCAGATCGAAGCGGTGTCGCAGGCGGCGGCGAACCAGCGTGCCGGCCGTTGTGGTCGCGTCGGGCCCGGCATTTGCCTGCGCCTCTACGATCAGCAGAATTTCGACACCCGGCCGCCGTTCACCGATCCGGAAATCCTGCGCTCGAATCTGGCTGGCGTGATCCTGCAGATGGCCACGCTTGGCCTCGGCGATGTCGAGGATTTCCCCTGGCTCGATGCACCGGATGGCCGCCACATCGCCGACGGCTATCGCCTGCTGCAGACGCTCGGAGCGCTCGACGACGACAAGCGCATCACGCCGCTTGGTCGCGAGCTGGGCCGGCTGCCGCTCGATCCGCGCATCGCCCGCATCGCCCAGGCTGGACGCGGCACCGCGTACCGCGAACACGTCTGGGTACTGGCAGCAGCGCTGTCGGTGCAGGACCCGCACGACGTGCCGCCCGATCAGCAGAACGCCGCGCGCCTCAAGCACGCCGAGTGGCGGCACGCGAAGTCCGACTACTTCAGCTTGCTGAACCTGTGGGCGCGTTATCAGCAGTGGAGTGCCAACGCCTCCAATCGCCAGCTGCGCAAGCTGTGCAAGGAGCACTTCGTCAGCTATCTGCGGATGGAGGAGTGGGAGTCGGTCTACAAGCAGATCGTCGACATGCTCGGCAAGCAGGACGCCGACAAGCCGAAGACCGAGCAGCCGCTCGACAAGCTCTACACCGACATCCACAAATGCCTGCTCGCCGGCCTGATCGATCACATCGGCCAGAAGGTTCTCGAAAAGCCCGAGTTCAACGGGCCTCGCGGCCGACGCTTCAAACTGTTTCCGGCGTCGACGATCGCCAAGAAACCACCACCGTGGATCATGAGCGCGCAGCTGGCTCAGACCAGCCAGCTATTCGGCCGCATCAACGCCGAGATTCAGCCGGAGTGGCTCGCCGACGTTGCGCCGCATCTGGTCAAGCGCGTGCTGCAGGACCCGGTCTGGCACGCCGATCGCGGCGAAGTCACGGCGATGGAAGTGGTCACCCTGTTCGGCATGCAGGTGCTGCGCCGTGCGCGCCATTACGGCAAGGACGAGCCGGCGAAGGCACGCGAGATCTTCATTCGCGAAGCGCTGGTCAGAGGCGACATGCCGAACAAGCCGGCGTTCCTGGAGAAGAACCTCGCGCTGCTCGATGAAGTGCGCGACAAGGAAGCGCGGCTGCGGCGGCCGGATCTGCTTGCCGATGAAAGCCAGTTCTTCGAGTTCTACGACACGCTGCTGCCGACCGACATCTGCACCACCGTCGGCCTGAAGAACGGCCTGCGCCGCGAGCCGGCACTGCAACGGCAGTTGCTGATGGGTGAGGTCGATGCGCTGAAGCCCGGCGCCAATGCCGATGTCGCCAGCCTGTTTCCGGATCATCTCGATCTGGCCGGTACGCGCATCGAGCTGAGCTACTCGCATGATCCTGGTGCGGACGCTGACGGCGTCACCTTCGAGATTCCGATCGCCCAGTTGTTCACCCTGCCGGCGGCGCGTTTCGACTGGCTGGTGCCGGGGCTGCTGCCGGCGAAGATCGAAGCGCTGATCCGCTCGCTGCCGATGAACCTGCGCCGGCTATGCACGCCGGCCGCCGAGTACGCGAACGCGATCGCCAATGCCGCGAATCCTGCCAGTGGCGAACTGCTTGATTCTGTCTGCGCGCGCTTCAAGGACATGAACGGCGTCATCCTGAAACCGGACGATTTCGCGCCGGCCAAGCTCGAAGCGCATCTGAAGCCGCGGCTGGTGCTGGTCGGGGCCGATGGCAAGGCGATGGGCGAAGCGGAATCCTTGCTCGCCTTGCAGCAGCGCTTCGGCGGTGCCGCCAGAACCGAACTGGGCAAGCGCGCCGAGACCAGTCCCGAAGCCAAGCGTTGGACCCGCGACGTGGTGCTCGACTGGGATTTCGGCGCCATGCCAGCGTTCATCGAAGTTGCTGGCGCGCGCGCTTATCCGGCGCTGGTCAGCGCCAACGAACGCATCGGCCTCAAGCTGTTCGAGTCCGCCGAAGCTGCCAGCCAGGCGCATGCCGCCGGCACCCAGGCGCTGCTGCTGGCGCGGGTCGCCGATCGCCTGAAGGATTTGGCCAGGACTGCGCGCAGCCGGCTCGGCATCTCACTGGCGCAGACCGGTTTGAGTGCCGAGCAACTGGCGCTGCAAGTGGCCGAACGTGCCGCGCGCAGCTACTGGAATCCCGCTGCGATCCGCGACGAAGCCGCGTTTCATGCTGCCCTCGCCAAGCGCGGCGAGTTCGGCCGCGAAGCGGTCAAGCGGCTCGAGGAAGTCTGCGCCTGGCTGCTGGTCGGCATGGAGCTGCGCAAGAAGCTGGACGCCATCGCCAAGCCCTGGCCGGATGCCAACACCGATCTGCGCAACCAGCTGCAGACGATGTTCGCGCCGGGCTTCATCGACGCCATTCCGGACGACATCTGGCCGCGCATCAGCGTCTATCTGAAAGCCGCGACGATCCGCGCCGAGCGCCTGCCGCACAAGCCGCAGCGCGATCTGGACATGCTCAAGCAGGTGCGCGCTGTCGCCACCCAACTGAAGGGCCCGTTCCACCCGGCCCGCTGGCTGATCGAGGAATGGCGCATCGCGCTGTTCGCCCAGGAGCTGAAGGCACTCGGTTCGCCGAGTGCCTTGAAGATCCAGGCTGCGCTCGCGCAATAGCGGCTTTCAGCGGGTGGTTGTACCCGGCGCGACGAACAGCGAATTGAGCCGATCGGCATCGTCGAAGTAGGTTTGCCCCGTGGCGGCGACTGGCACGCGACCCAGTACATGCAGCGCGCCGGGCGTGGTCACCCTGTCGCCAAGAACCGGGACCTGCTCGGTGTCGCGGATGCCGGGAATGGTGCCGCTGGTGTCGTACAGGCTGCGGGTCTTGCCGCTGGCGGTGGCGAGCGTGAACACCTCTTCGTAGCGGCGCAGTTCGTAGGCGCTGCTGTTGCCTGAGGCAGCGATGGAGGCCAGTGGCACGACGCGCTGGAGTGCGTGGCTGCCGGCGGCGATCCGCAAGGCGACCGGCCCCTTGATCGGCTCGGCTTGCGGGAACAGTGCGGCAGGCTCGGTGGCCTTGCCGCTGGCCGGGCGACGCTTCAGCGGCTGGGCGGCGAACCACAGATGGCTGCGGCCGCTGGCGTTGACGCTCTCGTAGACCAGCGGTTCGGCCTTGGTATCGAGCGTGACTCGCCAGATCAGGCTGTCGAGCGCGCCCTCGTTGCCGTCGCGGCCGGCGAACCAGATGAAGTAATTGATCTGCGCCAGCGGGAAGTCGCCGAAGCGGGTGAAGGTGATCTGGTAGTGCATGCGCGGCTGCGCTGGATCGACCGTCACCGCGCTGTCCTTCGCGATCGGCATGCCGGGCTGATCGCGGCTGCCGGCGGTCTCGATCCACAGTGTCGGTGCGTGGCGCTCGGCGAACGCGCGCCATTGCGAGTCGATCAGCGCCGGCACGCCGAGTTCGTCGGGAATGGCATTGCCATAGCCCTTCTCGATCAGCGCCATGTCCTCGACCGGCTTCACGCTCCAGAGCTTCAGCGGCGCCTTGGCATCGGCCGCCGGCAGCGCAGCCGTGAAGCGCTTGAGGACCTCGGCGTCCTGCGCTGCGATCGCCTTGCGCTGGACCTCGGTCAGCTTGGTGGGCGCTTGCCGGTAGTCACTGCCGGGGATGACCTGCTTGCGCAGGAAGGCCATGTTCTTTTCCTCGAACAGTTCGAGGTTGGCCAGGCCGCTGCCGCAGGACAGCAGGTCATAGCGCCAGGTGCCGATTTCCTCGGTCGACATGCCGAGGTTCTGGTACTCGAACTCGCGGGCTTCCTGATCGAACTCGCGCATGCGGCGCGTCCAGCCGGCGACTTCGTCGAGCCCGCTGACCTTGTCCTTGAATGAGGCGGTGTAGCGATCGGTGCGCAAGTACGGGAAGCCGGGCACCCGGTAGTAGCTGCCATCGCGGACTCCGGCGGCATCGACCCGCGCATCCATCTCGGCGTACTTCGCGCGGCAGTCCTTGTAGCCCTTGAGCATGCCGGTGAACATGCTCGGGTCAAGCGGAACCGGCAGCTTCGGCTCGGCGGCAGGCGTGGCCGGGGCGGCGACGCCCGCAGTGGCAAGGCTCAGCAGCACCGCGGTAGCCAGCAGGCGAATGGTCGAGCGGGACTTCTGCTGCTTCAGCGCTTCAGGCATGTCTCGTCTCGCGGCAGGAATGGCGGTCATTGAATCCGCAGCCTCCTGCCCCGGCAACCGAGGGTCAACCCCCGAGGCTGCCGTTCAGTGCACCAGCAGCGGCTGCGAATGGCGCCGCCGGTGCCGGCGATTGAGCAGGACGATGGCGATGGTCGCGATGGTCAGCGGTCCGAACCAGGCCAGCAGTTGCGCCGTTTCCGCCTGCGCTTTCGGCAGCAGCCGCGACAGGCCGATGGCAAGGAAGGCGATATGGGTGCCGACACCGTTGCCGATCATCGCGCCGTAATGCTCCTTCAGCCACCAGCCGGCGTCCGGACTGGCGCGGCGCAGGTTGCGCCACATGCCGGTGCCGATGACGAGGCCGACTACCGGAAAGCCGATCAGCAGCGCATTGCCGGCGACCAGGCCGTAGCTCATCGCCGCCAGCGCCGTGGCCGGCAGCAGCACGGCGTAGAAGCGATAGGCGCCGCTGCGGAAGCCATCGAAATCCTGCTTGAAGCGCACCGCGCGCGGCGCCACGAAGACGGTCGTTGCGACCAGCACAACCAGATAACTCAGGAACACGCCCTGGCCCGGATGCCCCTTGATGAACGATGAGAGCGCCATCGGCAGGCCGGTGATCAGGATTGCGCGCATCGCCATCAGATAGATGCTGCCGGCGCTTACGTGTAGCCCGCCGCGTCCTTTGCGGGCGAAGCCGGCAGTCCAGAACGCGATCAGCGCGATGACGCCGGCGGCGATGTGCAGCTTGACGATCAGCGCATAGGCCAGCAGGGCGAGGTCGGTCATGGAAAACTCTGGTTCAGGGTGTGCGGCCATTGTCGAAGCCGGCTGCTGCTGCGCACAGGTGAGAAAAGGCATGCGCAGGGGGTGAGAAAACTCACCTTGGCGCGCTGTCGCCGTACTGCGATGCTCGACGGATGATCGATCCCGCGCCGCCCGCTGCCCGCTCGTCCTGGAACTCGCCGACTGCGCCGCTCAGCCTGGCGGCGTACATCACCTGGCTGGCGATTGCCGTCGATCCGCTACGCGATCTGCTCAATGAGCGGCTGGCGTTCGATGCGCGGACCCTGATCGGCGCAACGGGTCTGGTGCTGCAGATACTGCTGTTCGTGCGTCGCGCCAACACCGCGCTGCTGGATCGCGATGCCGCCGTGTGCCGGCTGGTGCTGGCCCAAGCGGTCGCTGCGCTGCTGGCGATCTGGGGCCTGCCGCAATCCGGTTCGATGGCGGTGCTGCTGATCCTGGTCGCCGCGCAGATGTTCGCGGTTTATCCACTGCGGACTGCGCTGCTGCTGACCCTGGCCATCAATGCCGTGCTGGCGGCGCTGCTGATCGCGCATTGGGGCACGGCCAGTGCGATTCCCGCGCTGTTGTCCTATGTCGGCTTCCAGGCGTTCGCGGCGCTCACCACCACATATGCCCGCCGCGCCGAAGAAGCCCGCGATGCACTGCGGGCGATCAACGCCGAGCTGCTGGCGACGCGGCAGCTGCTGCTCGAATCGGCACGGGGCGAAGAGCGGCTGCGGCTGTCGCGCGAGCTGCACGACATCGCCGGCCACAAGCTGACGGCGCTGAAGCTGCAGCTGCGGATGATCGAGCGCGAGGTGGCCGAGCCGCAGCGCAAGGGGGTCGACGATTGCATGCGGTTGTCCGATGAACTGCTCGCCGATGTCCGTGGTGTCGTCGATACCCTGCGCGCCCATGACGGCATCGATCTGCATGCCGCGCTGCGGGCGTTGGCGCCGTCGCTGTCGCGACCGGTGCTGCGCTTCGAGCTGGATGCGGCGGCGCGTCCAGCAACGCTCGATCAAGCACAGGCGCTGCTGCGAGTCGCCCAGGAAGGGCTGACCAATGCATTGCGCCATGCGGCCTGCGCAACGATCGTGCTGCGGCTGCAGCGTCATGACCGAGGCATCGAACTGCAGATCGAGGACGACGGTCGTGCGCAAGCGCTGCCCGATGAAGGCAACGGCCTGCATGGCATGCGCGAGCGGCTGGCCGCGCTCGGCGGCGCGCTGAGCATTGCTGTACGGCCCGAAGGCGGGCTGCGCTTGAGCGCGCAACTGCCGGTGTCGCCATGAGCGAGCCCGTGCTTCGCCTGGCACTGGCCGACGACCAGGCCCTGGTCCGCAAGGGCTTGGCCGCGCTGCTCGAATCGCTCGGCGGCCTGGATATCGTCATAGAAGCGGCCGATGGCGCCGCGCTGCTGGCGGCGCTGCAAGGCACGCAGGTCGACGTGATCCTCAGCGACATCCGCATGCCCGTGCATTCCGGTATCGAAGTCGTGAAGCTGCTGCGTGCGCGTGGCGATTACACGCCGGTGGTGCTGCTGACGACTTTCGACGATCCGGGGCTGATGCAGGGCGCGATCAGCGCCGGTGCCCAGGGCTATCTGCTCAAGGACGCCGAGCCGGATGCCTTGGCGGCCGCGATCCGCGCTGTTGCCGCCGGTCGCAGCCTGGTGTCGCCGCAGAGCCTCGATGCGGCGCGGCGCGTCACTGCGCAGGACGATGCGAAACCGGTGCGCCTGACCGAACGCGAGCTGGCCGTGCTGCGGCTGGTCGCCGGCGGCTACTCGAACAAGGAAATCGGCCGCGCGCTGAACATTTCCGATGGCACGGTGAAGAATCATCTGACTGAAATCCTCGCCAGACTCGATGCTCGTGATCGCACCCATGCGGTGTTGAAGGCGATCGCGGCGCGGCTGCTGTAGGCGGACATTTCAGCGGTGCGCAGATAGAATGCGCATGTCAGACGAACTGGACACTCTGTGATGCTCGCCAAGAACCCCACCGCCAAGCCGGAACGCCGTGCCGTGAACCTGTCGGTCAGCAGCAAGCTGATCGATGAAGCGCGCGCGCAGAAGCTGAATCTGTCGCGGGTGCTGGAGGAAGCGCTGGAAGCGAAGCTGCGCGAGCAGCGGGCGCTGCAGTGGCAGGAGGAGAACCGTGAGGCGATCGCGTTCCATAACGAACGGGTCGCGCGCGATGGCCTCTGGCATCGCGGCATGACGCGCTGGTACTGACGCCTCGTGGCCCAGTTCGACGTTCATGCAGTGCCTGCGGCCGATGCCGATTACGCGCCCTATCTGGTCGAGTTGCAGTCTGATCTGGTGTCCGGGCTCGACACGGCCCTCGTCGCCCCGTTGGTGCGCCGCGCCGATGCTGGCCCGATCGTCCATCACCTGAACCCGGTGATCCGCTTCGGAGACGACGAACTGGTCTTGCGCATCGGCGAACTGGTGTCGTTGCCGCGGACCGTGCTGGGCCGCAAGGTTGGCTCGATCAAATCCGATCGCGAAGCGCTGATGGCCGCGATCGACGTCATTTTTTTCGGAATCTGAAACTTTGAGCGAAACCCGCAGCAACATTGATCCCCGCGACCGCCTGATCGTCGCTCTCGATGTCCCCGAAGCCGCGGACGCCCGCGCGCTGGTCGAGCGCATCGGCGATGCCGCCACGTTCTACAAGATCGGCATGGAGCTGTGCATGGCGCCCGGCTTCTTCGAATTGCTGACCTGGCTGCGCAAGCAGGACAAGAAGGTGTTCGTCGATCTGAAGTTCTTCGACATTCCCGAAACCGTGGCTCGCGCGGTGGCTCGCTTGAGCGAGCAGGGCGCGCAGTTCTGCACCATCCACGGCAACCAGGCGATCATGCAGGCCGCCGCGAAGGCCAAGTCGAACGGCCTGAAGGTGCTGGCCGTGACCGCGCTGACCAGCCTCGATCGCGGCGATCTCGACGATCTCGGCTTTGCCTGCGATGTCGACGCGCTGGTGCTCTCCAGAGCCCGCCGCGCGCTCGCGGCCGGCTGCGACGGCGTGGTGTCGTCGGGCCTTGAAGTCGAGAAGCTGCGGCGCGAAGCTCCGCACGAACTGATCTGCGTGACGCCGGGCATCCGTCCGGTCGACAACGACGTAATTTCTGGCGGTAGCGGCGATCAGAAGCGGGTGATGACGCCGACTCGCGCGCTGAAAGCCGGCGCGGATTACCTCGTCGTCGGCCGTCCGATCCGTGATGCAGCAGACCCCCGCGCTGCGGCGCTGGCCATCCAATCCGAAATCCTCAGCGCGCTCGCACCATGACCAACCAGCCCGAACATCTGCAGAACGATCGCTTCCTCCGCGCGCTGAAGCGCCAGCCGGTCGACCGCACGCCGGTCTGGCTGATGCGCCAGGCTGGCCGTTACTTGCCCGAGTACCGCGCGTCGCGCGCCAAGGCCGGTGATTTCCTCAGCCTGTGCAAGAACCCGGATCTGGCCTGCGAAGTCACGCTGCAGCCGATCGATCGCTACGGCTTCGACGCCGCGATCCTGTTCTCGGACATCCTGACCATTCCGGACGCGATGGGCCTGGGCCTGTACTTCACCGAGGGCGAGGGTCCAGCCTTCAAGAAGACCGTGCGCACCGCTGCCGACATTGCCGCGTTGCCGATCCCGGATCCGGAAACCGAGCTGCGCTACGTGATGGATGGCGTCCGCGCCTGCAAGAAAGGCCTTGCTGGCCGCGTGCCGTTGATCGGTTTTGCGGGCAGCCCGTGGACGCTCGCCACTTATATGATCGAAGGCAGCGGCTCTAAGGATTTCCGCAATGCCAAGGCGATGCGCTATGGCGCGCCGCACTTGCTGAAAGCGCTGCTCGACAAGCTCACCGAAAGCGTAGCGCTGTATCTCGCTGCGCAGGCCGATGCGGGCGCCAACGCGCTGATGATCTTCGACACCTGGGGCGGCGTGCTCGATCGCGAAGGCTACAAGTTCTTCTCGCTGGCCTCGATGGCGAAGCTGGTCGATCGCCTGAAAGTGCTGGCGCCCGGCGTGCCGGTGATCCTGTTCTCCAAGGGCTGCGGTCAGTTCCTGCTGGAAATGTCGGCCACCGGCTGTGCCGGTCTGGGTGTCGACTGGACCACCAACATCGGCGATGCGCGGCACATGGTCGGCGGCAGCGTGGCGTTGCAGGGCAATCTCGATCCCACGGCCTTGTTCGCGCCGCCGGAAACGATCCGCGATCTGGTCGGCAAGATCCTCGACGACTACGGTCCGGCCAACGGCCACATCTTCAACCTCGGCCACGGCATCGTGCCGGGCACGCCGCCCGAAAACGTCGCGGCCCTCGTTGAAGCCGTGCGCGAACTGAGCCCGCAGTACCACGAGATCGCCGAAGCCGAAGCGCCTTGATCCGGAATGTGAGATCACCGCTGGCGTTGCTGGTGTGCGCAAGCTTCGCGGCGCATGGAAGCCCTGGGCTGTTGTGTCCCGGATTGAAAAGCGCCGTCGTACCCGACTACCAGGTCACGGAAGATCAATTGACCTACGCGGCTGCCGTCAAGGCGCTGGCCTTCATAGAACAGCACAAGGAAACGTCTGGCGTGACCTATCGATTCGGATTGGCTAACTCTGAAATCAGGTTGCGCGGATATCTTTTGCGCAGCTTTGCCGCTTCGTCTGACGATCAGGTCCGCAGAAAGTATCAAACGGAGTTCTGCCAATGGCTCAAGACTGCGGCGTGGCGAGATTGACTTTCGATCGGGTCGACATTGCGCGAAGCTTCGAGATCATCGCGATATGGGCCTGAAGCGCTGGCTACCGCCGCAGGCGATCGGCGTGCTGACCTTCGCCGGGATGTTCGTCGTGCTGATGTTCTGGGCCGGCCTGCTGATCCTGCCAGCGGCGATCGTCAAGCTGCTGGTGCCGCTGCCGGCGCTGACCCGCCAGCTCGATCGCTGGATCGCCTGGTGCGCCGGCTACGGCTGGGTGGGTGGCAATCAGCAGGTGTTCCAGCTGCTGCATGGTCGGCGCGAGAACCTGCAGGTCAATGGTGCGCTGGACCCATCGCGGAGCTGGATGATCGTCTGCAATCACCAGAGCTGGGCCGACATCCTGATCCTGTTCGACGTCATGTACGGGCGCACGCCGTTCCCGCGCTTCTTTCTGAAGCGTGAGCTGATCTGGATTCCGCTGGTCGGCTTCGTCTGCTGGGCGCTGGACATGCCGTTCATGAAGCGCAATTCGGCGGCGGCGATCGCGAAGAATCCCGATCTGCGCAATCAGGATCTGGAAACCACGCGCGGCTTCTGCGAGAAGTTCAAGCGCCGACCGATCGCCGTGGTCAATTTTGTCGAAGGCACGCGCTACACGCCGGAGAAAGCCCAGGCCAAGGGTTCGCCGTACCGGCATCTGCTGCGGCCGAAATCCGGCGGCTTCAGCTTCACCCTGAACGCGATGGGCGAGCAATTCGCCGGGCTGATCGACGTGACCATCGTCTACCTGCCCACCGGCAACACCCGCAGCAAGCTGTGGAGCTGGCTGTGCGGCGAGCAGAACGCGGCCTATGTGCAGGTCGACGTGAAGCCGCTGCCGGCCGAACTGCTCGGTGGCAACTATCAGGATGACGAAGCCTTCCGCGAGCGTTTTCAGGCTTGGGTCAACGACCTGTGGACGGACAAGGACGCGGTCATCGACAGGACCTTGGTCAAGGACTGGGTTCCGCTCGTGGCGTCATCCGGGTAGACTTCGCAGGCTCATTGGGGAGTAGTCACCCGGCGCGCTGACCGATGTACTGGCAGGCGTTGATCGGGGGATGCGTCAACACAATCGATCGCAAGATCGTGGCGCATCCAGATCGGGAAGCCTTTCCCGCATCAGGCGAGACCTTTGACGCGCAGCCACTCCCGGGTCGGGCATGGTCGCGTGTCAATCGTCCACGATCGCCCGGCCCCGAGAGTTCCTAAATGTTTGAAGCCTTCGGTATTTCCACGCTGGTCGTCGCCGTCGGCGAGATCGGCGACAAGACCCAGCTGCTCGCGCTGCTGCTCGCCTGCCGGTTCCGCAAGCCGGTGCCTATCCTTCTCGGCATCCTCGCTGCGACCATCGCCAACCACGGCGTCGCCGGTTTCTTCGGCGCCTGGATACGCGGCCAGTTCACGCCGGACACCTTGCGCTGGCTGGTCGGCGTCACCTTCCTCGCGATTGCCGCCTGGGCGCTGGTGCCGGACAAGCTCGAAGACGAAGCGCCGAAACCGGTCGGTCGCTACGGCGTGTTCCTGCTGACCTTCGTCGCGTTCTTCCTGGCCGAGATCGGCGACAAGACCCAGCTGGCGACCGTGGCACTGGCGGCGCGTTTCGACTCCTTGCTGGCCGTGGTCTGCGGCACGACGCTCGGCATGATGATCGCCGACGCGCCGGCCGTGCTGCTTGCCGAAAGGCTGACCCAGAAGCTGTCGTTCAAGCTGATCCGCTTCATCGCGGCTGGCCTGTTCGCAGCGCTCGGCATCGCGGCGTTGCTGAGCGCGGCTTTCTGAGAAATATGCCCATTTATTTGTTTGGGTCGAAATAGGGCTTGCCGAATTGCGATTACAGAATGATAATCGTTCTCAACAAGGAGACGAACGATGATCGAACCTGTCCTGTCTGCACCCCGCTCGATGTCCGCCGCCAGCCGGCAGCCCATGGAAGTCCAGGCGAAAGTCTCGATGCCCGCAAGCGCCGTGTCTGGCGAAGCAGGGGTCGAAACCGAACTCCACAGCGACCGCCTGTTCGGGCGTACGCGGCGGCTGGTGATCGTCCATCACGGCGAACGCTACTGCCTGCAGGTCACCCGCGCCGGGAAGCTGCTGCTGACCAAGTGACGCTTGGCCTGCGCCGGCATTGAATGCCGGCGCAGGCCCTAGGCCAGAAAGCGGTCGAGGATTGCGTCGGTCCAACGTGTGTTCGCTGTGAACGCGGCTTGGTTGGCGAGAATCTCGTCCGCCGTCTGCACATAGCGGGATGGCGTCACCGATTCGTGCCGAAACCATTCGACGGCGTCGTTCAGCCGGACTTCCGGATGGAACTGCAGGCCGAGCACGCGGCAGCCGCCCCAGGCGAACGCCTGCTGTGCGCAGGCCGCGCTTTCGATCAGCCGTGTCGCGCCGGCCGGCAGCGCGTAAGTGTCGCCATGCCAATGGAAGCTGGTGAATTCCGCCGGCAGGTCGACCAGCAGCGGATGCGCGCGTCCTTCCGCAGTCAGCTGCAGCGGAAACCAGCCGATTTCGAGCTCCGCATTGCGGGTCACCGGGCCACCCAGCACATCGGCGATCAACTGCGCGCCCAGGCAGATGCCCAGCACCCGCCGGCCTTGCTCAATCGCGGCGCGGATCAGCGCCTTTTCGGTGCGCAGCCAGGGATAAAGCGCGTGCTGATCGATATTCATCGGCCCGCCCATGACGATCAGCACGTCGAAAGCCGCCAGTTCGGGCAGGGTTTCGCCACGCTGCAAGCGAGTGCCGCTGACCGTGTGGCCGCGCGCCGTCAGCCAGGCTTCCATGCTGCCCAGCCCTTCGAAATCAGCATGTTGTAGCCAGTGAACGCGCATCGTTGCAGTCTCCAGGATCAGGTTATCGCCGGCACGATGGCCCGGCAGCCGAAGTTGGCAAGCCTATTGCTAATTCTGTTCCGTCTCTTCTCGACTTCGCCCGGCTCCGGCCGGGCTTTTTGTTGGTGACGACTTCGCAAGAGCTTCATCCCGCGGCCGCTATGATGCCGTTCACCCGCTGCCACCTGTGTTGCCGATGACTGTTTCTGCGTTGCCGAGGCTGGTGCTCGGTCTGAGCTTGATGCTGAATTCCTGCGTGCTGCTGTCGCAGCCGGACGCGCCGCGGGTCGCCAGCCCGGCGCTCGATGAACTCAGCGGCCTCGCGGTTTCCCATGCCGATCCCGACCTGCTCTGGGGCCACAACGACAGCGGCGCTGGCCCGGACCTGTACCGCATCGGCATCCACGGCGAAGATCTCGGCAGCGTCCACATCGCCGGTGTTCAGGCGATCGACTGGGAAGACATCGCCGCGTTCGACTGGCAGGGAAAGCCGGCGCTGCTCATCGCCGACACCGGCGACAACCAGGAAAAGCGCAAGTCGGTGACCTTGTACGCGGTCAGCGATCCGGGCCGCGTCGGCAAGGCGAAGCTGCTCTGGCAGCTCGATTTCCGCTATGACAACGGCCCGCGCGACTGCGAAGCGGTGGCCGTCGATCCCACCGATGGCAGCATCATCCTGCTCAGCAAGCGTGGCCAGCCGAAGTATCTGTATCGCCTGCCGCTGCCGAAGCGCAAACCGCCGGTTGGCATCGCTGTCGCCGAGCGGCTCGGCGAGGTACACAGCATTCCAGGGCCGACGATGACCGATCTGGTCAGCTATCCAGGCCGCAGCATCTTCTTCGGCCAGCCGACGGCGCTGGATATTTCTCGCGACGGCGGCACCGCAATCGTCGTCACCTACAAGGACACGCTGCGCTGGCGGCGTCGTGCGCAACAGAGCTGGCTGGAAACCTTCGCCACCGCGCCCGAAGTGCTCGACGCCCCGATGCTGTACCAGGCCGAGGCCGGCGCGATCGCCGCCGATGGCCGCTCGGTGTTCATCTCCGGCGAGGGCAGCCACTCGCCGCTGCTGAACGTATTGCTGCCCCCGTGAGCTAGCGAACTGCCAGCCAGCCGAGCAGGCCCAGACCGAGCGCGATGCGATACCAGGCGAACACCGTGAAGCGGTGGGTCTGGATGTAGCGGAGCAGCCAGGTCACGGCGATGAAGGCGACCACGGCTGAAACCACGAAGCCGACGATCACCGCCGTCCAGTCCTCGTGACCTTCGCCGCCGTGCTTGAACTCGCCGTACAGCTCGTAGGCGCTGGCCGCGTACATGGTCGGGATGCCGACCAGGAACGCGAACTCGGTGGCCGCGGCGCGGCTGGCGCCGCCGACCAGCATCGCCGCGAAGATCGTCGCTGCCGAACGCGAGGTGCCGGGAAACACGCCGGCGACGACTTGCGCCACGCCGACGACGATCGCCACCGTCCACAGGATCTGGTTCTGTGACGGCCGTCGTCCGGCCTGCCATTCGGCTGCCAGCATCCAGACGCCGCCGATCAGCAGCGCCCAGGCAATCGGTCCGATCTCGTCCGGCAGCGAAAAGCCGAGCTTCTTGACCATCAGCCCCAGCACCGCGGTGATCAGGAACGCGACCGCCAGCTTGCCGATGTAGGCGCGGTTGTCGGCATCGCCGAGCCCGGTGGCCAGCTGCCAAAGGCGCCGCCAGTAGATCACCGTGACGGCGAGAATCGCGCCCGCCTGGATGACGATGTTGAACAGATCCGAACGATGACCGAGGCCGAATTGTTCGGCGAGTAGCAGATGGCCGGTCGAGGAAATCGGCAGGAATTCGGTGATGCCTTCGATGATGCCGAGCAGGATGACTTGCAGCAGATCGTTCACGGGGGCGCGGAGGGCAGTTGAAAGAGTTGGGCGGCAGTGATGGTCGATAATGCAGGGCCGGCGAGCAGCCGGTCTGCGGCGCCACAGGATACGGGACGAAGCATGCAAAACGCTGACAAGGAAGCGCTGGCAGGCGTGGCGCTGGTCACCGGCGGCGCGCGCCGTCTTGGCGCGGCAATCGTCGAGCGCGTGCACGCGGCCGGCATGAACGTGGTCATCCATTGCCGCAGTTCACGCGCCGAAGCGGCCGTTCTGGCCGGCGCGCTGAACGCACAACGGGCGGATAGCGCGGCCGTTCTGGCCGCCGATCTCGCCGACGATGCCGCCGTGGCCCAGCTCGCGGTCGATGCCCATGCCCGCTGGGGCCGGCTCGACGCGCTGGTCAACAATGCTTCGGGCTATCGGCGTACGCCGATCGGTGCGATCACGCCGGCGCTGTTCGACGAGTTGATCAGCTCGAACTTCAAGGCGCCGCTGTTGTTGATCCAGGCCTGCCTGCCGCTGTTCGGCGAGCACGCGGCGGTGGTCAACATCCTCGATACGCTGGCTCGGCATGCCCGGCCTGGCTTCGCGCCGTACAACGCGGCGAAAGCGGCGCTGTGGTCATTGACCGAAACGCTGGCCGTCGAACTGGCGCCACGTGTCCGGGTCAACGGGGTCGCGCCCGGCCACATCCTGTGGGCGGAATCGACCGTGCTGAGCGCTGCGCAGAAGGCCGAAGAGCTGGCGCAGATTCCGGCCGGCCGGCTGGGTCAGCCTGCGGAAATCGCCCGCGCCGTCGCCTTTCTCCTGGGGCCGGAAGCGAGCTATCTGAACGGCGTGATCCTGCCGGTCGATGGCGGGCTGCGGCTGGGGTAGAGCGCTCCAAAAAAATCCGTCATGCCCGCGAAGGCGGGCATCCAGTTTTAGCCGTAGCGTGCCGCATCAGAACTGGATTCCCGCCTGCGCGGGAATGGCAGCAGAGAAAGGGGCGCTTCAGTCCTTGATCTTGACCAGAAAGCCCTTGATGTTGCTGCCTTCGAGCTTGGCCAGCACGGCCTGAGCCGCAGCCAGATCGGGCTGTGGGCCGACGCGCACCCGGAATCGGGTGTCGCGCTCGTCGAGCGTCACCTGTTCGATGCGCGATTCGTAGCCGATCAGCGCCAGGCTGGCCCGTTGCTTGTCGGCTTCCTCGCGTGACTTGTAGGCGCCGACCTGCACCAGATAAGCGCCCGGCGCATCGAGCGCCTTCTTGACCTCGGCCGGTGGCACCGGCGCCGGCTTGCTGCTGTTGGCCGGCGGCGGCCGCGAGTACTCGCGCGGGATCGTCACTTCGATCTTCGGCAACTCGTTGTAGAAGGTGTAGCGCGGCGGCACCTTGTCCGGAACCGGCAGATCTTCCTTGCGCGGCTCGCCGGGTTTCGCGGCGGCGGTATCGGTCTTCTTCGTGTCCTTGCTCGGCACAGCGGCAGACGTTGCGGCTGAACCGATCGCGGTCTGGTGCGAAGGACGATCGATGTACGCGAACGCGGCCACCACCAGGCCGATCGCCAGACCGATGATCAGCCAGACCCAGCCCGGCATCTGCGGCGCACCGTTGCCGCCGCGCGGCGAAGGCGGTGGCGGCCGGCGGCTGGCCGGACCGCCGCGATGCTGGCGGTTGTCGTTCGGGTTGCGTGGCTTGGCGTAGTCCTTGGCCATTACATCTTCTCCGGGGCGCTGACGCCGAGCAGTGCCAGACCGTTCTTCAGCACCTGCTGAGTCGCCAGCGCCAGTGCCAGACGGGCATTGCGCAAGCTCGCGTCATCGATCAGAAACGGCACCGCGTGGTAGTAGCCGTGGAACGCGGCGGCGAGATCGCGCAGGTATTGGGCGATGACATGCGGCTCCAGATTCTGTGCCGAGGCCTGCACCGTTTCCGGGAAGCGGCCAAGCAGCGCGACCAGCGCCACGGCATCCGCTTCGACCAGCTGATCAAGTGCTGCGTAACCGGCCGCCTGGTCATAGCTCAGGCCGCGCTCGCCCAGCTGACGGAACACCGCGGAGACGCGGGCATGCGCGTACTGGATGTAATAGACCGGGTTGTCGTTGGTCTGCGCGCGAGCCAGATCGATGTCGAAGATCAGCTGCGAATCGCTCTTGCGGGCGACCAGGAAATAGCGCGTCGCGTCGCAGCCGGCTTCGTCGATCAGATGACGCAGGGTCACATAGGAACCGGCGCGCTTCGACAGCTTCACTTCCTCAGCCCCGCGCATCACGGTGACCATCTGGTGCAGCACGTATTCCGGCCAGCCTTTCGGAATACCGATGTCCATCGCCTGCAGCCCGGCACGCACGCGGGCGATGGTGCCGTGATGATCGGCACCCTGTTCGTTGATCACCCGCACGAAGCCGCGCTGCCACTTGCTGACGTGATAGGCGACGTCCGGCACGAAGTAGGTGTAGCCGCCTTCGCGCTTGCGCATCACGCGGTCCTTGTCGTCTCCGAAGTCCGTCGTGCGCAGCCACAGCGCATCGTCCTGCTCGTAGGTGTGGCCGCTGGCCTGGAGTGCTGCGACGGTGCTGTCAACCTTGCCCTCGGTGTACAGCGAGGACTCCAGGTAATAGACGTCGAATTTCACGCCGAAGGCGCGCAGATCGAGATCCTGCTCGCGGCGCAGATAGGCGACGGCAAACGCGCGGATCGCATCGAGATCGTCGGCATCGGCCTTCGCGGTCACCGCGCGGTCGTCGGCGGTGACGGTGTCGCCGGCCAGATACGAGGCCGCGACATCGGCGATGTACTCGCCGCGATAACCATCTTCCGGCCAGTCGGCATCGCCCGGCTTGATGCCGCGCGCGCGCGCCTGCACCGACACGCCGAGGTTGGCGATCTGGTTGCCGGCGTCGTTGTAATAGAACTCCTTCGACACCTGCCAGCCGGCGGCACCGAGCACCCGCGCCATGCAATCGCCGACTGCAGCGCCACGGCCGTGGCCGACGTGCAGCGGGCCGGTGGGATTGGCCGATACGAATTCGACCATCGCCTTGCCCTTCGATCCCGAACGATCGATGCCGAAGCCTTCGCCGGCTTTCAGGATGTCGACCACCACCCGCTGCAGCGCGCCGGCGGCGAGGAAGAAATTGATGAAGCCGGGACCGGCGATCTCGACCTTGGCGACGATGCCGCCTTGAGGCAGCGCCGCAACGATCGCTTCAGCGACCGCGCGCGGCGGCTTGCCGAGCGGCTTGGCCAGGGTCAGCGCCAGATTGGTCGCGAAGTCACCGTTCTTCTTGTCCTTCGCCGGCTCGACGAGGATATCGGCCGGCGTGGCGACGGCGGAGCCATCGAGCACGGTGACGAGTGCGGCGCGCAGCAGGTCCTGCAGTTGGGATTTCATCGGGACGCGTTCAAACCGGCGCGGCGGCCGGACATTCAGGGTTGCGGAGGCGGATTGTAAGACCTCAGGCCGGGTCGGCTTCGTGAATCCACGGCCGGCCGCGCGAGTTCGCGCGCCAGCCTTCTTCCAGCGCGGCCTCGATGCAGCCCTGCAGGCGCTTGGCGAACTGCACTTCGGATTTCGGCTTGCCGTGGCCGAACTCGACGAACGGGAACTCGACCAGCAGCTCGCGGCGCTTGCCGGGATCGGTCGACACGGTCACCGACAGGCCACCGCAGCCGCCACCGCCGCCCTTCACCGGCCCGCCGATCCAGTGGCGCACCTGCCAGTGGTATTCGTCCTCGCCGATGACGATGACGCCGGAATCCTTGAATGCGCCCATCAGTTTGCTCCCGCACCAGAAATGGGCTGGCGTTTGATCACCAGTGGCCCGATCGCCTGGCATTCCGGCATCAACTGCAGCAGGTTGATGTTGACCCGCGCCGGACGCGAAGCGACCCAGTACACGGCGTCGGCAATATCCTCGGCAGTCAGTGGCTCGGTGCCGGCGTACATGGCATTGGCCTTGGCCTGGTCGCCGTGGAAGCGGGTGGTCGAAAACTCGGTGCCGCCGCAGAGGCCCGGCTCGATGTCGGTGGCGCGAACGCCGGTGCCGACCAGATCGGCGCGCAGGTTCAGGGTGAACTGACGGACGAAGGCCTTGGTCGCGCCATAGGTGTTGCCGCCCGGATACGGCCATTCGCCGGCCGTCGAACCCAGGTTGATCACATGGCCGCGGCCGCGGGCGACCATGCCCGGCAGGATGGTGCGGGTCATCGTCATCAGGCCCTTGATGTTGGTATCGACCATCCGCTCCCAGTCGTCGAGGCTGGCCTGATGCGCCGGCTCCAGGCCCAGGGCCAGGCCGGCGTTGTTGACCAGCACGTCGATCGCCGCCCAGTCCGGCGGCAGGCTGGCGGCCATGGCTTCGATCGCCTGGCGATCGGTGACATCGAGCGTCACCGGCAGCAGCGCGGCGCCGAGTTCGGTGCGCAGTGCGGCCAGCTTGTCGATGCGCCGCGCGGCGGCGATCACGCGATGACCTTCGGCAATGAAACGGCGGGCGATCGCGGCGCCAAAACCGGCGCTGGCGCCGGTGACGAGAACAGTGAGGGGCGTCATCGTGTTGCGGGAGGATTCGGACATGGCGCGGATTGTCGGGGCTTGAGGCCGCTGACGCCAGCCGACAAGGCTACCCGTGGCGTCAGCGCTCGAAGCTTGCAGGAAGGCCGGCGTCGCGGGGTGCGATGCCATGGCTGATGAAATCCATCACCGCATCGACCAGCGCCGGGCCCGGCCGCTCGCCCCGCCAGAGACACCAGCGCATGCCGATGAAATGGCCGATGCCCATGATCGACCAGGCGCGGGCCACCGGATCGCCCGGGCTCAGTTCGCCGCGCGTGCCGGCGTCCGCGAGGTCGGCGGCATAGCCTGTTGCCAGGCGCTCGTAGTAGTTGCGGAACACCGTTTCGTCGACGAACTGCGATTCCTGGACGATGCGATACAGGCCCGGATGCGCCTGCGCGAACTCGAAAAAGGCTTCCAGGCCGCGCCGCTCGGCGACCATACGGTTCTCTGCGCCTTCGATCGCCATCGCCATGTGCTTGCGCAGCCGGCGGCCGATGTCCTTGACCAGGCTCAGGAAGATTTCTTCCTTGGAATGGAAGTACAGGTAGAAGGTGCCCTGGCCGACATCGGCGCGACCGGTGATCGAGCTGACCGACGCGGTATGAAAGCCGTTGCCGCCGATTTCCACTTCCGCTGCCGTCAGCAGTTTCTGCCGCGTGGCTTCGCCGCGCGCCGTCACCGGGATCAGTTCTCGCTGCGTGTTCACCAGGTCCAGAGTCCTCATGCGTGTTGATGCGGCGGGCGCTGGCTCAAGCGCCGTTGTCGGTGCGGCGGCCATCGACCGCCGCCAGCTTCAGGCGCTCGCCGCGGCTGCGGGTGCGCGGGCCATCGGTGACGGCGCGGCGCAGGCCGTGATCCTTGAGCCAGAACAGGCAGTCCTCGAACGAGCGCGAGATGCGCGTCTGCAGGCGGATGCGTTCCAGCTTCGGCCAGGTGGCGCGCTCGCCATCGCGGATGAAGTTGGCGATCGCGGCAGGTGAGGGGTTCGAGAACATCCGCATCAGCTGGGTCGGCGACTGGCGCGGATAGACGCTGATGTCGCCGCTGTAGCGTTGCTGCAGGACATCGTTGAGCATGTCGACGATGCGCCCGGGCACTGCGCCGCCCACGTAGCTGCGCGTCAGCTTGAGCAGATCGCGGCTGGCGGTGGTCGCCACGTGCTGGACCACGTCGGTGATCGTGCGCCGGCCCGGGTGGGCTTCGCGCATGAACGGCACCACGTGCGGATTGGTCTGGCTGACGATGTAGTGGTTGACGTTGTGCAGGCGCGCCAGCCGGAGCATCGGCAGATCGTTGGCGATCGAGCCATCGACCCAGCGCTTGGAACGCATGTACGGATGCGTGACGCCTTCGAAATCGAGCGAATCGAGCATCACCGGCGGGAACACGCCGGGTACCGCACAGGAAGCCAGCACCGAGGAGTGCACGGTGACGTTCGGCGCGGTGAGGTAGTTCAGCAGGCGGGCGGACTGATGCGCCTCCGCCGGCGACACGGTGACGCCGAGAATGCGCCGGGTGCGCTCGAAAGCCTGGATGAAGCTGGTCGGCGCGATGTTGCGTTCGAGGCAGGCGCGCAGGCGGGCAGGGTCCATCAGCGCGTTGCCGCTCAGAACCTGGCGCAGGCTGACGGTCTGGAACGCCTGCAGGTTCAGCGACTCTGGATCGAAGATCGCCGGCAGCTCCTCATCGGTGCGAGTGCCGACCATGCTGGCGATGATCGCGCCGGCCGAGGAGCCGGAGATCACCCGCGGCAGCACGTCGTGCTCGAACATGGCCTTGATCACGCCGAGGTGGAACATGCCCAGGGTGGCGCCACCGGACAGCAGCAGCGCGGAGCGGCCGAAGCTGGTGCCGGTGCGCTTGAAGAACAGGATCTTCTCGTCGTTGGAGAAATCCGGGAAATCGCCGACGCAGATGTAATCCAGGCAGCGCGCCGATTCCTCGATGTATTCCTCGACCAGCTTCTTGGTGCCGACACGGGCGTAGGAGTACAGCACCGGATCGGCGACGTTTCCGAGGTTGCCGTGCAGGCCCTCGGCGAGCTGGAACACCAGTTGCCGCACTTCGCCCGACTTGCGCAGCTCGCGCAGCGTGTTCAGGCGTTCCTTGATCAGCAGGTAGTCGTAGTCATCGCTCATCTCGTCCTGTTTCCAGGCATCGGCGCCTTCCAGACGATCGAGCTCGGTCGCGATCTCCTGCCATTCGGCGTAGTTCGCGGCCTGGTCGAGATCCTTCTGGCGACTGGCGATCAGCTTCTTTGACATGAACGGATGTAAGCGTTACGAGGGCCCGAGTATGCCATCTTGCAGTGCAGCATTTGCCTGTCGGCGAACCGCCGCCGAACCTTCGCCGAGTAGCGGTGGTCAGTGTGCCCAGGCCTGCTGCGTCGCTTTGCCTACGCCTTTCGCGTGGAGAGCGAGTCGCACAGTACAATCCGCCGCCTTGGGGTCTGTCGACATTAGACCTTAGCGATTCGAGTGCCATGTCGCCCCGCTTTGCCGCCCTGTTTTCCGATCGCCGCCGCGTTCTTGTTGCCGGCCTGACTCTGGCCGTGCTCGCCCTGGCTGTGTGGGCGCTGCAAAAGAATCTGGCGGCGCTGAATCCCGGCGAAATCCTCGTTCACCTGAAGTCGCTGCCGCGCGAGCGGATCGCCGAAGCGCTGCTGTTCTGTGGCCTCAGCTACGCGGTGCTGACGCTTTACGACTGGCTGGCCCTGCGCGGCGTCGATCATCCGCTGCCCTGGCGGCAGGTGGCGCCGACTTCGCTGATCGCCTTCGGCATCGGCCACAGCGTCGGCTTCCAGGCGGTATCCGGCGGCTCGATCCGCTTCCGCGACTACACGGCCGCCGGCGTGCCGGGCCTGAAGGTGGCTGGTGTCGTCGCGCTGGTGTCGGTCGCCTTCGCGCTCGGCGTGGCGACGCTGCTCGGTTTGTCCCTGCTCACTTCCCCGGACGATGCCGGCCGGGTGCTGCATCTGGAGCCGTCCGGCATCCGCGAACTGGGCACCGGGCTGCTGACGATCGTCGCCGCCTACGTGCTGCTCAACGCCATCCGCCGCCGGCCGCTGACCTGGCGCGGCCGCGAGTTTCGCCTGCCGGGCCTGCCGCTGACCCTGGGCCAGATCGTCGTCGCCAGCACCGATCTCTGCTTCGCCGCCGCCACCCTGTATGTCCTGCTGCCGGATACGGTGACGCTCGGCTATCCGGCCTTCGTCGGTGTCTTCGTGCTGGCCATCTACGCCGGCACCATCAGCAATGTGCCGGGCGGCCTCGGTGTGTTCGAAACGGTGCTGATCCTGCTGCTGCCCGCCGCACCGCCGGAAGGCGTGCTCGGCGCGGTGCTGCTCTATCGCGTCGTCTATTACCTGCTGCCGTTCGTGCTGGCGCTGTTCTTCCTCGGCCTGCGCCTGCTCGCCACCCAGAACGAACGCTTCCGCCGTTACGGCAGCCGGCTTCAGGACAGCGTCGAAACCCTGGCCCCGCCGGTACTGGCCACCACCGTGTTCCTTGCCGGCGCGGTGCTGCTGATCTCTGGCGCCACGCCGGCAATCGACAGCCGCCTGGCGGGCTTGTCCGAGATGATTCCGCTCGGCCTGCTGGAGTTCTCGCACCTGGCCGGCAGCGCCATTGGCGTCGGCCTGCTGATCCTGGCGCGCGGCCTTTATCGCCGCCTTGACGGCGCCTGGTGGCTGACCCTGGTGCTGCTCGCCGTCGGCGCCGTGGTGTCGATGCTGAAAGGTTTGGACTACGAAGAAGCGATCCTGCTGTCGGTGATTCTCGTGGTGCTGCTGCTGTCGCGCGAGCGCTTCTATCGCCGCGCCTCGCTGCTTGAAGTGCGCGATTCGCAGCGCTGGCTGATGGCGACAGTGGCGGTGGTGGCGGTCGCGGTCTGGGTGTCGATGCTGTCCTCGCGCGGCACCGATTACAGCCGCGAAGTCTGGTGGCGCTTCGCCTTCGACGATCAGAGCCCGCGCCTGATGCGTGCCGGCCTGCTGACCGTGCTGCTGTTCGCCGGCTACATGCTCTGGCGGCTGCTGAGCCCGGCCCGCCGCGAACCGGACCCGCCGGACGCCGCGGCCCTGGATCGTGCAGCCAACATCATCGCCACCCACGGCGGCAACACCATCGCCAACCTGGCGTTGCTCGGCGACAAGCAGCTGCTGTTCGGACCGGATGGCGACGCCTTCATCATGTATCAGCGCTCCGGCCGCAGCCTGATCGCGCTCGGCGATCCGGTGGGTAATCCGGCCAAGGTCGAAGCATTGACCTGGGCGTTCCGCGAACTGGCTGATCGCAGCAGTTGCTGGCCGGTGTTCTATCAGGTGTCGCCCGATCAGCTGCCGCTGTATCTCGATCTGGGCCTGTCGCTGGCCAAGCTCGGCGAAGAAGCGCGGGTGCCGTTGACCACCTTCTCGCTGGTCGGCTCCAAGCGCCAGAGCCTGCGCAACGAACATCGCCGCGCCCAGCGCGACGGCGCCACCTTCGCGGTGCTGGCGCCGGCCGAAGTCGAGGCCAGGCTCGACGAACTGCGGCGGATTTCGGACGACTGGCTGACCGGCAAATCGGTGGCCGAAAAAGGTTTCTCGGTCGGCCGTTTCGATCCCGAATACCTGAGTCGCTTCCACTGCGCCTGCGTGCTCCGGGACGGCCAGATCGTCGCCTTCGCCAACCTCTGGCTCGGTGCCGGGCGCGAAGAGATGTCGATCGATCTGATGCGCTACGGCCCGGCGGCGCCGAAGGGCGTCATGGATTACCTGTTCATCGAGCTGATGCTCTGGGGCAACACCGAAGGCTATCGCTGGTTCAACCTCGGCATGGCCCCGCTGGCCGGCCTGGAAAACCATCCGCTGGCGCCGTTCTGGCACAAGCTCGGCCGCATCGTTCATCGCTATGGCGAGCCGTTCTACAACTTCAACGGCCTGCGACGTTACAAGGAAAAGTTTCAACCCGAGTGGCGCCCGCGCTACCTCGCTTCACCGGGCGGCCTGGTGCTGCCCCGCGTACTCGTCGATACCGCTGCGCTGATCGCCGGCGGCATCAAGGAAGTCATCTGGAAGTCATGAAGCCACTGATCCCCCCACAGATCCTCGCACTGATCCTCGCGGCGGCATTCGGCGCGATCGTCTCCGTTCCGGCATCGGCTGCTGCCCCCAAGGCACCGAAAGCCGCTGCTGCAGTCCCGGCTCCGGCCGTGGTGCCGGCGGCCGCTGTGCCGAGCGGCCCGGAAACCCTGAGCCACGGCATTTTCAAGGATGTGGTGATCCATCGCCCGGAAGGCACGCCGAAGTCCTTCGTGCTGTTCCTGTCCGGCGATGGCGGCTGGGTCACCCGTGATCGCGGCGGCCCGGCGGCGATGGTTCAGGCGCTGGTCGCCGATGGCGCGATGGTCGTGGCGATCAGTACGCCGCAGCTGATCAGCGCGCTGGAAGCCGATGGCGGCGAATGTGCCTACACGGTTGGCGATTTCGAGAACCTCAGCCACTTCGTTCAGGCCTGGGCGCGTCTGCCGACTTATCTGCAGCCGATCCTCGCCGGCCATGGCGCGGGCGCCACGCTTGCCTATGGCGTGCTCGCACAGGCCGAGAAAGGCTCGTTCGCCGGCGCGGTCACCACCGGCTTCTGCCCGGACCTGAACCTGAAGAAGCCGTTCTGCGCCGGCAACGGCGCGCGCATGGCCCCACGCAGCGCCGACGGCGGCATCGAATTCCTGCCGAGCCCCAAGCTGACCGCGCCGTGGCTGACCCTGCACGGCGAAATCGATCAGGTCTGCGATCTCGACAGCGTCAGCAAGTTCGTCGCCGGCAGCGATCAGGGCGAACTGGTGTCGTTGCCGAAAGTCGGCCACGGCTTCACGGCGCCGGAGAACTGGATCGCCGCCTACCGCAAGGGCATCAACCAGCTGGAAACCGCGCAGGGTCGCAGCAGCGTGCCACTGCCGCCGAGCGATCTGGGCGAACTGCCGGTGATCGAAGTTGACGCCGATGTCCCGGCGGCTGGCACCACCCCGAACACCGACACTTTCGCGATCCTGGTCTCCGGTGACGGCGGCTGGGCCGGCATCGACAAGGAAGTGGCGGACTTCATCTCCGATGCCGGCATGCCGGTGATCGGCCTCGATTCGCTGCGCTACTTCTGGAGCGAACGCACGCCGGAAGCCTTCGCTGCCGATCTCGACAGGATCATCCGTTATTACCGCCACTCGCTGAACCGGCCGAAGGTGCTGCTGATCGGCTACTCGCAGGGGGCGGACGTGCTGCCGTTCGCGCTGAATCGCATGACCGCGACCAGCCGCAGCGAAATCTCGCTGGTGGTACTGCTCGGCCTCGCCGAACATGCCCAGTTCGAATTCCACTTGAGCAGCTGGGTCGGCAGCGTCGACGACGGCAAGCCGACACGCCCGGAAGTGGCCCGTCTGCAGGCCTCATCGGCGAACCCGCCGATACTCTGTGCCTACGGCGAGGAAGACGAAGATTCGATCTGCGCCACGCTCGGTGGCCCGAAGATGTCGATCCTCAAACTGCCGGGCGGCCATCACTTCGATGGCGAATACGAAAAGCTCGCCGGCAAGCTGCTGGCGGCGTTGGCCGCGGGGAAAGGCGCGAGCGGGCGCTAGGCGTCGTCAGCCAGCGCACTGATCATGACGTAGTACCCGTCAGGATCACGCACGGTGAATTCCTCGGTGCCGGTGTTCGGATTCACCTGAGGCTCGTCTTCCAGCGCTGAAACCAGCGCCCGCGCGCGCGGCAGGGCCGCAGCGAAATCGTCGACGCGGAAGAACAGCAGCAGGCCGTTGCCGGGCTGTGCGCGATCCGGGCTGGTCAAGGATGGATGCTCGTGCGCGCCCCATTGATGCAGGCACAGCAGGACCGTCCCATCGGTATCGAGGATCTGCCCGAAGTAGTCATGGGCAGGCTGCGTGACCGGCAGCCCGAGCA
Organism: Nevskia ramosa DSM 11499; assembly: GCF_000420645.1. Classification (NCBI taxonomy): domain Bacteria; kingdom Pseudomonadati; phylum Pseudomonadota; class Gammaproteobacteria; order Nevskiales; family Nevskiaceae; genus Nevskia; species Nevskia ramosa. Next base: position 521,881 of record NZ_ATVI01000006.1, on the reverse strand, counting down.
AGCTCTGATACCAGGCGTAGCTGCGCGCCACGTCGGCAACGCCGATGATGGTCCAGGTGCGTTTCATGGTCTGCTCCCGAGCGTGAACGTCTAGCCGATGGTGTCGCCGTAAACCGGCTCGCAGCGGATTTCGGTCTTGACCGAGTTCGCGATGAAGCACTCCTCGTGCGCTTCATGATGCATCTGATCGATGTCGTCCCGGCTGGGACGTTGGTCGCCCGAGAAGTGAACCTCGGGCTTCAGCGTGACGACCGTCATCGCGAGCTTGCCGAGAGCATCCCTGGCCATGATGCCAACGGCCTTGTCCTGGTAGTGATCGACGATGAACGTGCGCTTCACCGCGATCGCGAGAAACCAGAGCATGTGGCAACTCGAGAGCGAGGAGACGAATGCCTCCTCCGGATCAACGGCCTCGGGGTCGGAGCAAGGCACGGGAACCACATGCGGCGACGAGGACCCGGGAACATCGAGGCCGGCATCGAAGCGCAGGATGTGGCGCCGGCTGTACCGGCTGTCCAGAAACTTCTGGTCGCCACGAGACCAGATTGTTTCAACTGTGTAGTGAGCCATTTGCGTCCTCCAACATTCGGTTCATCGGTTGGGTCCAGCGCAACGCCGCGTCAGCAGGATCGTAGGGCGGGAAAGCCGTAAGGGCGCTCCCGCCGTGACGTCGATGTGAGGCTCAGCGTTTCGATTCCGATTCCGCGCGAACGTCACAGAAGGCGACATGCGCCTCGCGGCTTTCCCGCCCTAGTCGGTCCGATCGGTTGAGCGAAGAACTTGGCATCGCTACCGACTTCGGTAGCGGAGGTGGATTTTGGAAGGGAATGTGAGTTGGCCAGATTGGACTTGCTCCCATACCCGGCCTAACAGCAGGTTCGGCCAAAGACTACAGACGAGATGAATGTGTGGGCCATGCATCCAGTGATTTGAATGCTGAGTTTTATCGCGATTGTCGAAGTAGAACAGGTACCAATGCTTGTGGTCGGGCGTGTAGAAAAGGTGTGCGGCTAGTGCCCGTTGCTCGCGAAACAGGCTGAATACTTTTCTCCCGAATTTGCCAGCGGCCTTTGTCTTGTACTGTCCAACACCATTTTTTTCTAACGCTTCTCTCTCTTCCTTTCTCGGGACGAGAGTCGGCGAGATTCGATGTTCAAAGTGGTTCGCGTAGCAGTAAGGATAAAGAGCGCCATGCTGCGCAGCCAGGATCAACGAGGTGAGATCCGCGCGAAACACTATCAACTCTCGGCAGTGAACCTCGAGCTTCCGTTTTGATTCGATATTGAACACCTCAAAGAGGTGCTGGAGGGAAGCCGATAGTTTGCGCATGCCGTTGCGATGCCTTCGAGTTTGTAGAAAAGCGTCGAGATCGTTCTCGTGACACTCTGTTTCTGACGGCCGATTTGGGGGACGCTATCGCATCAAGGTAGTGCCCGGAAAGTCGTAGCGCTCAGCGTCGATGCACAAGCCGATACAACAATGGCAGCACGAATAGCGTCAGCAAAGTCGAACTGAGAATGCCGCCGATCACGACCGTAGCCAGCGGTCGCTGTACCTCGGCACCCAGGCCGGTGTTCAGCGCCATCGGCAGGAATCCAAGTGACGCGACCAGCGCCGTCATCAGCACCGGCCGCAGCCTCAGGGAAGCGCCTTCGATCAGTGCTTCCTGCAGGGGCCGACCTTCGCGGCGCAGCTTGTCGATGAAGCTGAGCAGTACCAGCCCGTTGAGGATCGCCACACCGGATAGCGCGATGAAGCCGACGCCGGCGGTGACCGAGAACGGCAGCCCACGGATGATCAAGGCCAGCACGCCGCCGGTCAGCGCCAGCGGCACGCCACTGAACATCAGCAAGGCATCGCGAACGCTGCCGAAGGCGATCAGCAGCAGTCCGAAGATCGCGGCTAGCGTGAGCGGGGCGATCAGCATCAGCCGCTGATTCGCCGACACCAGTTGCTGATAAGTGCCGCCGTAGGCCAGCCAGACGCCGGGCGGCAGGCGTAGCTGGCGGCTCAGCCGGGCGCGTACGTCGTCGACGAAGCCGCCGAGATCGCGGCCTTCGACGTTGGCGGTGACCACCACGCGGCGCTTGCCGTTCTCACGGGAAATCTGGTTCGGGCCGTTGCTCAAGGTCAGCGTTGCCACTTCGCTAAGCGGGATCGCGCCGCCGTCCGGCAATGCGATCGGCAGCCGCGCTAGCGCCCGCAAGTCCTGGCGCAGCGCTTCCGGCAGGCGGATGACGATGGCCTGACGACGGTCGCCATCGATCAGATGACCGGCATCGAGGCCGGACAGCGCGTTGGCCACTGTGCGCTGCAGATCGCCGATATTCAGGCCGTAGCGATAGAGCAGCGCGCGCTTCGGCTCGATGTTGAGCAGCGGCAGGCCTTCGGTGGCTTCGCGCTTCACGTCGATCGCGCCGGGCACGGCCGAGAGCAGGGTTTCGACCTGCGCGCCGAGGCGGTTCAGGGTGTCCAGATCGTCGCCGTGGATCTTCACCGCCAGCGCGCTCTTGACGCCAGACAGCAGCTCGTTAATTCGCAGCGCCACCGGCTGCGAGAACTCGGTGACCGTGCCCGGCAGGGTCGCTGCCGCCGCCTGCAGTTCGCGCAGCAGTTGCGCCTTCGGCTTGGCGGGATCGGGCCATTCGGCGCGCGGTTTCATCAGCACATAGGTTTCGCCTTCGCCGGGCGCGGTCGGGTCGATGGCGATTTCGGTAGTGCCCATGCCGGCAAACACGCGGCGCACTTCCGGCACCGCGGCCAGCACGAGGTCCAGTTCCTTCTCGAGCGCCAGGCCCTGGCTCAGGCTGGTGCCGGGAATGCGCCGGACCTCGATCAGCACATCGCCTTCGTCGAGCGAGGGAATGAACTCGCTGCCGAGCCGGGTTGCCTGCGCGCCGCTGACAATCACCAGCGCCAATGCCACAAGGAGCACCGGCAGCGGATGACGCAGGGCGCTGCCGAGTACGGCCGCATAGCGGCGCCGCAGGCGTCGGGTCAGCCCGGCCTCGCGCTCGGCACCGGCGCGTTTCAGCGCCACGGCAACGGCCGCCGGCACGAACGTCAGGCTGAACATCAGGGCTGCGACCAGCGCCATCATCACGGTCAGCGCCATCGGCTGGAACAGTTTTCCCTCGGCACCCTGGAACGCGAAGATCGGCAGATAGACCAGGGTGATGATCGCCACGCCGAACAGGCTCGGCCGGATCACTTCGCGTGCTGCTTCGTAGGCCAGCCTGCGGCGCTGTTCGTCGCTCAGCGGGCCCGCGGCCTGCGCTTGCGCCAATCGCCGTGTGCAGTTCTCGACGATGATCACCGCACCGTCGACGATCAGGCCGAAGTCCAGCGCGCCCAGCGACATCAGGTTGGCGCTGACACCGAGCTCGACCATGCCGGTGACGGTCATCAGCATCGCCAGCGGAATCACCGCCGCGGTGATCAGTGCGGCGCGCAGACTGCCGAGCATCAGGAACAGCACGACGATCACCAGCGCAGCCCCTTCGAGCAGGTTGGTGCGTACGGTTGCGATCGTCTGATCGACCAGGGCGCTGCGGTCGTACAGCGGCTCGATGGTCACGCCCTTGGGCGCACTGGCGCGGATCGCCTTGAGCTTTGCAGCAGCGGCGCGGGCGACGGTCCGGCTGTTCTCGCCGAGCCGCATGATCACCGTGCCGATCACCGTTTCCCGGCCGTCGATCAAGGCTGCGCTGGTGCGCAGCGGCACGCCTCGGCTGACTTCCGCGACATCGGCCACCCGCACCGGCACGCCGCCGCGCCGGGTGACGACGACATCGGCAATGTCGCGCGCCGTTTTCAGTAGACCAGGCACGCGGATCAGCACCTGCTCGCCGTTCTTCTCGACCTGGCCGGCGCCGAGCGTGGCGTTATTCGCTTCGATCGCCGCGGCCAGATCGGCGAAGCTCAAGCTCCAGGCGAGCAGCCGCGCCGGCGACGGCGCCACCAGCCATTCCTGCTCGTAGCCGCCGGTGGTGTTGATCTCCGAAACGCCGGCGACCTGCAGCAACTGCGGGCGGATCACCCAGTCCTGCAAGCCGCGCAGCGCGGCGAGATCCCAAGGCCGGCCATCGGGCTGGCGGGCTTCCGGCGTGGCCGTGATCGCGTAGAGCAGGATTTCGCCGAGGCCGGTCGCTACTGGCCCGAGCCTGGGCGCGACCCCGGGCGGTACGGCCGCGCGCACCGCCTGCAGACGTTCGGAAATCAGGTTGCGGGCGAAGTAGATGTCGGAGCTGTCGTCGAATACCGCGGTGACCTGCGACAGGCCATAGCGCGATTGCGAACGCGTGTAAGCCAGCCCCGGCAGACCGGCCAGCGCGGTCTCCACCGCGTAAGTGACCTGGGCTTCGACTTCCTGTGGGGTGGCGCCCGGGAAGGCGCTGGTGATCTGCACCTGGGTATTGGTCAGATCGGGCACCGCGTCGATGTTCAGCCGGGTGAAATTCCAGGCGCCGAACAGTGCCAGCAAAGACACCGAGATCAGCACCAGCACCCGCCGTTCGACGGCGAAGCGCAGGCCGGCTTCGATCACGGTGCGGCCTCGCGTGCTTCGGTTTTGTCGGCGTCGTCTTCCTCAAGTCCGGCCTTGCCCAACTCGGCCTTGACCACGAAGCTGCCGGCCGACACATAGGCCTCGCCAGCGACGAGCCCGGACAGGATTTCGACCCGGCTGGCATCGCTGCGACCGGTCTGCACGCTGCGTGGCGCGTAGCCGCCGGACACCGGCACGAACACGGTGGTCACGCCGTCGAGCGTCTGCAAGGCGGTCGATTCGATCGCCACCGCCGCGGCATCGGCGCCGAGTTCGACACTGGCGTTGACGAACAGACCTGGCGTCCATTGCCGGCCCGGATTTGGCAGGGTCACGCGGGCGGTCAAGGTCTGCGTTGCCGCTTCGCCGAGCGCGCCGACCAGATCGATGCGGCCGCTGCCGCTGAGTCGTGCATCGACACTGGCCACGGTGACGGTCTGGCCGATTTTCACTTGCCCGACATCGGCCGGAAACAGGCTCAGCTCGACCCAGACGGTGCTCAGATCGGTGATCGAGAACAGCACTTCGCTGCCGGCCTGTTCGCCGGGATCGGCCTCGCGCGCAGTCACCGTGCCGGCCATCGGCGCCAGCACCGGATAGGTCTGCAGGCTGTCGTTGCTTTCGATCGTCGCCATCACCTCGCCCTTGGCCACGTTGTCGCCGATCGCCTTGGCGACACTGCGGATCGAACCAGGAAAACGGGCGACGACTTCGCGGACTCTCTCGGCATTCGGCCTGATCGTGCCGTACAGCGGCAGGTGGTCACGGATTTCGGCCGGGCCGGCGATGGCGGTGTGGATGTCGACTTTCGCGGCGGCAGCCTCGCTGATTCGCGCCAGCAGCGGCGCCTGCGCTTCGTCGGCTTTCGGTGCTGTCGCGACGGGCTCGAAGGTCGACTCGCGTTGGCAGGCGCTCAGCAAGCTCAGCGCGGCGAGCAGCAGCAATCGACGACGGACAGTCATGGCGCAGCTCCGGCAGGTGCGGTCGTCGTTGTCGCGGCCGGCAGCGCTTCGCCGGTCAGCCGCTCGATCTCGTTCAGGGTCAGGTGGTAACGCTCGGCAGCGTCGATGTGCTGGCGCTCGACGGCCAGCAGTTCGCGCTGCACGTCTACCCATTCCAGATAGCCGTAGCGACCGCGCTGGTAGGCGTATTCGGCTTGCTTCAGCGCGTCATGGGCGCGCGGCAGGATTTCCCTCTCCAGGCCTTCGACTTCGGCGCGCGCCTGCGCCAGCTGCTGATAGAGCCCGTACAGCTCGCTGTTCAGGCGCAGCGCCAGTGCCACCCGTTCGGCATCGACTCTTTCCCGCGCCGCGCGCGCCGAGGCGATGTTGCCGGCATTGCGATCATTGAAGCCCAGCGGCAATGTCGCGCCGAACAGCAGCGCTTCATCGCCGCCCTGCTGGGTGCGGCGCAGGCCCGCTTCCAGGGTCAGGTTCTGCACGCCGGCGGCCAGCGCCAGCCGCAGTTCGGCATCGCGCAGGCGGGCCTCGCTCAGGAATCGGGCGAGATCGGGATTGCGTTCCAGCCGATCGCGCAGCTGCTCGAAAGCATCGACTGCCGGCAGGCGATACAGAGCCGCGGAGACCTGCGCGAAGGCGGGCTCGCGGTCGCCCCACAGGGTGGCGAGCCGCTGGCGATCGGCGGCGAGCTGACGCTGCACCTCGGTCTGATCAAGCTGTGCGCGCGCAAGCGCGATGCCGGCGCGGCTGGCTTCGGCGAGCGGCGAACGGGCGGCGTCGACCCGCTTCTGCACCTCGTCGCGTGTTGCCGCGGCCAGTTGCACGGCGCGGGCCGCGAGCGCGACCCGTTCCTGATCTGCCGCTACCCCGACGAAGCGACGCGCGACTTCGGCGACCACGTCGAGCTGGCGGACCTGGCGTTCGGCTTCGATGATCCGCCGCTCCTCGCTGGCCACCTCGACCCGGCGCCGGCGCTTGTCGCCGAGTTCGAGGGTCTGGCTCAGGGACAGCGAGAACTCGGCACCGGTGAAGCCGCGACTCTGGCCGGTGCCGAGAAAGTCCTCGGCCTGGAAATCGAGTTGCGGATTCGGCCGCACCGCCGCCTGTGCTGCCTGCCCGTCCTGGGCCTTGAACGCGTAGGCAAAGTTGCGCAGCTCGGGATTGCCGGCGAGCGCGGCACGAACGGCGTCGCGCAAGCTCAGTTTAGCGTCGGGCGGCTGGGCGTAGGCCGCCGCAGTCAGCAGCAGGCCCATTCCGGCCATGAGCCGCCACGCGCGCGCTGCCATCGTCGTCCGTTCTCCTCGCCGGTCGCGGCTGCCGGCTGCACCGCCTCTGGAGAGCGACGTCGGAACCGGTAGCGGGTGCGCCGATTGTAGGCGCGGAGCGGCGAGATCGAACGCCTCGCTACAGCGGTGACATCAGCTCGCCGCCTTGCGCCGCGCCCGCGGCTTCGGCACCAGCTTCAGCACCGGTTCGGCGGCATCGACGGCGGCCAGGCCGGGCACGGTGATGACACCGGCTTCGGCGAGCATGCGCACCTGCACGCCGATCGCGTCGGCTTCCGAGTCAGCCGTGGATTCCGGGCGCAGGTAGCGGCCATCGGCCTGCAGCAGCCAGCTCTGCGTGGTGTCGGCGAGATAAGCGAGCAGATGCTCCATGACCCGTTCGCGGATTGCCTGATCGCGCAGCGGGAAAGCGACTTCGACTCTTCGCAGCAGGTTGCGCTCCATCCAGTCGGCACTCGACAGCCAGACCTCATCGGCGCCGCCGTTGTGGAACCAGAACACGCGCTGATGTTCGAGGAAACGGCCGATCACCGAGCGCACGCGGATGTTGTCGGACAGGCCCGGCACGCCGGGCTGCAGGCTGCACATGCCGCGCACGATCAGATCGATCTGCACGCCGGCCTGCGAGGCCTCGTACAGCGCCTTGATCGTTTCCGGTTCGACCAGGCCGTTCATCTTGGCGACGATGCGGCCGGGCTTGCCGGCCTGCACCTGTTCGATCTCGCGGGCAATCCGCGCCCGAACGCCGATGGCCAGCGTGAACGGTGCCTGCAGCAGGCATTTCAACTCCGGCACCTTGCCGAGGCTGGTCAGTTGCAGGAAGACGTTGTGGATGTCGCGGCAGATCGCCGGATCGGCGGTCATCAGGCCGTAGTCGGTGTACATCCGCGCGGTGCGCGGATGGTAGTTGCCGGTGCCCAGATGGGCGTAGTGCTTCAGCACCGGCGCCGCGCCGGGCACCGAAGCATCGGTCTCGCGACGGACGATCAGCATCATCTTGGCGTGGGTCTTGTAGCCGACCACGCCGTAGACGACATGGGCGCCCACGTCCTGCAGCGCTTCCGCCAGCGAGATGTTGTCGGCCTCGTCGAAGCGCGCACGCAGTTCGACGACCACGGTCACTTCCTTGCCGGCGCGCGCTGCCTGGATCAGCGCTTCGGCGACCAGGCTCTTGGCGCCGGTGCGGTACAGCGTCTGCTTGATCGCCAGCACATTCGGGTCTTTCGCGGCCTGGCGCAGCAGTTCCAGCACCGGGCCGAAGGAGTCGTACGGATGCTGCAGCAGGCGGTCCTTCTCGCGCATCGCCGCGAACAGATCGCCGGACAATGCTTTCGGTACGCGCGGCGTGAACGGCGGGTCTTTCAGATCGGGGCGATCGACCAGATCCGGAATCGCCAGCAAGCGCATCAGGTTGACCGGGCCGTTGCACTGGTAGATATCGCCGGGCGCCAGGTTCAGCTCTTCGGCGAGGTAACGAACCAGTTGATCCGGGCAGTTGTGCGCCACTTCCAGGCGCACGGTATCGCCCCACTGGCGCTGCTCCAGTTCATCTTCGAGCGCTTCGAGCAGATCGGAGGCCTCGGCTTCATCGACCAGCAGATCGGAATTGCGGGTGACCCGGAACTGGTAGCAGCCGCTCGGTGACATGCCCGGGAACAGCTGATCGACATGGGCATGGATGACGCTGGACAGGAACACGAAATCGTTCGGCCCGGTGCCCGGCACCGAGGACGGCACGCGGATCAGCCGCGGCAGCGCGCGCGGCGCCTGGACCACGGCGTAACCGATGTTGCGGCCGAAGGCATCGCGCCCGGACAGCGAGACGATGAAGTTCAGCGACTTGTTCATGATCCGCGGGAACGGATGCGCCGGATCGAGGCCGATCGGCGACAGCACCGGCATCACCTCGGTCTCGAAGTAGGTCTTCAGCCAGGCGTCCTGCTCCGGCGTCCAGTGACTACGACGAACGAAGCGAATCTGCTCGGCGTCCAGCGCCGGAATCAGTACCTCGTTGAGCATCCGGTATTGCGCGTCGACCAGCTGATGCCCGGCGGCCGAGATCATCGCCAGCAATTCGGTCGGCGTGCTGCCATCGGGCCCGACCGAGGTGGCGCCGACCTTGGCCATCTGCTTCAGGCCGGCGACGCGGATCTCGAAGAATTCATCGAGATTCGAGCAGGAAATGCACAGGAACTTGAGGCGCTCCAGCAACGGCACCCGCGTGTCTTCGGCCTGGGCCAAGACGCGGTGATTGAACTCGAGCAGCGACAGTTCGCGGTTGAGGAACGACGGAGCAGGGGCGGAAGTCATGCGGGCGGCGGCACGGAAGATGATCGGGAATCGTACTAGAAGGGGCTTTGATGACAATTGAGAGACAGCGCGGGCGGTGGTCTGCCGGCGCCGCCGGGCGGCCTCTGGCTCATTGACCGACGAGTACCGCCTGGAACGGCTCGATATCGCTGGCGGCCACACCGGCCTTGTTCATCGCAGTGATCGCCTGATCGAGCGCCTGTCGGCTGGCCGGGCTGTGGTCGCGCTGGTGGACGATCCTCGCCTTCAGTGCCGTCAGCAGTTCGGCGCGGCCGGGATCGCTGGTGGTCGCCTGCAGCGCTTTCGCATCGATGCCAGCCAAGGCCTGCAGCGCTTCCGAGTAGCGGCCGAGGTCGCCGGCGAGATCGGCGAGTCCGAAGCGGGCGGCTTGAACCAGCGCCGATTGCGCCCCCGAGGTTTCGACCAGCCCAGCTTCCGCCGCGCGCAGATCGATCAGCGCAGCGTCGCGCTGGCCCTGCTCGGCTTCCAGGAAACCGAGATTCATCCGCTCGACCAGGGTGTACTGGTTCTTCGCGCCCCAGCGGCGCAGCGAACGGGCCAGCACCTCGCGCTGCACGGTGAGCGCGGCGCTGCTGTCACCGGCCATCGACTGCAGGCGGCCGAGGCTGGACAGCGCGTTGATCGTTCGCTGCGCGTCAGGGCCTTCGAGCTGCTCGAAACTGCCGACCGCGGCTTGCGCGTACGGAATCGCTTCGCCGACGCGATTCTGGGCGCGCAAGGCATTGGCCAGGTTCAGCCGGGCGCTGGCCAGCACCGCGCCGCCGACATTGGCTTCGCTATAGCGTTCGCCGGACAGCATTTCGCGGGCGATCAGCTCGGCTTCGCGTGGCCGCTGCAGGCGCAGCAGGCAGCCGGCGATGCTGCCGTCGATATGGGCCGCGGTGGCGGCGTCATCCGGATAAAGCAGCTGGTTCAGGCGCTGGGCATTGCGGTAGCGGGCCAGCGCGGCTTCCGGTTCGATCTTCTGGTAATGCCAGGTGCCGTGCGCCAGCTGGGCGCGCAAGGCCACGTCGCCGACTGCCAGCAGCCGGGCGCCAGCGGCCGCATCGCTGCGAGCCAGCTGGTCGCGGGCTTCGTCGAAGCGCGACAGGAAGCTCAAGGACAGTGCCCGTTCGTAGCCGGTCAGCACCGCCTCGTCGGACAGCGGCCCGAGGGCGGCATCGAACAGGGTCAGCGCGCGAGCCAGCTGCGGCTCGGCGAGATCGTAGTTGCCCAGTGCCCGATAGGCGCGGCCCAGCGTCCGCCGCAGCCCGGCCTCGACCAGCGGCGCGCCCTCGAACCGGCTGCCCAGCCGTTCGGCCGCGCGGTCGATCACTTCGCGCAGCGGCGGGTTGCGCTGATACCAGGCGGTGGTGGCGCCGCCGGCACCGGCGGCGCCGAGCAGGTCATCGGTCAGGAAGCGGTTCGAGGCTTCGGCGAGCGCGGCCTGCCGATGCGCCTCGTCGCGGGCCAGACTGGCCCGGCGGGCCTGCCACAGGCTGACTGCCAATCCGAGGACCAGTACCGCGGCAGCGGCGAGCATCCATGGCCGCCGCCCATGGCTGCGTTCGAGCCGGCGTTCGGCGAGCGCCGCCCGAGTCTCTGCATCGTGCAGCCGGTCTGCGGTCTCGCGGCGACGGTCACGGTCGCGCAGCCGCTGGATCAGGGCGGCGACCGTTTCCAGCCGCTGCTGGGGCTGGCCCGCGGTTGCCGCCGCGATATCGGTGCGAGCCAGCGGATCGGCGATGTCCTGCTCCCAGCCGGTCGCCATCGGCCGCTTCAGATCGCCGACCAGCAGCTGGTACAGGATCAGGCCGAGCGCGTAGACATCGCTCTGCACGGTCGGACTTCGCCCGGCGATCAGCTCGGGTGCCAGATACAGCGGCGTGCCGCTGGCGTCGGTCGCTGCGTCGGCCACCGTGAAGCCGAGCCGGGTGATGCCGAGCGCTTCGAGACGCTCCGGCTCCAGCAATCTGCCACTGCCGAAATCGCCGAGTTTCGGCTGCCAGCCGGGCTCGCCCGTCGCCGAGGGATGCCGTGCAATCAGCACATTGGCCGGCTTCAGATCCTTGTGCAGCACGCCGACCGAATGAGCGGCAGCAACGGCCTCGGCAATCGCGAGAAACAGCGCGATCCGCGCTTCAACGTCGAGCGCGGCGAGATGGCCCTGCGCGGCCCACGCGGCGAGATCGCTGCCGCCGTCCTCGCATTCGAGAAAGAACGGCGGTGACTCGAAGTTCCAGTCGAGCAGGCGGATCAGATCGTCGCGAGCGCCCAGCGCTTCCCGAAGCAGCCGGGCCAGGGTCGCTTCGCGCTTCAGCGCCGCCAGTCGTTCACCGTCCCGGCTGAACTTGTAGATGCGTGATTCGCCGGACTTCGGATGGTGCGCGCGCCAGACTTCGGCGCCGGAGCTGCTACCGAGCAGCGCTTCCAGCCGGAAGCCGTCGCGCCCCGGCACCGGCGCGCCCGGCGCAAGCGCCAGCTGGGTCTTGAGTTGACGGCCGACGGTCGAGCGTTCGACGGGACCGATCAGCCGATAGCCGATCCGCGGCAACGTGATGATCCTTGCGCCTTCCACTTCGCCCAGCGCCTTGCGCAGCTTGGTGACGGCGTTGGCCAGCACGTTGTCGACGGTCGGCCGGCCGGCCCACACCGAGTCCAGCAGCTCCTCGCGGGTGACGACTTCATCCGGATGGCGCAGCAGCTCGGCAAGCAGCTGCAAGGGCCGCTGTTCGAGTTCGACCAATTCGCCATCGACGCTCAGCGTCTGCCGCGCCTCGTCGAATTCCACCGCACCGAAACGGTAGCGATACAGCGGCGTGTCGCGGCGCGGCACCTTGGCTTCCATGAGGGGGCGATATCCAGTCCGCGTTTCGCGACATCGTGTTTATCGCGTGCCCGGCGGCGATCGGTCAACAGGCCGTCGTCCCAGGTCGCGGACCAGCGCCTGGTGACAGGTTCAAAGCATTGGCTGCATAGGGAAAACTCAGCCGTTAGGGTTCCGTTAGCGCGCGGTTATGACAGGCGGCCGGCGGCCGTTGCCCACTGCAGGCCTCTTACCCACCGCAGAGGCCGCCCGCCATGATGCCCAGCCGCCGTTCCTGTCCGAGCCTCCGTCCGCAGCGTGGCCGCATCGCTGCCGTGCTTGCCATCGCTTTGCTGCTGGTCGCCTGCGGCAAGAGCGGCAGCCCCGGCAATCAGCCCGCTGCTGCGGCGGCATCTGCCAGTACTGAACGGGCGGGCGATGGCCTGCCCGAGGTCGACTGTCCGGCGAAGATCAGGAGCAAGGTCGATGGTCCTGACATCGCCGGCCTGAAGCTCGGCCTGACGCGCGACGAAGCGCTGAACCTGGCGCGCTGCGCGCAGAAGAACGCGGTGGTGGTCAACGAGGACCGCTTCTTCTCCGAGCTGAACACCGGTGCGATGAAGCTCGGCCCGCAGCAGTTCACCGTTCAGTCCGGCGAGACCGCCGAGTGCAAGTACAAGAGCATGGCCGACATGCAGGCCTGCGGCCTTGGCAACCGAGTCTGGAAGCATGTCGACGAAACGGTGACCGTGGCGACACCCGGCGTACCGGGGCGCGAGACCGCGGTCGGCATCTGGCGCACGCAGTACTACCGGCCGGGCGAGCAGCCCGCCGCCGACTCTGTGCAGCAGGCGCTGATCGCCAAGTACGGTGCGCCACAGCGCACCCAGAAGAACGATGGCGGCAATCGCCCCTGGGTGCAGATCTGGTGGCTCAGCGATCCCGGCGGCCAGCCGATCTCGGCCCAGAATCCGCTCGCCAGTCGCTGCCCGACGATCAATGCCCGCGGTGATGTCCACCAGGGCTGGAGCGAAGCCTGCGGCATAACCGTCGCCGCGATGATCAATCTGGCGCCGGACAATCCGCTGCTGGTCAACGAGCTGAGCGTCGGCATGGCCGACCAGGCCAGGCTCTACGCCTACGGCACGGCGATGCAGGAAGAAATCCTGGCGCTGGAGCAGCAGCGCCAGCAGAACGAGCTGAAGGCCGCCCAGCAGGGCGCCGCGGCGCCGAAGCTGTGAGCGGCGCGATGACTTTCGCTCCGCGAATGCTTCCAGGCCCGGTTGTCTTCGCTGCCCTGGCGACGCTGGTCCTGCTTGCCGCCTGCAGCAAATCGGCCAGTCCGGCGGCCCCGCCAGCGGCGGTCTATGGCGCAGCTCCAGCAATGTCGCCGACACCCGCGCCAACGGCGTCCGCTGCTTCGTCGTCCGAAGCGTCGCCGTCATCAGCGCCGGGTGTCGTCGGCACCGGGACGCTGGACTATCCGGACAACCTGCAATTGCTGCTGCTTGCCTACCGGCTCGTCGGCCAGACGCCGCCGCTGGAAGCCTGGGCGGCGCAAGCCCCGACAGTACGGACGGCCGACGAGTTCTCGCGCGCCGCCGCACTCAAGGCCGAGCTGGAGCGGCTGGAGGCGATCGCCGCGTCGACCGCCGAAACCGGCTTCCTGAAGCTGAAGACCGACTGCAACCTCAGCGAATACGACGCTGGCCGCGGCGGCTATTACCTGCCGGCCTTCGAACCCGGTGTCAGCTACAGCTTCGAGGCTTACGGCGAGAAATTCGCGCTGCAGCTGGGCAACAGCGCCGATGCCTATCTCTGGCCACTGGCGCCGGACGCCGCCCGCGAAGCGCTGCGCAAAGCCGGCATGCGCGCCGTCGACGTCGACATGCGCATCGCCATCGGCCGGGCCACGCGCCGTGCCGGCGGCCTGCTGATCGAAGGCCGGGTGCTCGACTACCGCGTGATCAGCCGCCAGTACGGCAATCCGGCGCAGCTCGGCGCCGTGGCCCTGCGCTGAAACCGCTCGAACCCTTCGTCCACCAGGGAGACATCGCCATGAAGAAAGCCGCTTTGCATCTGCTGCTGATCGCCACGCTCGCCGCTTGCGGCGGCGGTGGCCTGTCCGGCGAGTACGGCAGCGTCAACGAGATCAACGGCCGCTGGGACACGCTGTACACGTTCAAGGGCGATCGGGTCGAAATCGACCTGCTCGGCAACATCCAGGTCGGCAGCTTCAAGGTCGAGGACGGCAAGGTCTACATCACCTTCGCCGGCCAGACCCAGGCGATGCGCATCGACGACAGCGGCTGTATCGACGGCGGCCTGCTGCTCGGCCGCGCCTGCAAGAAATCCTGAACGCGACGTTCGGCCCCGATGCGCCGAGCGCGACCCATGCCGTCCTCTTACTGGCTTTTCCACGCAACCGGATGTGAACGATGACCAAATACTGCGGTGAAATCTCTGTCGGTGCGGTTGACGGCGGCGGCACGGTATCGGCCGGCAGCCGCGACCCAATGACGGGCCACTACAACCCCGGCTTCACGGTTCCGGTGGCCGTGGAACTGATCAGCTTCCGCATCGGCACGACCTTCTTTCGGAAAATACGGCTCTGCCAGGCGTTCGTGTCGCAGTTCGTCCACCCCGGCGACCATGCCTGCATCTATGTCTTCAAGCAGCTCGGAATCACCAACGTCATCATCGGCATCAAGTCCAGCCAGTTTCCGTCTTACGCGATCAGCCGGCGGCGCATGGTGCTGATGGTCTTCGCGCAATACCTGTTCGGCGTATTGCTGGGCATCATTCCCGCGCTGATCCTGCTTGGCTGGCTCAGCCCGGTGCTGGCAATCCTGGCGACGTTTGCGCTGCCGACCTACGGGGCCTGGACGCTGGTCGAGGCGTACAAGGAAATGAGCGCCGATTTCGCTGCCGCACCGGCCTGACGCCGCGTCGCCGCGCACGAAAAAGGCCGGACGAGATGAACTCGTCCGGCCCGGTTTTCAGCACATCCGGATCAGGCAGCGGCAGCCATCTTCGGCGACTTCTTGGCCGGCACGCCGTACTGCTCGTTGATCGCGTCGATCTGGTTCAGGAAGTGGCGGTTGTCGTGATCCCAGGGATGGAAGCCCGGCTTGAAGTAGTCCAGCCAGGGCAGCGCGATGCCGCGCAGGCCGCCGGCCGGGCCAACCATGAACCAGGCGAACTTGGCCCATTCACGCAGCCCCTTCTTGGTGGTCTTGTCGGCAATCAGCATGCGCGCCATCGCTGCCGCGATCAGCGACAGGAAGATGCTGGTGATCACCACCAGGGTCGAGGTGCGCAGCAGATAGGCGCGCAGATCGCTGCCGACCACTTTCGAGTAGACGTCGAAGGCCACGGCCTTGTGCTCGGTTTCCTCGAGCGCATGCCATTGCCACATCGCCGTCATCGTCGGATTGCTGCCCTCGATCAGTTCCGGCTTGCGCAGCAGCAGATCGCCATAGATCGCGGTGAAATGCTCCAGCGCGATGGTGATCGACAGCTGCGCCGGCTCTGGCAGGCGCTTGGCGGCTTCGATGATCTTGAAGATGCTCTGCACCAGCTGTTCGGCGGGCATGCCCTGCTCGGCGAGGCGCTCGTTGTATTCCTCATGCTCGCGGCCGTGCATCGCTTCCTGGCCGATGAAGCCGGTGACCTGGGCCTTGAGCTCCGGATCGGTGATCTGGTCGCGGTAATGACGCAGGGAATGGATGAAGAAGCGCTCGCCGTCCGGAAAGAACAGCGACAGCGTATTCATGTAGGCGCTGACCAGCGGACCATTGGCATTCCAGGTCTTCAGATCGACATCGGCCAGCTTGAACTGCAGATCGCGGCGGACGGGCATCATGGTGCGGCTCCTCGGTTTGTAAGGTCAGCGGTAGCAAGCTAGTGCTGGGCTGAAACTGTGACATCAATTGATGTCACAGTGCAATAGTAACAATGCCAGCAAGGAGACTGTCAAGCGGCGGGTGTCGATCGGTATGATGGCGACCATGAAAGGCATTCTCGGCCGCTTGTCATCGCTTTCCTTGCCCGAACTGGGGAGGGCAACTCCCGTGCCCGTGCCGCCGGTGGGGCCCGAATACACGATCGACCAGCTGGCGCGGCAGGCCAACACCACGGTGCGCAACGTCCGCGCCTATCAGGATCGCGGCATCATTCCGCCGCCCGAGCGCCGCGGCCGGGCTGGCGTCTACAACGCCGATCACCTGTCGCGCCTGCGCATCGTCGGCCAGCTGCTGGCCCGCGGTTACACGCTGTCGTCGATCGGCGAGCTGATCGAAGCGCTCGACCAGGGCCAGAATCTGGCGCAGGTGATCGGCATCGAATCCGCCGTTGCCAGCCCCTGGAGCGACGAGCAGCCGGTCACGTTCACCCTGCAGGATTTGGTCAAGCTGTTCGACGGCAATTTCGACCCGCGCCTGCTGGCCAGCGTCGTCGATCTGGAAATCCTGCAACAGCAGGGCGGCAAATTCATGGCGCCCAGCCCGAAGATGATCCACGCCGCTTCAGAACTGGTGCGGATCGGTATTCCGCTGGCCGACATGCTCAATGTCGTCGGCCTGCTGCGTGCCAATGTCGAACGCGCTGCGGAAGCGATGGTGCAGTTGATCGACCGCCACCTGCTCGACAAGTACGGCGACGGTCTGCCGCCGCCCGAGGAATCCGCCGAGATCGGCGATCTGATCTGGCGCCTGCGGCCACTGGTGGAAATGGCCGTGCACGCCGAGGTCTCGCGAGCGATGCAGCGGGCGGCCAGTCAGCATCTGGGCGATCGCCTCAGCCACGTGCTCGAGCAGTTCGAGCGCAGTCGTCAGCCTGCACAGCCGGTCGACGACGACGCCTGAGCTGTGGCGAGGCTTCAGCCAGCCGTCACCGCCAGCGCCCGATCCGGGTAGTCGCTGAACACGCCGTCGACGCCCATCTCGCGCAGCATCCGCATCTCCGCCGGATCGTTGACCGTGTAGACGAACACCTTGATGCCGTGCTTGTGAGCGTCCTCGATCAAGCGCGGATCGACGAATTCGGATGACAGGTTCAGCGTTGCCGCACCCAGTTCCACCGCACAGC
This sequence comes from Nevskia ramosa DSM 11499, assembly GCF_000420645.1. NCBI lineage: Bacteria > Pseudomonadati > Pseudomonadota > Gammaproteobacteria > Nevskiales > Nevskiaceae > Nevskia > Nevskia ramosa. The sequence goes on along the minus strand of NZ_ATVI01000006.1, from coordinate 504,886 downwards.
CGGCCCAGTCCAGCGGCACACCGCAGATCAGGGCGCCGATCGGGATTTCCGGTGCGTACTGCTTGAACTCCCAGAGTTCGGGCAGGTGGAACGAGGACACCAGGAATTTCTCCGGCGGCCAGCCCGCCTCGAGATAGCTGCGGATCACGCTGGCCACCGCTTCGCCGGTGCCGCCGGCGCTCTTCAGCTCGATGTTGACGCCAACCTGCTGCTCGACCAGATCGAGCACCTCGGTGAGCGTCGGAATCTGCTGGCCCTGGCCGGCGTCGAGCGCCCGCAGCATGCCCAGCGACTGGCTGGCCAGAAAGCCCTGGCCGTTGGTGGTGCGATCCAGGGTCAGATCATGGAACACCAGCAGCTCGCCGGAATCGTGCAGCTGCACGTCGAACTCGACCCAGGGCGCGCCGAGGCGGATCGCGGTGTCGATCGCCAGCAAGGTGTTCTCCGGCGCGTGCCCGCGGGCGCCCCGGTGACCGATCACGGTGAACTCGTTCGCGTACATGAATGCCTCGTCTGCAAAAGGCCCATTGATACTTTACGCTCCGCCGTCAGCAGCCGGACCGGGCCGTTCAAACCGGTATGTGCTGGCGTCGAAAAGGTCTTGGACGGTTTCGACGCATGCCGATAGTGTCGATTTTTCAAGGGGTTGGCGAGCGATTGTCCGGCGACCTCACGACTACCTCCACGGAAGGGATCAGCCATGACCGTGTCCTCGCGCAGCGAAGCAAAGCACCGCCCGTTCCGACCAGCCATCCGCCAAGCCGCCGCCGGTCGCCACTGCCGCACGATGGTCTCGCTGCTGGCCGGCCTGTTCGCCGTGGTGCTCCAGACGCCCGCCCAGGCCCAGGCCCCGACCGCTGGCCTGACCGGCTGCGACTGGTACGAAGCACCGATCAAGCTCGCCTATCCGGAAACCAACGCCCGCTATTACCAGGCGGATCTGCCGGTGCGGCCGCCGGCCGGTTCGCGCATCCGCATCGAGGGCCAGTATCCGGCGACGCGTTATTTCTCGTTCCAGATCTACGATCCGAGCTATGCGCCGATCGATGACCTGAGCGATCACCTGATCACGGCCGACCGCGGCAGCCAGTCGACCCTGCTCGGCCCGACGACGGGCAATCCCGACGTCGAACCCGGCGGCCGTTACACCGCCTACGTGAGATACGGCGCGGTGCCCAAGACCCGGCAGCGCAACACCCTGTACACCGATGACAGCATCGGTGCCGCGCGCCAGTACCGGCTGACGATGCGCACCTATCTCGAAGACCAGCGGGTGCCGCTGCCGAAACTGGTGCTTGAAACGCCGAACGGTGATCGGCCGATCGGCGTCGGCCTGTGCCGGCCGCCGATCAGCCTGCCGCCGCTCGAAGAACCGTCCCTGACGCCGCCGGTGAGCGGCGTGGTCAGCCTGCTCGGTTCGCGCCGGGTGCCGTTCGAAGTGTTCTATGGCGCGCAGAACGGTGACAGCGAGTTCGGCCTGAACCAGAACGCCGCCTACATGTCGGCGACCGTGCGCAATGTCGGCGAATTGATCCTGATCCGCGGCCGGGCGCCGACGTTCCGCGAGCGTGACGGCCGCGTGCCTCTGCTGCCGGACGTGCGCTACTGGTCGTTCTGCCAGAACGCCAAGGTGCTGACCACGGTGATCGCCTGCCGGGCCGACCGCGAGATTCCGGTCGATGCCAGAGGCAATTACCACATCGTGGTGGCCGATGGCGCTGCCGAGCGCCTGCCGAAAGACAGCGGCTACGCGGCCCTGCCGTTCGGCCCCGTGGTGCTCGGCTTCCTGATCTATCGCCAGTTGCTGCCCGACGCCGATTTCGTCGGCGCGATCGGCCAGGTGCCGCAAGGCACACCGCCACGAGACGTGATCGGCGACTACACGCCGGTTGCCACCTACTGCCCGCCAGCGCTGTTCGAGGCGAGGGTCAGGGCCGGCGACACGCCGTACCAGGTCTTTGCAGCCTGCGCCGCGGCGCCCTGAGTCGATTCAGACGATGCTGACGATCTTCATCGTGTTGGTGCCGCCGAGCTCGCCGGTGAGATCGCCGCGAGTCAGCAGCACCCGGTCACCGGTGGCGATGACCTTGCGATACTTGAGGCAGTCGATTGCTTCGCGCTCGGCCTGCATCGCATCGGCGGTCGAGGGATCGAAGGCCACCGGGTAGACGCCGCGGCACATCGACATCTTGCGGCGCGTGGTTTCGTGGCGAGTCAGCGCGTAGACCGGGATCGTCGTATCGGTACGCGACACCATCTGCGCCGTCGAGCCGGATTCGGTCAGGGACACGATCGCCTTCGCCTGCATGTGCTGCGCGGTCCAGGTGGTGGCCATCGCCACCGCTTCGTCGACTCGGCCGAAATGCGCGTCCATGGTTCGCCGCGAACGCTCGCGCGACGGCATCGCCCGTTCGGCGCCGAGGCAGACGCGGGACATCGCTTCGATGGTCTTCACCGGCCAGCGGCCAGTCGCGGTCTCGGCCGACAGCATCACCGCATCGGTGCCGTCCATCACCGCATTGGCGACATCGAGCACTTCGGCGCGGGTCGGAATCGGATTGACGATCATCGATTCCATCATCTGCGTGGCAGTGATCACCATGCGGTTCGCTTCGCGCGACGCGGCGATGATCTTCTTCTGCCAGCCCGGCAACTCGGCATCGCCGATCTCCACGCCGAGATCGCCGCGAGCGACCATCACCACATCACTCGCCGCGATGATTTCTTCGAGATTCGGCAGCGCTTCGGCACGCTCGATCTTGGCGACCAGGAACGCCGAACCACCGGCCGCGTTCATCAGCGCGCGGGCTTCGTCCATGTCCGCCGCCGAGCGCGGGAAGCTCACCGCGATGAAATCGGCGCCGATCGAGATTGCGTGGATCAGGTCTTCGCGGTCCTTGTCGGTGAGCGCTGCGGCGGACAGACCACCGCCCTGCTTGTTGATGCCCTTGCGGTTCGACAGGATGCCGCCAAGCACCACGACGGTATCGATCCGCGTGCCTTCAACCGCTGTCACCCGCAAGGTGATCGCGCCATCGTTGAGCAGCAGGATGTCGCCGGCCACGGTGTCGCGCGGTAGATCGGCGTAAGCGCAGCCGACCGCGTTGACGTCGCCGGCATCGGCGCCGATCGAGGTATCGAGCACGAAGGCCGCGCCCTCGATCAGTTCCACCGGCCCGTTGGCGAAGCTTTCGATGCGGATCTTCGGGCCTTGAAGGTCAGCGAGGATGCCGATGTCGTAACCCATCTCGTGAGCGACGGCGCGCACGGCCGTGGCGCGGCGGGCGTGATCGCTGGCCTTGCCATGCGAGTAGTTGAGGCGGACCACGTCGACACCGGCGATCAGCAGCCGCTTCAGCACGGCGGGGTCATCGGTGGCCGGGCCGAGCGTGGCGAGAATCTTGGTACGACGAGTCATGGCAGCTTCGTTCTAGTTAGGGCCGACTGGTGGCGCAGTGTGACGAGCGCCTGTGACAGTATTCTCCCCCTTCTCGGCCCCGATGCACGAATACGTTCACCCGAATATGCACACGACAACCGCTACCGTCCTCGGCACCCCGCTCGCTCCCAATGCCACTCGCGTGATGCTGCTGGGGGCTGGCGAACTCGGCAAGGAAGTGGTCATCGAGCTGCAGCGGCTCGGTGTCGAAACCATCGCTGTCGACCGCTATGCGAACGCACCGGCGATGCAGGTGGCCCATCGCAGCCATGTGATCAAGATGCTCGATGCCGCCGAACTGCGCCGGATCATCGCGTTGGAAAAGCCGCACTACATCGTTCCCGAGATCGAAGCGATCCACACGGTGACCTTGCAGGAACTGGAAGCCGAAGGCGTTGCCACGGTGATTCCGACCGCCCGCGCCGCGCGCCTGACCATGGACCGCGAAGGCATCCGCCGCCTCGCCGCCGAAACGCTGCGCCTGCCGACCTCGCCGTATCGCTTCGCCGACAACTGGGATGACTACGCGGCCGCCGTCAAGACGATCGGCATTCCCTGCGTGGTCAAGCCGATCATGTCCTCGTCCGGCAAGGGCCAGAGCACGATCAAGTCGCAGGCCGATGTGAAGAAGGCCTGGGACTACGCGCAGGCCGGCGGCCGTGCCGGTGCCGGGCGGGTGATCATCGAAGGCTTCATTCCGTTCGACTACGAAATCACCTTGCTGACCGTGCGCAGCTTGGGTGCCGATGGCGCGATCCAGACCCGCTTCTGCGCGCCGATCGGCCATCTGCAGATCGACGGCGATTACCGCGAATCCTGGCAGCCGCACCCGATGTCGGTCACCGCGCTGAAGAAGGCCGAAGCGATTGCCGAGGCGGTCACCGCCAACCTCGGCGGCCGGGGGCTGTTCGGCGTCGAGCTGTTCGTCAAGGGCGATGACGTGATCTTCAGCGAAGTGTCACCGCGCCCGCACGACACCGGCCTGGTCACCCTGATCTCGCAGGATCTGCCGCAGTTCTCGCTGCACGCCCGGGCGATCCTCGGCCTGCCGATTCCGAGCATCCGCCAGCGCGGTGCGGCGGCGTCCTGCGCACTGCTGTTCGAGGGCGAAGTGATCGCACCGCGCTATACCGGCCTGGCGCAAGCGCTGGCTGATTCGGACACCCAGCTGCGCCTGTTCGGCAAGCCGGAAATCTCCGGCCGCCGGCGCATGGGCGTGACCCTGGCGCTGGCCGCGACGGTTGACCAGGCGCGCGCCAAGGCGCGCAAGGCGGCCGCGGCGATCAAGCTGGCGCCTTGAATCAAAGTCCCCGTCATGCCCGCGGAGGCGGGCATCCAGTTCTCCGGCTTCCAGCGGTTCGCCAACGTCAAAACTGGATTCCCGCCTGCGCGGGAATGACGTGAGCTAGAAGAACGCCATCACTCGAACTTCGATGCTTTCACGCGGCTTGGCATCAGGCGCGGTGTGCGGATGCTCGAAGGCGCTGTGGAACATGAAGCGGGCGCGGCCGTCGGTTTCGCTGTCGTAGGTTTTCAGCAGCAGCGCCTGGCTGGCGTCCATGCCGGGAAAGTAGTTCCAGCGATGCGCCGGATTGGCGCGCATCACGTGGATCTCGCCGGTGCGCTCGCGATACTTCAGATCCATCGTCAGCAGGTCTTCCGGCACTTGCGTGCTGGCATCGCACATCGCCAGCGGTAGTTCCTCGACCCGGGCGCGCAGCGGCTTCCAGACGTTGTAGAAGGCGACGCGGCGAGTCAGCAGCGTCTCGGCTTCTGCCGGCAGCAGATCGCGCAAGCGCTGCGGGCCGCTCTGCTCGGTGTAGTCGCTGTGCACCACCAGCACCGCCGGGCGCTGCACGGTGGTCTGTGCGCTGAGGTCCGCCGGCAGGCGCTTGCGGATGGTGTGATCGAACACTTCGACGCGCTGCGCGCCGGTGTGCGCTTTCACGTAGGCGATGATCTGCGCATAGAACGCCGACTTGATCGCGGCATCGTCCTCGAAGCTCGCGAAGCCGGGTGCGAAATCGTGCAGCTCGAAGCCTTCACGATCAACCGAGAACGCAGAGGCGCGCGGCCAGCCATCGTGGATCAGCACTTCGCGGGCTTCGGTGCCGGGCGGGTTCGGCTCGACCGCAGGGTCCGGCTCGTAGAAGTAGGTATCGAGGCGGCGACCGTTGTCGACGCTGTAATTCATCGTGGCGCGCACGGAAGCATGGGCGGCGGCGGTCATCGGACGAGACTCCTTCTTCAGGTGCAGCGAGTGCAGCGAACTTCAGTCGATTGAGGCGACATAGGGATTCTAAAGAGCACGGGCGGCAACCGGCAGTCGGCGCAGCCCCTGCCACGGAACTGTCATCAGCCGGGCTCAGGCTGCGCGTCCCGAGTCCTCGTGACGTTTTCGCCTCGTTCGATGAGCCAGATCTGCGGCCTGTTTGCCACGCCCCTGATGCGCGTCGAGCGTCTGCTGCCGGCCCCGCTGGTGCAGGCGCTGGTCGCAGGCCATGTGGACACCGCCGTGAAGCGCAACACGCAGGACGTTCGGCTGAGCCATACCGAAATCCTCACCGAACAGACCTCGCCGGAGCTGATCCAGCTGCGCAGCCTGCTGACACCGAAGCTGGCCGAGTTCGGCGAGCTGCTGTTCGGCGAAAAGCTGGCCTGGTCGATCAAGGAGCTGTGGCTGAACGTGCTCGAAGCCGGCGGCCATCAGGCGATGCACAACCACGCCAATTGCTTCGTGTCCGGCGTGCTGTATCTGACGCCGACCCATCCATCGGCGAGCACGGTGTTCGTCAAGGCGCTGGGCGGCAGCGGCTATGTGTTCGCCAACGCCCATCGCAACACGCGCCCCGGCCCGTTCAACTCGGACAAGTGGATGGCCCCGGAAGCCGCGCCCGGCGATCTGATCCTGTTCCCCAGTCATCTGCTGCACGAGGTGCCGGCCAACCAGGGCGGCCGACGCATCACCCTGGCTTTCAACGCGATTCCGGAGCGGCTGGATTCCTGGGGCTACGCCCTGCGCTTTGCCCGCGCCTGAGCTTTTTCGAGAACCCGAGATGCCCTCACGCTTGACCGCCGCCTGCCTGGCATTTGCAACGCTGCTGCCGTTCGCGGCCAGTGCCCACGACTACACCACCGGCAAGATGAAGGTGCTGCATCCCTGGACCGATCCGACGCCGGCCGGTACCGCGTCGGCGCCGCTGCGGCTGCGGATCGTCGAGATCCAGGCGGACGATCGCCTGCTGGCAGCGGAGACGCCGGTGGCTGCGCGTATCGAAGTGATTCCGGCTGCCGGGGACGCCGAACCCGGCATCGCCCTGATCAACGGCCAGGATCTGAAGCTGGGCGATGAAGATGCTCGGGGTGGGGCTCGCCTGCGCCTGCACGGCATCAACACGCAGCTGTTCTTCGGCCGCGAATACCCGCTGAATCTGCACTTCGCGAAAGCCGGAATGGTCGAGGCCGGGCTGATCATTTCCGACCCTGAGTGAACGAAATGTGAAGGGTGCGTACGGCCGCAAGTGAGTGATGCGTAAGACAAAAAACTGATTTCGCACATCGCTTGACGCTTCATCAAAGCTTCACCGAAGCGTCAACTGCGGCCTCTACGGTCTGGGTCTCGCGACAGCTGCCAGTGGGGCCGGCGACTGATCGCGAAAACGCTGCCCAAAAAATTCCTGGATTCCCAGATTCCTCATCGGAGATTCTCAATGCATCACTCGTTCAAGCCGAACGTCTTTCGCGTGGCTGTGACCGCCGCGTTCGGCGTTGCGGCCGCAGTGGCCGCCACCTCGGTCAGCGCCCAAACCCGTGACCAGGGTCGCTATGTCGTTGGCGATTTCCACAATCACACCACCTGCTCCGACGGCCAGATCTCGGTCCAGAAGCTGGTCAACAAGTCGGTCGATACCTACGGCCTCGACTGGTTCATCCTCGCCGGCCACGGCGGCGGCGGCACCCGCAACTGCACCCTGGCCGACGACGAAACCGTGTTCACCCCGTCCAGCAATCCGTTCGTGCCGGGTCAGGGTCCGGGCACGTCCTGGGCGGATTCGATCGGCATCGCTGCGGTGAAGGGCGATCGCGCGGCCGAGGGCTACATGTTCCGCTGGCAGTCCACCCAGCAGTTCGAATACCCGCTGCTGGAAGCGATGGCCGAAGCCAAGCGCAAGCCGATCTTCATCGGTCTGGAATCGGTGGTTGCCGGTCATGAGCACTCCGATACTGCCGTCATCACCGGTCAGCTGCCGGCCACCGGCCGCGGCAATGCCGATCCCGGCGCGCAGTGGGAATACTGCTTCGATCGCGCGGATACCGATCTCAGCCGTGGTGCCGACAACCAGTGGGATTGCACCGTGCCGGGCGGCGCCCGCAACGAATTCCTCGATGCCCGCGGCCGCAAGCTGACCGGCGCCCAGGACAGCGGCACCCTCGGCCACCTGAAGACGGTGGAAGGCGTGCGCTGGCTGCAGGCCAAGTACCCGACCAGCAGCTACTACATCCCGGCGCATCTCGAGCGTGCCGGCGTGTTCAATCCGAACGGCAGCAACGGCTTCAACATCGAGCACCTGCGCAACTTCAACAACGCCGGCCCGACCGTGGCGTTCGGCTTCGAAGGCGGCCCGGGCCATCAGGCCAGCAACAACCGCAGCTACGGCGCTGGCGCGACCGGCGGTGGCACCTACGGCGGCGCCGGCTACTACACCGGCAAGCTCGGCGGCGTCTGGGATGCCCTGCTCGGCGAAGGCCGCAACTGGTGGATCTTCAACAATTCGGACTACCACAGCCGCGGCTCGTTCGGCCCGGATGATGTCCGTTCGACCAGCGATCAGTACCCGGGCGAGTTCAACCGTTCGCACGTGCTGGCCAAGACCGGCGGCAAGCCGCTGACCCCGCAGGCGATCGTCGATGGCATGCGCAGCGGCAACTCGTACTACGTCAACGGCGATCTGATCGACCGTCTGGCGTTCGTCGCCTGCCGCAGCACCGGCGTCAGCGCTGACGACCAGCTGGCGGCAATTGCTGCGGTCACCCGCGCGGCCATTCGCAATGAAGGCTTCGAAACCTCGCGTTGTGCCCAGCAGGGTGAAAAGCTGGTGATCAACAAGGGCGAAGAAGTCACCATCGTCGCCGTGCTGCGTGATCCGGAAGGCACCAATCTGTCGCCGTACACGATCCCGAACCCGTCGCTGCTGCAGGTCGGCATCACCCAGCCGCTGAACCAGCCGGTGCTCGATCACGTCGATCTGATTTCCGGTCTGGTCACTGGCTACATCTCGCCGGACAGCCCGCTGTATGCCGGTGCTGCTCCGGGCGGCGTGGGCGGCGCGCAGGACAGCCCGAACGCGACCAACCCGTCGACGGCCATCCGTGCCACCTACAGCGCGGCCAACTGGACCGCACTGCCGGGCGGCTACAAGGTGATCAAGCAGCGCGTGCCGAACGTCAAGCAGTCGCAGTACATCCGCCTGCGCGGCAGCAACATCCCGGCCGCCGTGCCGAACGAGACCGATGCTGCGGGCAACCCGCTGGTCGACACGCTGGCCAACAACATCACGGTGTTCCCGGATGCCGTGGCCTGCGCTGATCCGACGGCCGCTGCCGCCAACGTCAACTGCCTGACCCATCTGCCGGTGCAGGGCGCCGGCCGTCGTCTGGACGTCGACGTCGAAGCGTTCACCGATCTGTGGTTCTACTCGAACCCGATCTATGTCGAAGTTCGCGGCGGCACTGTAGTGGCCGGCGTGAAGTAAGGCAGTAGCGTTTGTTGAACCCGGCTGCGGGCGTTTGCCCGCAGCCGGTTTTTGACGTTGCAGTGTCTTGATGGATTGCTCGTTGCCCTTGAATTCTCCCGCTGTTCCGCTGCCGTCGCCCGCGACGGCTTTGCCATTTCTGCAAGCCGTGCCACGCCCTGCCGGCGTGGCGCTGCTGATGCTCGTGTCCGGCTTCGCCGGGCTCGTTTACCAGATCGTCTGGACCCAGCAGCTTGGCGTCTGGCTCGGTCATGAAATCGTTTCGGTGCTGGCCGTGGTCGCCGCGTTCTTCGGTGGCCTGGCACTGGGTGCCTGGCGCTGTGGCGCCTGGATCGCGCGCAGCGCACGGCCCGGCCGCGGCTACGCGTTGCTCGAACTGACCATCGCGCTCTGGGCGCTGCTGCTGATCCCCTTGATGCCGATGCTCGGCGGCGCGCTGACCGTCGCCATCGGCCCCGAACCCGGCGCGCTGCGCCACTGGCTGGTCGCCTTCCTCGGCCCGCTGCTGATCCTGCTGCCGGCCACGGCAGCGATGGGCGCCACCCTGCCGGCGCTGGCACAGGTGTTTGGCCGGCTGCGTGCGCAGGGCTACGCGATCGGCGGCCTGTATGCAGCCAACACGCTGGGTGCGGTGTTCGGTGTGATCGCCAGCGCCTTTCTGCTGGCGCCGAAGCTCGGCTACAACGCCACGGCTGCGATCGCCGCTGCCTTGAATCTGCTCTGCGCTGTGTATGCCTGGCGCGCTTTCGGTGGACTTGAGTCAGCTGCCGAAGCGCCGGCCGCTGCGCGCAGCGCGGTACCGCTGCTGCGCCTGGCCGCGACCGGCTTGCTCGGCATCGGCTACGAGGTGCTGATCGTCAGAGTGATCAGCCAGATCGCCGAGAACACCGTCTACACCTACGCCGCAGCGCTGGCGATCTATCTGCTCGGCACCGCCCTGGGTGCGGCGCTATATCAGGCTGGGCAGCGCTGGCTCGGCGCGCATCGCGATGCCGCAAGCTTGCGCACGCGTCTGCTGGTGCTGACCGCGTTCGGCGTGCTGCTCGGCGGCCTGGCGATGACCCGGGGCGTGGCGGTCAAGCAGATCGTGGCCGGTGCGCTCGGCGGCGGTTTCGAAGCCGCACTGATCGCCGAAGCCACGCTTGCCGCGCTCGCCTTCCTGATCCCGACGCTGGCGATGGGTGCGCTGTTCAGCCACCTGAGCGTCGAGGCTCGCGACGCTGGCTGGCGGCTCGGCGATGCGCTGGCCGCGAATACGCTGGGCGCAACTTTCGCTGCGCCCTTGATTGCCGTCGCGCTGCTGCCGCTGCTCGGCGCCGGGCCGCTGATCGGCCTGCTGGCGCTGGCTTATCTGCTGCTGTTGCCGATCCGCCAAGCGCGCCGCGTGCCTGTGCTCGCCGCTGCGGCCGCCGGCATCGCCTGGCTGCTGGTCGCGCCCTCGCTGCGCTTCGTCACCGTGCCGGACGGCGGGCGGATTCTCAGCTATCGCGATGGCGTGATGGCCGCGGTTTCGGTGATCGAAGACGCCGGCGGCGAGCGGCGTCTGCACATCAACGATCGCGCTCGCGAAGGCTCCAGCCAGACGCGTTTCACCGATGCCCGCGAAGCCTGGGCGCCGCTGCTGCTGCATGGCGATCCGAAGCGCGCGCTGTTTCTCGGGCTTGGAACGGGCATCACGTCCAGCGCCGCAGCGGTTGACAAGAATCTGAGCGTCGACGCTGTCGAGCTGTTGCCGGAAGTGATCGAAGCCTCGCGGCTGTTCGTACCAAGCCCGGCGCCGCAACCGCACATCGTCGCCGCCGACGCACGCCGCTACGTGCGTGCCAGCGAGACGCTCTACGACGTCATCGTCGCCGACCTGTTCCACCCGGCGCGCAGCGGCTCGGGCGCGCTGTACACCGTCGAGCATTTCGATGCGGTGCGTGCGCGGCTCGCGCCCGGCGGCCTGTTCTGCCAGTGGCTGCCGCTGCATCAGCTCGATCTCGCCAGCTTGCAGGCGATCGTCGCGGCCTATCTGGCCGTCTATCCGGATGCCGTCGCGATGCTCGCCACCTACAGCCTCGATACGCCGGTGCTCGGGCTGGTCAGCGGCGCGCCGTTCGATCGCGCGCAGCTGGCTGCGCGTCTGAGCGCAGAGCAGCGTGGTGACGCCTTGGCCGGCTTGCAGTACGACGATGCTTTCGTTCTGCCCGGCAGCATCGTCGCCGACGCTGCGTCGCTGCGCGCTTTCAGTGCCGGCGTGATCGCCAATCGCGACGATCATCCCGTCGTCAGCTATCGCGCGCCGCAACTGACCTATGCGCCGGACAGCCGCCCGCGTGATCGACTGATGAGCGTGATCGATCAGTGGACGGCCAGCCCGGCCGCCGTCTTCGGCGCGCCACGAGCCGCGGCCGACACCGAATGGCAGAGCCGCATCGCCGCCTACTGGCAGGCCCGCAACGCTTTCCTCAAGGCCGGCATGAATGTGCAGCCAGTCGCCGATCCACAGGCGATGCTCGCGCAGGTTCACGAGCCGCTGCTCGCCGTGCTGCGCCGGAGCCCCGATTTCCGTCCGGCCTATGAGCCGCTGCTGCGGATCGCGATGGCGCTGGCCGAGCGCGCGCCTGACGACGCCCGCGCCGTGCTCACCGAACTGGCCGCGATCCAGCCCGATCGCCCCGAAGCCGCTGCCGCCTTGCGCCAGCTCGAATCCTTACCCTGATGCATCCCGAGAAACCATGAACGCCACCACCCCTTCCGCGCTCGATCGCCAGACCGATGTTTCTGCCAAAGGCCCGCGCCGCTGGCTGCGCGAACCGCTGCTGCACTTCTTCGTCTTCGGCGGCCTGCTGTTCGCGCTCGACAGCGCGCTGGTCTCGCGCCGCGACAGCGGCAACGTGATCCTGCTCAATGCCGGGGCCGATGCCGAGCTGCACCAGATCGTCCGCGATGAACTCGGCCGCGAGCCGACCGCTATCGAACTGGCCGCGATGCGCCGCCGCTGGTTCGACAACGAACTGCTCTATCGCGAAGGCCTGGCGCTGGGCCTGGATCGCGGCGATACCTCGATCCGCGAGCGGGTGATCTTCAAGGCGCTGAACGTGGTGCAGGCCAATCTGGTGTTGCCGAAGCCGGACGATGTCGAACTGCGCGCCTGGTTCGAAGCCAACCGCAGCCGCTACGACAATCCGCCGCGTATCGATTTCCTCGAAGCGGTGATCGCCGGCAAGCCGAGCCTGGCCGAGGCCGAAGCCTTCGCGACAGTGCTCAACAGCAAGGCGACGACGAAGCCCGACACCGATGTCGAAAGCGGCCTGCGCATCTATCGCGGCCGGCCGCTGTCGACCTTGACGCCGGCCTTCGGCGAAGCCTTCACCACGCAGCTTGCGACCCTGCCGCTGAACCGCTGGGTGGCGCTGAATGCTCAGGACGGCCCGCGCGCAGTGCTGGTCGAAAAGCGCGCCGATGGCCAGCCGGCCGAGTTCGAGCCGCTGCGCGACAAGGTGCTGCTCGACTGGCGCGATCAGCGCATGGCCGAGCTGCGCAGCGAAGCAGTCCACAAGCTCGGCGACAAGTACACGCTGAAGGTCGCCGGGGAAGCGTCGTGATTCGCAGCCTGATCCGGAGTCTGGGTGTTGCGCTGCTGGCGCTGCTGCCCTGGTTCAATGCTTCGGCGCACGAGATGTCGATCGCCGAACTGAATCTGCGCGAAGTGCTGCCCGGTGAATTCCTGTGGAACTGGGGTCAGGGCGGTATCGGCCGCCAGCCGCAGGACGAGCTGACGCCGCGCTGGCCGGACGGCTGCCGCACCGAAGGCGACAAGCTGGTCTGCGTCGGCGGCCTGAGTGGCGTGGTGGCGATCGACGGCGTCGGCGACAGCTACTCAGCCGCGATGCTGAGAGTGCTCTGGCTCGACGGCACGCCGCAGGTCTACACGATCACCGCGTCGCAGCAGAGCGCCCGCCTGTACGGCAGCGCCAAGGACAGCCGCGGCGGCGGCGAGATCGCTTCCGCGTACACCATCCTCGGCGTCGAACACATCCTCGGCGGCATCGACCATCTGCTGTTCGTGGTCTGCCTGCTGTTCCTGGTCGGCTTCCGGCGCAAGCTGATCTGGACGATCAGCGCCTTCACCGCCGCCCACAGCCTCACCCTGATCGCCAGCGCGCTCGGCTGGCTGACCCTGCGCGGCCCGCCGGTGGAAGCGGTGATTGCCGCGTCGATCGTGCTGATGGCGGTCGAAGCGCTGAAGCGTGAGGACACGCTGGCGCGACGCGCACCGGCGATCGTCGCCTTCGGTTTCGGCCTGGTGCACGGCCTCGGCTTTGCCGGCGCGCTGAAGGAAATCGGCCTGCCGCAGGATCATCTGCTGCTGGCGCTGCTGACCTTCAACGTCGGCGTCGAGATCGGTCAGCTGCTGACCGTGGCCGTGGTGTTCGTCGCGACGCGTGCCGTGTCGCGGCTGCCGATGATCGCAGCCCGTGTGCCGGTGCCGGCGCTCTACGCGATCGGCAGCATCGCCGCGTTCTGGACCTGGCAGCGGCTGGCGGCGGTGCTGGTCGGCTGAGGCCTAGCGCCGCTCGACCTCGACCACCGACACTGCCGGCGCATCGTTGCCCCATTCGCTGCGCACGTAGGTCAGCACGGCGGCGACGTCCGGACGGCTCAGGGACTGGCTGAACGGTGGCATGCCGTAGGGGAACGGATTGCCGGCCGTCGATGGCGGGAAGCCACCGTTGAGGGTCAAGTTCAGCGCGTTGGTTGCCGACACCGCATTGACGTTGGCGTTACCGGCCAGCGCGGGATAGACGTTGGCGCGGCCTTCGCCGGCATCGCCATGGCAATCGGCGCAATGCTCGGCGTAGACGATCTTGCCGCGCGCCCGCAGGCTCTGGCGCTGCTCGGGCGAGACCTGCGCTACGCGCGCCGCTGGCGGTGAATCGGCTGGCGGCAGTGCGCGCAGGGTCGCGACGATCGCGGCGAGGTCGGCATCGTTCAGGTGCTGCAGGCTGTGGAACACCACTTCGCTCATCGGCCCGGCAACCGCCTTGTGGGTGTTGATGCCGGTCTTCAGCAACTGGCCGAGTTCGTTGGCTTCGCTGTCGGTCATCGGTTTCGATGGCACCAGGGAAAGCGCATCCCAGCCGAGGCTGGCGATCTCGCCGCCCATGTAGCTCATCTTGTTGCGCAAGCCGCCGAGCGCGCCGCGCGAGGTATGGCAAGCGGCGCAATGGCCCAGACCTTCGACCAGATAGCGGCCGCGATCCATCGCCGCGATGTCAGCCGTGGTCGCCGGCTTGAAGTAAAGCGCGCGCCAGGCGCGGGTCGCCAGCTGAGTGCCGTACGGGAAGCGCAGCGTGTCCGGCGTCTGCGCGCGTTTGACCGGCGGCAAGGTCTGCAGCCAGGCAAACATCGCGTCGGAATCTTCCCGCTTGAGGTTCGTGTAGCTGGTGTACGGGAAGGTCGGCGACAGCCAGCGATCGTCCTTGGAACGGCCGTGGCGCATCGCCCGGTAGAAATCCTGATTGGTCCAGCGGCCGAGGCCGGTTTCGTCGTCCGAAGTCAGGTTGCTGCTGTAGACGTCGCCGAACGGCGTCGGCACTGCCCGTCCTCCCGCAAACGGGGCGCCGCCCTGCGCCGTGTGGCAGGCCACGCAGTTGCCGATCTGGACCAGGTATTCGCCGGCCTTGATCTGCGGGAGCGTCGGCGATTCCAGCGTTGCCGGCGCCAGCGGTTCTAGATCGAGATCCGGCTTGTTCAGCCAGATCGAGAATGCGAATGCGGCCGCGACGGCGCTGCCGAGAACGATCACCCGGCCCTTCATGGCAGCACTCCGCAATCCATCGGCATGGTGTTCGGCAGGCTGTCCAGGGGTTTGGCGTCAACGGCATACGGCTGGCTGGCCAGCCAGGCGCTGACGGCGGTGATCTCTTCGGGCTTCAGTGCGCGGGCGATCTTGCCCATGCAGTCCGGCTCGCGGGCATGGCGCACGCCGTTCTTCCAGGCGCCGACCTGGGCATCGAGATAGCGCGCCGGCAAGCCGCGCAGGCCGGGGATCATCGGCACCACGCCGGTCAGCTGTTCGCCGTGGCAGGCCTGGCAGGGCGGGATCTTGCGTTCCAGATCGCCGAGCACGGTCAGCCGTTCGCCGAGGGCCAGCTGCTCCGGCGTGGCGCCGGTCATTGGCGGTTGGGCGGCGTGCGGGCGTGCCGCGTAATACAGCGCGATCTCGCCGAGATAGGCATCGGACAGATTGGCCAGCAGGCCGGCCATGATCGTGTGCTGGCGGCGGCCTTCGCGGAAGCTCAGCAGCTGGTTGTACAGATAGCCGGCCGGCTTGCCGGCGATCGACGGGTAATAGTCCTCGCCCACCGTGCGGCCTTCATCGCCATGGCAGGCGGCGCAGGCGGCCAGACGCTCGCCCATCACCTCGGCAGGTTCCGCCGCGCTTGCCGGCAAGGCCAGCAGATTCAGCAGCAGAGCGGGAACAGCGAGCCATCGGATAGTGCGATTGCGGCGGCGCATCGGATTCGTTCGGACTTGGTTCAGGAGGCGGCGACATGGTGCAGCATCAGGCGCTGCATCGGTATCGACAGTTGCCGCGTCGAAAGGCAGGGCAGATGGCTACTTGATGGTCGCCGCTTCGGGCGGCACCGCAGTGCCTAGCGGCCGACGCCGCGAGCGCAGCAGGCCATCGCCGCCGTAGATCACCAGCGCCATCCAGATCATCGCGAAGCCGATCGCCCGGGTGGCGGTGAACGGCTCGTGGTACAGGAAGATGCCGAGCAGCAGCTGCATTGTCGGGCCGATGTACTGGATCAGGCCGACCGTGGAGTACGGGATGATCCTCGCGCCGAACGCGAACAGCGCCAGCGGAATCGCGGTGACGAAACCGCCGGCGAACAGCATCAGGTCGATCACCAGCGTGCTGTGGCTGAACGCGCCCTGGCCGCTGTACTCGAGCCAGCCGAGGTAGATCGCCGCGAACGGCGCGATCAGCAGGGTTTCCGCACCGAGCCCGGCAATCGCATCGACCTTGACCAGCTTGCGGATCAGGCCATAGAGCCCGAACGAGATCGCCAGGCTCAGCGCGATCCACGGCAGCTTGCCGGTCTGGATGGTCAGCCAGGCGACACCCAAGCCGGCGAAGGCCACCGCTGTCCATTGCGCCTTGTTCAGGCGCTCGCGCAGGATCACCACGCCGAGCAGCACGTTGACCAGCGGATTGATGAAGTAGCCGAGGCTGGTTTCCAGCACATGGCCCGAATTCACGCCCCAGACGTAGACGATCCAGTTGACGCTGATCAGCAGTGCGGTGAAGAACAGCCGCAGCCGCGTCGGACCATCGGCAAGCGCCGTCCGGACATTGCCGAGCTGGCCACGCCAGGCCAGCCAGGTCATCACGAACAGGCAGCACCAGAGCAGGCGGTGCGACATGATCTTCAGCGCCGGCACTTCGTGCATCGGCTTCAGGTACAGCGGCAGCAGTCCCCAGATCAGGAAAGCGCCGACGACGGCGAGGATGCCGCGATTGAACGATGCCGGCGCAGCGGCAGCGGGGGTAGTCATGGTTCCTGGACAGCTGCGGGCGGAGAGGCGCGCGATGATACGCCTGCCCGCCCGCCGCAATCCCCCTCGATTTCATTACAGCCGACTCGCCGCCCGATCTCCATATGCCGACGCTTAGCCATATCGAAGCCTGGTACGCGCGTCGCCGCTGGACTGTTTTCGACTTCCAGCGCGCCTGCTGGGCTGCGTATGCGCGGGGCGAATCGGGTCTGATCCACGCGCCCACCGGCACCGGCAAGACGCTCGCCGCCTGGCTCGGGCCGCTGCTTGAAGCCGAGAGCGCCGACGAGCCGATCCGCGTCTTGTGGATCACCCCGATGCGCGCCCTGGCGGCCGATACCGCTGCCAGCCTGCAGGCGGCCTGCAAGGAACTGGACGTGCCCTGGAAGGTGGAATGCCGCACCGGTGACACCAGCGCCGGCGCGCGGGCAAAGCAGCGCAAGCGCTTGCCGCATTGCCTGGTCACCACGCCGGAATCGGCCTCGCTGCTGCTCAGCTACGCCGACCTGATTCCGCAGTGGCGCGGCCTGCGTGCGGTGATCGTCGATGAATGGCACGAGCTGCTGTCGACCAAGCGCGGCGTGCAGACGGAGCTGGTGCTGGCGCGCTTGCGGGCACTATGTGAGTCAGCAACTCCGTCCCCGGTAGGGACGGAGCGGCCGGAGCTTCGGGTCTGGGGGCTGTCGGCGACGCTTGGCAATCTCGATGAAGCGCTTGCTGCGTTGCTCGGCTCATCCAATGCTCTCCCCCCGGGAGAGGGTGGCGCGCAGCGCCGGGTGAGGGCGCGCGGCCAGACCTACGGCGCCGACCTCCCCAAGACCATCGCCATCGAAACCCTGATCCCCGATGCCGTCGATCGCTTCCCCTGGGGCGGGCACATGGGTTTGCCGCTGCTGCCGAAGGTCGCCGAAGTGCTGGATCGTGCCGGCTCGACGCTGGTGTTCACCAACACCCGCGCCCAGGCCGAGCGCTGGTTCGAAGCGATCCAGATGATTCGCCCGGAGCATGCCAGCGCGCTGCATCACGGCTCGATCGACGCCGCGGCGCGCGCTGCCGTCGAGCAGGGCTTGAAGGACGGCAGCCTGCGCGTGGTCGTTGCCACCAGTTCGCTCGATCTCGGCGTCGATTTCTCGCCGGTCGAACAAGTCGTGCAGATCGGCGGCCCGAAGGGCATCGCCCGGCTGCTGCAGCGCGCCGGCCGTTCCGGCCATCAGCCGGGGGTTGCCAGCCGGATCGTCTGCGTGCCGACCAACGCGCTGGAACTCACCGAGTTCGCGGCTGCGCGCGCTGCCGTCGAGCAGCGCCGCATCGAACCGCGTCGGCCGCTGACCAACTGCCTCGATGTCCTCGCCCAGCACGTCGTCACCCTGGCCTTGACCGGCACTCTGACCGCCGCTGCGATCCGCGCCGAAATCGCCACTTCGCACGCTTACGCCACGCTGCCCGATGAGCAATGGCAATGGCTGCTGGATTTCGTGATGCGCGGCGGTGCGCTGCACGCCTATCCGCAATTCCGCAAGGTGATGGCGCGCGAGGATGGCGTGCTGTTCGTCGAGGACGCCACCATCGCCCGCCGCCATCGCATGAGTGTCGGCACCATCACCGCCGATTCGATGATGCGGGTGAAGTTCCTGAGCGGCGCCGGCATCGGCCAGGTCGAAGAGAGCTTCATCGCGCGCTTGAAGCCGGGCGAAAGCTTCCAGTTCGCAGGACGGAAACTGACCCTGGTTCGCGTCAAGGACATGGCCGCCTACGTGAAGGCCGGCGGCAACAGTCAGACGATTCCGCGCTGGGCGGGCGGCAAGATGCCGCTGTCGTCAACCTTGGCGGCGAGCCTCGTCGAACTGCTCGCTGCGGCCGATCCCGGGTCGCCGCCTTCAAACCTTCGTCATTCCCGCGAAGGCGGGAATCCAGTTTTCGCGCCATCGACGGACAGCCCGGAAATGCAGGCACTGGCGCCGCTGCTGGCGATCCAGCGGCAGTGGTCGCAGCTGCCGCGTCCCGGCGTGCTGCTTGCGGAACGCTCGAAATCCCGCGAAGGCGAGCACCTGTTCGTCTATCCGTTCGCCGGCCGCCACGTCCACGAAGGGCTGGCGGCGTTGCTTGCGTGGCGGCTGTCGAAGCAGCAGAAACTCACCGCGACGCTGACGCCGAACGACTACGGCTTCGAACTGCTCGCGGAAACCTTGCCGCCGCTCGATGGCGCAGCGCTGAAGGCGCTGCTGTCGCCCGTCGATCTCGACATCGATCTGCCCGCCAGCCTCAATGCCGCCGAAATGGCGCGGCGTCGCTTCCGCGAAATCGCTCGAGTTTCCGGCCTGGTCTTCGAGGGTTATCCAGGTAACGGCAAGACCGTGAAGCAGGTGCAGGTTTCGTCCGGCCTGCTCTATGACGTGCTCACCAAGTACGACGGCGATAACCTGCTGACCCGCCAGGCGCTCGCCGAAGTGCTCGAACAGCAGCTCGACTATCGGCGGCTGCGGTTGGCTGTCGAAGCCATCGCCACGCATGACGTGATGATCGTCGACACGCCGCGCTTCACGCCGTTCGCGTTCCCGCTGTGGGCCGAACGCATCGGTTCGAGATTGTCGACCGAAGATTGGAAGGACCGCGTGCAGAAGATGGTCGCCACGCTGGAGAAAGCCGCCGCACCCAAGCTGCGGAAATAGACACGCCGAGCACATCGCCATCGACATCCTTGTTGCCAACGAAACGCTTAACGCCTGCGCGGACCGCTCACTGTGGTGGCCGCGCGAGCGCACGCTGATCGTTGCCGACGTGCATCTGGGCAAGGCGGCCGCGTTTCGCCGAGCTGGCGTGGCGGTACCGAGCGGTGCCACCGCCGCCGATCTCGCCAGGCTGGATGTTCTGATTGCCGAACACGCGCCGCAACGGCTGCTGGTGCTCGGCGATCTGTTCCATACCCAGCTCAGTTTCGATGAGCCCGCCGTCGCGGCGATCGATGCTTTCCGCGGCCGGCACGCGCAGCTGCAGATCAGCGTGATCCAGGGCAATCACGATCGCCAGATCGAACGTCTGCCTGCGGCTTGGCGTCTGGAATGGATCAGCGGCGCGCTGCATCAAGCGCCATTCGTGTTCGCCCACGAGCCGGCTGCGGACTCGCGTGGCACCGTGCTGGCCGGCCACATCCATCCGGTAGTCCGGCTGCAATCGCGACGCGATTCGGCACGACTGCCGGTGTTCTGGTTCCGGCATCGGCAGGCGATCGGCGTGCTGCCTGCGTTCGGCAGCTTCACCGGTGGCTATGCAGTGACGCCGTTGAAGGAGGATGCGGTGATCGCCGTCACGCCCGACGGCTTGGTCAGGCTACAGTCCGGCGAACCTTTCGGAACAAAAGCACCATGCACGTCCTGATCACCGGCGGCACCGGTTTCATCGGCCGCGAACTGGCCATCGGCCTGCTGCGAGACGGCCATCAGGTGACCGTGCTGACCCGCGAACCGGATGCCGCCGCCAAGCGGCTTCCCGAGGGAGCCGAAGCGATCGACGATCTCGCCCGCACCGAATCGGTGGATGCCGTGGTCAACCTCGCCGGTGCGAACCTCGGCGGTCAGCGCTGGAACCGGGTGAGCAAGCTCGGCTTCCGCAGCTCGCGCATCGATACCACGCGGCGGCTCATCGACTGGATGAGCGAGCTGGCAGTGAAGCCGAAAGTGCTGGTCTCCGGCTCGGCGATCGGCTGGTACGGCCCGCGCGGCGATGAAAAGCTCAGTGAGGCCGATGCTCCCGGCAGTGACTACTCGGCCCTGCTGTGCAGTGACTGGGAAGCCGAAGCCCTCAGGGCGGAAGCGCTCGGCGTACGCGTCTGCCAGTTGCGCACCGGCATCGTGCTGGGTTCCAAAGGTCCGGCCGGTGGCGGCGCGCTGGCGCAGATGCTGCCGGCCTTCAAGCTCGGCGGCGGCGGCCCGATGGGTTCCGGCCAGCAATGGATGAGCTGGGTGCACCGCGCCGATCTGATCGCGTTGATCCGCTTCCTGATCGAGCACGACAGCGCACAAGGCCCGTTCAACGGCACCGCGCCGGAGCCGGTGCGCAACGGCGAATTCGCGCAGACGCTCGGCCGCGTGCTGCATCGTCCGGCGATCCTGCCGATGCCCGGTTTCATGCTCAAGCTGATCGTCGGCGAGATGGCCGAGATCCTGCTGACCGGCCAGCGGGTGATTCCGCAGGCGGCGCTCGATGCCGGCTTCGTGTTCCGCTTCAGCAGCCTCGAAGCGGCGCTACGCGACGTCCTTGGGCGCTAGCGCTTTTCGTAGCTGCGCAGCCTGAAGACGGATCGCGTCGATCGCTTCGGGTTTCAGCCGATCCAGATTGCGCACCTGCATCACCAGCCGCGGATGGCTGGCGAAACGCTGGCGATGGCGATCGAGAAAATCCCAGTACAGGGTCGTGAACGGGCAGGCTTTCGGGCCGGTGCTGAGCGCTGGATCGTAGCGGCAGCCGGTGCAGTAGTTGCTCATCTTCTGGATGTATTTGCCGCTGGCGATGTAGGGCTTGGAGCCCATCAGGCCACCATCGGCGAACTGGCTCATGCCGATGGTGTTCGGCAGCTCGACCCACTCGACGGCATCGACGTACACGGCCAGATACCACGCGTGGACGGCGCGCGGCTTGACCCCGAACAGCAGCGCGAACAGGCCGGTGATCATCAGCCGCTGGATGTGATGCGCGTAGCCGTGCGCGAGCGTGTCGCGCACCGCCTGATGCAGGCAGTTCATCTCGGTATCGGCGGTCCAGTACAGCGCCGGCAGCGGCTGCTCCGCGCCAAGCGCGTTGTCATCGAGATAGTCCGGCATGTGCCACCAGTAGAGGCCGCGCACGTACTCGCGCCAGCCGATGATCTGGCGCACGAAGCCTTCGACACTTTCGATCGGCGCCTGCTTCGCGTGATACGCCGCGACCGCCGCCGCGATCACCTCGCGCGGGTTCAGCAGCTTCAGATTCATCGCTGCCGACAGCCGCGAGTGATAGAGCAGCGGCTCGCTGTCCCAGACCGCATCCTCGAACGGCCCGAACGCGGCGAGGCGTTGGTCGATGAAGTCCTGCAAAGCGAGCAGCGCATCCGCGCGGGTCACCGGCCAGTCGAAATGTTCCAGCGCGCCGGGATGATCGGCATAGCGCTCGGCGATCATCGCCAGCACCGCGGCAGTGATCGCATCCGGAAGGAACCGGCGCGGCTTCGGCACGAAGCCCGGTCCTTGTTTTCCGAAGGCCTCGCGATTGTCGTGATCGTAGTTCCAGGCGCCGCCTTCGGGCTCGCCATCAGCGTTCATCAGCACGCCGGTGCGCTGCCGAACCGCGCGATAGAAGTGCTCCATGCGCGGCTGTTTGCGGGCGCCCATCCAGTCACGGAACTCGGCGACCGTGGTGATGAAGTGGCGATCGCCGCGGACTTCGAAGCCCAAGCTCGCCGCCGCACAGACCCGCTCGATATCCCGCGCCAGCCGCCATTCGCCGGGTTCGACGACGATCAGATGCCTGGGCTTGAGTGCGGCAATCGACGCCGCCAGTGCTTCGGCCAGCGTCGCGTGCGGATGCTCGGCCGTGGCCAGGTAATCGACCTCCCAGCCGCGTGCCTCGAGCGCAACCCTGAAGTGGCGCATCGCCGAAAGGAAGATCGCGATGCGCGCCTTGTGGCTCCAGGCGTAGGTGGCCTCGGCCGTTGCCTCGCACATCCAGATGCGGTCCTGTGCCGGGTCGTAGCCGTCGAAGGCGGCGGAGTGATCGTCCAGCTGATCGCCAAGGACGACCACGAGATTGCGCATGGGAAGAAGGAGTGTCAGGTCAGAAAATCAGCGCAACGCGGGATCAGCCTTGGCTGGCGAGCTGCGCCGAGCCCGGCAGGCATCCGAGCAATAACGCACCTCGTCCCAGACCTTCTCCCACTTCTTGCGCCACGCAAACGACCGCCCGCAGACCACACAGGTTTTCTCTGGAAGATGGGGCTTTCGATGAATCAAGGGATTGAGCGGCACACAAGGACGCGCGAGTGCCGGCATTGTGCCCGAGCGGTCGTCGCCAACCGCGTCAGTCACTGCTGACTGAGGCCCTGTTTCGATTAGACTACGCATCTCGCGCCCGTAGCTC
The DNA here is from genome assembly GCF_000420645.1 of Nevskia ramosa DSM 11499. Classification (NCBI taxonomy): domain Bacteria; kingdom Pseudomonadati; phylum Pseudomonadota; class Gammaproteobacteria; order Nevskiales; family Nevskiaceae; genus Nevskia; species Nevskia ramosa. Next base: position 482,035 of record NZ_ATVI01000006.1, on the reverse strand, counting down.
AGCTGGATAGAGTGCTTCCCTCCGAAGGAAGAAGTCACAAGTTCGAATCTTGTCGGGCGCACCAAAATCAATGACTTAGAGCCCGCTTCGGCCTTGCCGACGCGGGCTTTTTGTTATCTGTGCGTCGCTGGCCTTTAGCGCCAGACCATGAAAAAGCGCTTCGCAGGGTTGTGATCACTGTGCCCGTCGGGTGACTTGCCAGTGCCCTTGCTGAGCCAAGGTTCAAAAGCCTTTGGCTTCTTTTGGTGAGTGGTCTCCGCGCCCGCAATCTTGGCGGCTTCAGACCTCAGTCTGGCCGTGTGCCAGCACAACGCGAAGAGCCCGGCGCGAACCGCTCCTTGGCGAATAAGGTTTATCACCATCACGAAAAGACGATGGCGTACGAATAGTCGAGACTCGCCGTCGACGAGGAGCCATGACGCGCCACGGAGACGCGGCAGGACCCTCGCCGGGATGGAGGAGAGCCGAACATGTACGAATCCAGCAATCTCGAGCTGAGCACGGGTGGCAGGGCAGTGACGGTGGAGATCGTTTCCCGCAGCGAGGACGCGCACCCGCTCGCGCACATCCGGTCGCTCGTCGACGATCTCTGCGATGGCGCCCCGGATGCCGCGGCGCGCCATGCGCCGTTGATCCGTGCCGCTCTGTTACAGGCGCTGTACTCGTTCCCCACGGATGAACAATTGCTGGAGCAGCTGCGCTACAACGCGCTCTATCGCTGGTTTGTCGGCCTGCGCGGCGGTGAATCACTGTGGTGCGAGTCGGATTACGCTGGTGCGCTGGAGGCATTGCGCAGCGACGAGTCGGCCGCCGCACTGTTCCGTCGTGCAGTGAACGAGGCGCGTGCTTATGCGGCCTTGATGCCTGGCAGATTTCGGGTCGACACGGCGCTGATCGAAGCCTGGGCACGAACACCGGCGCCGTCACCCTTGAACGGCACGGACTGGTTCCGTTCCGACGCTGCGCGCACCAGCCGCCTTGATCGCGCTCGTGCCGTGATCCTGCGCAGAGTCGCCGATCCCAAGCTCGATGCCGATGCTGTCGCCGCTGAACTCCACATGTCGCGCCGCGCCTTGTATCTACTTTTCGAGCGCTGTGGCTTGACGCCTGCACGGGCCATCCGCGAAATCCGTCTCGACTGCTGCTTTCGCTTGCTTCGCGATGAGCGCTATTGCCACCGCAAGATCACCGACATTGCGATGGATCATGGATTCAAGCATTTCGCATCATTCTCGCGCCAGTTCAAGATGCGCTACGGCATCTCTCCGAGCGCGGTGTTACCGTCGATCGCGAAGCATTGAATCTAGTTGCCGTAGGGATGGAAGGGGTCGGCGTGGAGATGATCCTCATCGATTCCACGCCGGCGCAGCAGATGTACCGCAGCATCGATCGCGAAGGGCGAGCCGTACAGGTTGGCCTGCCAGTTCTTGAAATGGCTGAAGTCTGCTTCCAGAACTTCGGTCAACAGACCGCGGCGCAAGCCGCGCTTCAGCTGGCCGTAGGCGACGACGAGATGTGAGGCCCTGAGGTTGGGGAGTGCTGCCAGGGCCGCCGCAAGCTCGTCGAGCCCGTAGATGTCTTCGCGCGACATGAAACTGGTGTAGACGTGCACCGGATTCTGCAGGCGCGCCGCGGCGATACCGCGCAGCACAGACAGCAGCGGACCCAGGCCAGTGCCCGCCGAAGCCAGCAGCATCGGGCCTTCCTGTTGTCGACGCAGCCAGGCAACGCCATAGGGCGCGCGCAGGCGCAGCATCGCGCCCGGCTGGAGCCGTTCCGTGATCAGCTGGCTGGCGCTTCCCTGGGGATGGATGCGGATGTGGAAGCGCAGCTCGTCGTCGCCTGGCAATCCAGAGAGCGAATAGGCCCGCGACAATCCACGGCCGAATTCCAGTTCGACAAACTGGCCCGGCGAGAACAGCAGCTTGTCGGCATTGCTGAGGCGCAGCAAGCGAACGTTATGGGTGATCGACTCGATCCCCAGCACCTGAGTGCGTAGTCGTCGAGGCGGATGGATCACGGGCTCGCCGGCATCGGGAATCTCGATGGCGCAGTCTTCCGCTGCCGAGCTCTGACAGGCGAGCAGATAGCGCGTGCGACATCCGAACAAGGGTCGCGGTGGACGACCAGACTCGACTACCGTTCCCCGTAGCAGCTTGCAGCGGCACAGTCCGCAGCGTCCGTCCTCGCAGCTGTAGGAAATCGGCAGCCCCTGAGCGCGCAGCGCGGGCAGCAGGGGTTCTCCCGGCTTGAGGCTCAGTACATGGTTGCCCGGGCGAATGAGGACTTCCATCCGTCAGGTGCTTCCCTGAGCCTGATCGGAGAACAGCTTGAAGATCAGCCGCCGCAGCCACTGGTTGGCGGGATCCCGTTGCAGGCGTGCATTCCAGAAGACGTCGATGGAAATTTCAGGGAGCGCGACTGGATGCGGCGCGTGGCCGATGCCGAACGGGCGCCGCAGCATCTCGGCCAGATTCAGCGGCACGGTCGCCACCAGATCGGTCGCTTCCAGAATGGGGCCAACGGCGTCGAAGTAAGGCACGGTGGTCCGGATACGACGCTCGATGCCTTTGCGCTCCATCAGGCGATCGATGTCGCCATGCCCGGAGCCCTGCGAGACTGCGACATGCTCGCAGGCGATGAAGTCATCGAGGCCGATCGCCGACTTCTTCGACAGCGGATGATCCTGGCGGAAGGCCAGGACGAAGTTCTGCCGGAACAGGCGCTGCCTGAAGAAGTTGCCCTGCAGCTGCGGCATCAGGCCGATCGCGACATCGATCCGGCCGGTTTCCATGTCTTCCTTCAGGCTGGAATTGATACTTCTTGCCACGTTGATCCGCACGCCGGGCGCCTGCTGACAAACCTGCACCAGCAGCGAGGGCAAGAAGAACATCTCTCCGAGATCGATCAGTCCGAGCACGAAATCCCGATGCGCAGTCGCCGGATCGAAATGAACTTGATGGTTGACGACCGAACGGATCGCGTCGATCGCGTAGGCGATGGGTTCGGCGATCTGCTCCGCCAGCGGTGTCGGCAGCATGCCTTGCGCAGTGCGCTGGAACAGCTCGTCTCCCAGCAGGCCACGCAATCGCTTCAAGGCATTGCTGACTGCCGGCTGCGACACGCCCAGTGATTGCGCCGCGCTCGACACACGGCGCTCGATCATCAGCTGATGGAAGACGCGAAGCAGCTTGAGATCCAGATCATTCAGGTTCATCAGATGCTCGGTGGTCGGGCCCGCGCTCGTTCCCATTCGCGAATCCGGGCCCGGCGTCTGTCTTCTCTTGTGGACGAGCAGATATCAAGCACCTTTGCGATAGTGGCCAGCGGTCATCTCCGCTCCGCCACGCGCTGTAGTTTCCTTCACTACCGAGCCGCCGTGCATTCACCGCGATGATGACTTCCATCATCTCCGGCTTATTGAAGCTTGCACTGCATTTGTCGATGCTGTCGGCATTCAAGATGAAGCATGAAGGAGCGTATGAACAGGAACGAGATGCGCTGCGACGCGAAGCTGGAACCGGATCTGGCGCAATGATGATGCGTATCAAGCTGCCCGGCTGTGCTCGGCCTCGTGCCGCTGGCGCCATCGGGCAAGGAAGGGTGCGCTGATGTCTGCGGAAGGTGGTGCCGCAGGCTATAGCATTCGTCTCACTGACGGTGGCCCGGAGTTCGCATGCATGCCAGGCGACACCGTGCTGCGCGCTGCGCTACGCAGCGGCATCGGCTTGCCGTACGAGTGTGGCTCTGGCGGCTGCGGCACTTGCCGTGTGCAGCTCAAGAGCGGCGAGCTCGAAGATCTGTGGCCCGATGCGCCAGGTCTGACGGCACGCAGTCGTGATCGCGGTTTTCGGCTGGCTTGCCAGTCGCGGCCTCACTCTGACTGCACGATCACCGTGCGTGTACCGCTCAAGCTTGGCCTGGAACAGCGGCCGCGGCGGCGCTCTGCGGTGCTGGTTTCAAAGATCGCCATGACCCACGACATCACCGAGTTCACATTCAAGACGGCCGATCCCGCGGAGTTTCTGCCCGGACAGTTCGCCTTGCTGAGCCTGCCGGGTGTGACCGGTGACCGTGCCTATTCGATGTCGAACCTGCCGAACGAGCAGGGCTCGTGGAGTTTCGTGATCAAGCGCATGACCGAAGGCGCTGGTGGCCGCGCGCTGTTCGACAGCATGAGCGTCGATGACCAGATCATGCTCGATGGCCCTTACGGCTTGGCGCATTTACGCGCGGACAGCACGCGCGACATCGTCTGCATTGCCGGTGGCTCCGGGTTGTCACCGATGCTGTCGATTCTCTCGGCCGCATCGCGCTCCGGGCCTCGTGAACGCAAACTCGATTTCTTCTATGGCGGCCGTCGTCCTGCTGACCTTTGCGCGTCGACGATGATCGAGCGCGATGCGCTGCTGCGTAAGCGCGTTTCGTGCTTCAGTTCGATTTCTGATTCGACCTACGCGGAGCCTTGGGGTGGCGCACGCGGCTTCGTCCACGAGGTCGCTCGCAGAAGTCTCGAAGCAGGCAGTGACCCGACGAGCAAGGACTACTATTTCTGCGGTCCGCCGGCGATGACCGATGCCGTGCAGCGCATGCTGCTCGATCTGAAGGTTCCGGTTTCGCAGATGTTCTACGACCGATTCGTCTGATCCTGCGCTGAGTGGTCAAGGCTTCAGGCTTTCAGTACGAGTGAAGCCCGGCCTGCTCCTTGTGGCAGCAGGCCGGGCTCCGATTCAGATTCCCAGCGATTGCCGGAACTTCTCCGCAGCTTCTTTCGCGTTGCTGGCTGCTTCCGGTGACTCTGTCAGAGCGGCGCAGTAAGCATCGACTGCGGCATCGGCGAGCGGCGTCCATTTCGCGACCCAGCCACGGATCACGTCGCCATTGCCTTCGGTCCCCAGCGCCATCTTGACCAGCGCTGTTGCCCAGCGGCGGTGACGTGCGGCATCGATCAGTTGCGCGTCGGCCAGCAGGCTCAGCGTCAGATCGCCATGGTGCCGTCCGGCGTTGCCGAGCTGGCGCAGCACACATTCCTCGATCGCCGGCTTGGCAACCAGGTTCAATGCCGTGAAGCATTCCGCCCAGTCGTAGGCGACGAGCAGTTTTTCCATCAACTCGCGGATTCCCTGCCAGGCCGGGTCCTGCTCCCAGTACGTCCGTTCGTTGATGCAGAAACCCTTGTCCGGGAAGGTGGCCTGAAGTTCCTTGGTGCGGTAGGCGGTGTGGCTCAGCCACCGGAACGCATCCATGCCCTGGAAAGTGGCGACGTTGCTGATCGTGCTTGCTGGTGCCATCTGCGCCAGGTAGGCGGAGGCCATCTGGATGGTGTGGAACAGATAGCGCGCAGGCGTGTATAGCCGTGCGAGCGTGCCGGCCCAGAGCGGGCTGAGCGCCTTGTCGTGCTCGCGCTCGTTGAACTGATCGAACAGACCATGGACATAGGTCTCCTGGCCGTCCTGCAGCAGGCAATAGGTGCGATAGATCAACTCGTCCGGATCGCGGAAAGCATTCCAGTCGGCATGCTTCAGCGGGCTGCCATTGCGGTGCTGGACATACCAGCGGTTCATGAACAGATTGGTATCCAGTTCGTACGGCGCGGCCGAACCCGGGCGATCGTTGTAATGCAGCGACACCGAGACGATTTCGTACTCGCTCGGTTTGCGCCGCCTTGCAGCCAGATGGCTCCAGGTTTTCAGCGGCTTGAGAATTTCGACTTCGCTCATGACAGCTCCTAGAAGGTTTTTTCGAAATAGAAACGAATCTGCTCGGCACCATTCTCGATGCGGCCCGAGAAAGAGCTCAGCTCCACTTCCAGTTCGTTCATCTGGAATGATTTTCCGAGCATTTCTTCGATGGTCGTGCGGCGCAGGATCATCTCGCCCTCGGTCGAGATGCGCACGTAGGCGACCTTGTCATCGATGGTGATGGTCTTGTCCGGGTTATCGACTTCAGCGGCTTCGGCAACGGCCTTGGCCAACGCTCCCTGACGCAGCACGGGCCCGACCCGGTTGTTGAGATGTGCGTTCGCAATATCGTTTCTGGTGCCGTTCATCAGCTTCCTCAGGTCGCGGAAAACAGAGGCTTGATGCCCTCTATCTGCACCAGTACATCGCCGTTTTCGACCTTGATCGGATAACGGGCGAGCTGGGTGTGGTCGGGATTAAGGCCTTTGCCGGAGTTGGCGCAGAAGCTCCATTGGTGGGCGCGACAGATGACGGTCTTGCCGTCGAACTTGCCTTCGATCAGCGGAATGTCCTGATGCGGGCAGGCGCCCTGGAAGGCGCAGGGTTCGCCGCCTTCGGGCCAGACCACGAGCACTTCCTCGCCGTCGACATCGAAGGCTTCCATCTCGCCTTCCCAGAGGTCGTCGAGCTTGCAGACTTTGTGGAACGTCATGACCGTTCTCAGTGGCGCGGGTCGCGGACGCTGCCGGCCGAGCCTTCCCAGTAGATCTCGACGCATTCCATCGGGCGCAGACCGGCATCGCCGACCTTGAGGTCTCGCGGAAACGCTTCGTCCGTGCCCTGACGGCGCACGCGCAGCACGCCCGGCCGTGGTTTCACCCGGCGTCCGACCGAGTGCACGGCAGCAGCGGCGGCGACTTCATCCATGCTGTTGTCAGTATCGACCGCGACCAGCTGGAGGACGAAGTCTTCCTGGAAGTTCGAAGTCAGTGGAAATAGAGCCATCGGTCTCTTGTCCCTGTAGGGTTCGTTATGTCGTGTTTGCAAGGACCGCAAGCCTTCCGCCTGCGGTCCTCGTCCTCGATGCGCGCCTGCTCAGCTCGCCTTCTTCATCCGTTCGGCGCGAACTTCCTCGAGCCAGGCGAACTTGAGGGCGTCATCGCCCATTTCGCCGGGCGCCAGACCCATATACTTCACCGCGCCGCCGAGATCCGGCGGCTGAATCTGGCCGGCAAGGAAGCGGTCGACCAGCGACAGGTGATCCTGGTAACGGGTCGGCTCCTGTTCGAAGCACCAGCGGCAGCCTTCCGAGCAGAAGTGATAGTCGCGGCTCTCATAAGTGAGCGGGAAGTCGCGCATCTTCCAGGCCGCGCCCGGCGTGAAATTGATCGGCAGCTGGCACATGTTGCAGACCACCGGCAGCGTCACCGGCAGCGTCTGCTCCATCTTGTTGTCCAGCGCGTTGTCGGTGATGACATCCCAGCACTGACCCCAGGTCGCGTTCCAGCCCGGATACTTCTCTTCCAGCCACTCGCGTTCTGCGGGGGCGACGCCGGCCGCCGGATTCCACCAGACGGTCGGACGCCAGAACCAGACGCCAAGATGCATGCCGTGATGCTGTTCGTCGATCTCGTGCAGGAAGTCGTCCCAGAACCAGGGCTTGTCGAGGCCCAGTTCAAGCAGCGAGCGCTCGAACTGCACCACGATCCACTCCTGCATGAACTCCTTGAACGATTGCTTCCGGTGCTCGAGCGGCGTGTAGTAATCCATCACCGGGCCGGTGAGGATCGAGAACAGCTTCCAGGCGCGCCAGATGGAAATGTCCACCAGCTTCTGCGCTTCAGCCTTCTTGCCGTTCTTGACCAGGATCTGTACCAGCGGAGCGCCGATCTGCGCGTGGCGCGATTCATCGGTCTGGATGCTCGAAATCAGGCTGGAGAAGGTCCAGTCTCCGGCTTCGGCCGCGTCAGCTGCGAGGCCGAGGAACTGCATGTTGGTGAAGCCGGACTCGAAGGCGAAGGTCAGCGTCAGCGCCACGCCGACGGCACCGCGGGTGACCATCACGTCGTCGAAGAAGTGGCGCGCGGCGATCATTGCCCATTCGTTGGTGTCGTAGGCCTTGAAGGCCCAGTCGAACTGACGGTCCTTGGACACGTACTGATGCGGGAAGAACAGCTGCAACTGGCTGTGGCGGATCTCGTCCATCATGCCGAAGGTCGCCATGTTGCGCATGCCCGGCGCGCGGCCGAAGCGGACCATGCGTGCCTCGGCGCTCGACGCCGAGTACTCGCCGCGGGCAATGGCCCCGAAGTGCAGCTTGAGCACCGACAACCAGCCCGGCGACGCATTCTCGAACATCTTGCTGCGCTCCAGCGCAGCCTTGACCGAGTAGGCACCCGCATCCTTCTCGCGCTGCACCTTCACGTATTCCGGATACGTGGTCTTGTACGGCTCGTCGTAGGTCTCGAACACTTCGGCCGGCAGGCCGAACGCACTCGAAAGCTCTTCGGGAAACAACTCGCTCTCCGCGACGTACGTGGGCGTCCAGTTCGTGTTGCGCGCGATGTCATACCAGTCGAGACGATTCAAAACGGCCATGGGCTTGCTCCTCGGTGCTCTTTGGAATTCTGTTGCCCCGCACGCCGTTGGCGAAAACGCGGAGCAGCAGCCAGATCGATTGTTGAGCGATGAGTATTTGCACGCAGCCGCCGAGCCGGCAACCGTCTTTGCAGCGATGTGCACGCGATAACAGCCACATTGCACTCTGAGTCATGCGCGCACTTCTGCGATGGCGTCTTAATCATCCGTGCTTGGTTGTGGCCGGTCTTGCCATGGGGGAGCGCCTGTTGGCGCGTCGAGATGACGGCGCCTCGCTCAGGCTGACGCTCGTGTTTGGCTGCCCTGCTTCCTGGTCGTAGAGCGCCTTCCAAATGGAGTGTCCCGCGGCAGTTTGCGCCTGAATGCAGGACGGGCCGGCCCAGGCCGCCAAGGTCCGCGTCAGCAGCAGGCAGAACGTTGTGCACTCGGGGACAGCGAAATTGCACAAGCCGTCAAGCGTCGCCGAACCACCTCCGAATACTCTAATCCTCACGAAGGCCGCAATTGAAGGGCCACGCACAGAAGAGCCGGATCGGGAATTCGGCCCGATCATTATTAGGAGGCGTCATGTTGAATCCGCTCGTCGGCAGCAGTCCGGTAATTGTGATGTGCGTCGGTGAAAATTCCCCCGCGACCGCAGTCCAGTGCCTTGTCTGCTCACGCAAGAACGAGGTCGTCTGCCGCTAATGGATAATTTCCGCTTCCGGTTGGCTGCATGGATCGTTGGTCGGCGCAAGAGCGTCGGCATCTTCTTCATTCTGGTCACGCTGGCCTTTGCCGCCGGCTTGCCGAGGCTGGACATCCGGACGATCTTCGCCGATCTGCTGCCGGCCGATGATCCCTTCGTGCAGACGTATCACGATCACCCGAATTTCGGCGATCCGCTGACCGTCACGATCATGCTGAAGCGGACCGACGGCCAGAAGATCTACAACGCCGACACGCTGCAAAAGGTCTGGACGTTGACCCGTGACGTCGATCTGATTCCCGGCATCGATCACGACCGCATCCTGTCGATCACGACCGAGAAGGCGACTTATGCCGAGGCGACCGCCGACGGCATCCAGATGCAGCCGCTGATGGGCAACGAGGTGCCGACAGATGCCAAGGACCTCGCGGATCTCGAACGCAAGGTCGAGCGTTCGCCGGTGGCCCGCGCCTTTCTCGTATCAGCCGACCAGACGGCGACCTTGCTGCGTCTGTCGTTTCGTGAAGACGACCAGCTCGACTATGCCAAGGTATTCGCGTCGATCGGTGACCTGACGCGTGCCGCGACCGACGACAAGCATGCCTTCAGCATCGTCGGCCAGCCAATCCTGACCGGCTGGGTCTACAAGCTGCAGAAGCAGACCTACATGATCTTCGGCGTGACGCTGACCTTGCTGGTCCTGGCGCTCGCTTTCTACATGCGCAATGTCACCGGCATCGTCGTGCCGATTGTCTGCAGCTTCGTCGCGGCGATCTGGGGCTTCGGCATGGTCGGCTGGCTGCGTTCGCCGATCGAACCGCTGCTGATGGTGGTGCCGCTGCTGCTGGTCGCGCGGTCCTTCTCGCACTGCATCCAGTACACCGAACGCTACTACGAGATCTACGCGCACGTGCGCAATCGAGTGAAGGCCTCGGAGATGACGCTGGCCGTGATGATGGCGCCGAGCGTGCTCGGCATCATGACCGACGTGATCGCGATCTTCGTGATCGGCGTGGCGCCGATTCCCGCGATGCGCCGCTTCGCGCTGTTCTGCGGCATGTGGGCGGTCTACCTGATCCCGACCGGCGTCATGCTGATCGCGATCCTGCTGTCCTATCTGCCGGCGCCGAAGAACATCGACGCCATCGTTGGCGGAGCGCCAAAGAAGGGCATCCACAGGTTGCAGGAGGTCCTGCTGCTGGGAATGGCCAAGCTTACTTATGGCAACAGGGCTCAGATCACCCTGATCGTGCTCACCGCAGTCACCACGGCCGCGATCGTGCTGGCGGGCCGGATTGCGATCGGCAATCCTGTCGAGGGCAGCAATCTGCTGTGGGCGAAGTCGGAATTCAACACCGCGGTCCGCCAGATCAACGACCATTTTCCAGGCGTGAACTCCCTGGAGATCATCCTCGAGTCGAAAGATCCTGAAAATGCCCAGGTCCGCGCAGCCCGCACTCTGGAGGCCTATCAGCTCTCGAAATCGATCCAGAGAGCGGCCGAGAGCGGTCCATTCCCGGCTCGCGCAACGCGCTCGTTCTCCGATGTCGTCGACGAGGGCAATCGTCTGTACTCGGGCGGCTATCCGGGCTGGCTGCCGGTCGATCCCAGCGACAAGTCAGTCGGTGCGGCTGCCACGGCGGTGGCCTTCGGTCAGAACCCGCTGAACTTCGCCGACATGACCGACTTCCATTACCAGCATTCGACGGTCTCGCTGTTCTATCGCGACAACAAGCAGGCCACGGTCGACGGCGCACTGGAAACGGCGCGCAAGGCTGTCGCGGCGGTGGGAGTCGAGCACGAGCACATCCGTGTCCGTCTCGCGTCCGGAACAATCGCGTTGCAGCAGGCGATGAATAGTGTCGTCGAGCGCTATCACTGGATTCTGGTCGGCCTGTGCTGCGCGGCGATCTTTCTCATTGCGACCTATGCCTACCGCTCTGCAGTCGCCGCGATCATCCTGCTGGTGCCGACGCTGTTGGCGAACTTCTATCTGCTGGCAACGATGCATCTGATGGGCATCGGCCTGGACATCAACTCGGTGCTGGTGACCGTGCTCGGTGTCGGTGTCGGTATCGACTACGGCATCTACCTGCTGTCGCGTATCTGCGAGGAGTATCACGCGCAGGGCCAGGACTGGGACAAGGCGATCACCGTTTCGATGACGACGACCGGCAAGGCGATCATGTTCACCGCCTCGATCATGCTGGTTGGCATCCTGCCCTGGTACTTCCTCTCGGACCTCAAGTTCATGGCCGACATGGGGCTGCTGCTGGCCGCGATCATGCTGATCAACATGGTGCTCGCACTGATCATGCTGCCGCTGCTGGTCTGGCTGATCAAACCGAAATTCGCAACTCGCACCGATCTGATGATTGGCGAGGGTATCGATCTCTCCAAGTATGTAGCAGAGAGCAGTGGGGATTCATTGCACCCTATGGACGCAGGCAAAGACGGTTCCGCCCTGCTAGCCAACAAGTAAAAGAGGGGCACCGGTTTATCGTCCCCGGGCATCGATCGGACGCTTACTAGTGATGAGGAAATGACATGTTCAGAATCAGAAAGTACGACGTAGATTACGGTCGCCGGAAGATGATGCAGTCTGTGGCTTACGGACTCGGTTCCGGCGTGCTGATGCCGCTCGACCAGGCCTACGCGAAGGACATCAACGACATCAGCAAGGCTTATCCGGATGAGCTGCTGTCGATCGAGACCCAGAGCAAGGGCAAGGTCAAGGTCGGCGACTACATCACCAAGGACAACGTCGAGCACGTCAAGCACCTGCTGGATCCGGGCGCCTACGAGCAGATCACCGGTGTGGAAGGCCGCAAGATCCGGATCAAGGCACCGACCTTGAATCCTCGCGATCTGGACAACGGCGACTACTACGAAGCGACCATTGCCGACATCAAGTCCGGTCACAAGGCCAAGTGGGATGCCGACGGCAATGCCGTGGACGAAAACGGCAAGCGCTGGCAGGGCGGTCTGCCCTTCGTCAATCCGACGGAAGCCAAGCAGGTCTGGTGCAACATGGCCATGAACATCGGCCGGAACGACGCCGCTGCTTACGTGGTCGAGCAGAAGGACATCGGCGTCAGCGGCAAGCTCGAGTACCACTACAACTTCCAGTGGGTCGAGGTGAACAGCACCGGCCGTGCCGATCGCAAGGTCTTCAAGGGGCTGGAGAATGAGCTGCGTCGTCAGGCCGTGTTCTTTGCCGCCTCGCCAGACGTCCGCGGTACTTCGTTCCTGAGCGTCTGGGATTACGATGCGCGCAAGATTCCAGAGCTGTATGGCTATCTGCCGGAGTTCCGCCGGGTACGTCAGTTCCCGTCGAATCAACGCTTCGAGCCGCTTGTTCCCGGCGCCGTGTGGTTCCTCAGCGATCCCTGGGCTGCCGGCGATCCCTTCCTGACCTGGGGCAATCACAAGATCGAGGCGCGCAAGCCAATGCTCGGCCCATGGTCTTCCGAGTTCGCGACCCACGACGCCAACTGGGAGCCGCCGCGCCAGAAGGACAACCCGAAGTTCTTCGACATTGCCTACGAGATGGCGCCGGAAGTCATCGTCACCAGCTGCGAGCCAACTGGCTATCCGCGTTCGCCGGTGTCCAAGCGCGTGGCCTATGTCGATGCGCGCAACAGCATCGCTTCCAGCAACATTCGCTACGACCGTCAGGGCAAGCTCTGGTCGAATTTCGAAATGGCGCATGGCCAGCTCAAGGGCGGTGGTTCGGACGGCAAGCGCGTCATCGTTGGCCGCGATGGCAAGACTCCGCAGTTCACCTGGACCTACGTGCATATCTACGATTTCCAGAATCGCCGCATGTCGCTGTGCAACCACAGCAAGGGCGCCGCGGGTGTCGAAGCACGCTTCCAGGCCGATCCGGAATGGCTTTACAACACCTACTGCACCGCACAGGCGCTGCAGTCTCTGGGCCGTGCGTAATCACGCGGCACTGAAGTAGTCCTCTTTGTGGCGGCCGCCAGTCCGCGGCCGCCACATCTCCATTCGATTTCTCTGTCGGCTCCTGCCATGAACGTATACGCACGCCCGTTGTCAGCAATATTCCTGGTACTTATGGCCGTGGCGGGTAGTTTCGCGGTGGCTGCCGATGGCCGCGGAAGCCGCGCGCTGAACCAGTTGACACCTCACGATCGTCTCTACTCAGTCGCCTTCAGTGGCGACTTCGGCGAAGCGGTAGGCGACGGTGGTCTCGTACTCGAAACCACCGACGGCGGCAAAACCTGGGCGCGCGACAAGAATCCGCCAACCAATCTGTCTTTGCTCAGCGTTGCCATCGCGGGTTCGCGTTCGATCGCGGTCGGGCAGCAGGGTCTGATTCTGATCCGTGATCAAGGCAAACCCTGGCGCAAGATCGAGCCGGTCACGGATCGTCGTCTGCTGCGAGTCAGCCTCAACAAGAATGGCCTTGCGGTGGCCGCTGGTGCTTTCGGTACCTTGCTCAAGTCGACCGACGGCGGAGAGACCTGGGCCGATCTGAAGCCGGATTGGGCGACGCTCTACCAGACGGGCGTCACCGGAGCCTTCGAAGCGATCCGCGACGAGCCGACCATCTATGCCGCCAATGTCTTCGATGATGGCGCCATCGTGATTGGCGGCGAATTCGGCCAGCTGAATCGCTCGACCGATGGCGGCGTGACTTGGGCACCGGTGTTTCAGGTGCCGGCGGCGGTGCAGGGTTCGATTCCGCCGACGATCTTCGGCATGCATTTTCGCGACGACGGCGTCGGCTATGCGGCCGGTCAGACGGGCTTGATCGTCACCAGCACGGACAGCGGCAAGACCTGGACCCAGCTCGCCACCAATTCGGAGGCCAGCCTGTTCGCCATCGAGACGACGCAGGATGGTCATGTGGTCGTCGTCGGCATGCGCAGCGGCCTGGTCAGTGCTGACGCTGGCAAGACCTGGCAGCCGCTCAAGGCCCTGGATCTGAGCCTCAACTGGTACTGCGGCCTCAGCCGTGGCGCAAGCACGCCGGATGGTTCGGTGATTGCCGTGGGTCACAGCGGCCGGGTGCTCGAACTGGCAACCGGCGGCAATTGATTCAGAGCAGGAAGAACGCACGCAAGGGATAGAAATCAGCAAGCGCCATTGGCCACAACGGCCGGGCTTTTGAACTGGCAGCAAGCGGCAACTGATTGCAACAAACAAACGACAAGTACTGGGGGAGCAGAAAAATGGATTCAGCTCAGCGTGCACGCCGACTCATTTGTGCCGGCATAGCAATGATGGCCGCATCGACAACGGTGTGGGCCGATGATGGCGACTCAAGTGGATTTCTATCCAATCTCTGGGGGCGCACGACGTTCAACGGCCTGTTGCGCAATGACACCGGGTTCAGGACGACGGGCTTCCAGAACTACAATAACCAAGGCAATGCGCCTTTCCAGCACGTCGATGTGCCGCGGCAGGCTTATGTGCCGCCAGCGTTGAGCAGTCAATTGCTGGGTATCCAGCTGCTGCCACAGGCGACCAACTGGAATGTTCCCATTCCGAACTCTGCCGGGCTGATCCATACCAACGATACCGTACGTCGCGACAACTTCGTGCCGGGTAGTGATCCGTACCTCAACTATCAGGAGTACCGCGCTTCGGGCGAAATGAATGTGTCGTTCACGGACAGCTTCCGGCTGAACATTCAGGCGCGCGCAATCTTCGATCCGGGTATCTACAACAGCTTCGATGCGAAGGACGTTGCCAATATCCAGGGCGGCATCGATGGCGGCGGTGGCAACCGCTATGCCGACACCGGCAAGGCGCAGTATTTCCAGTCCCTGGGACGCAACGGGGGCAAGCTGAATCCGACGGAATTCGCCGGGCGTCAGTACCTGATCGATTTTCCGACCGCGCTCCTCGAATACAAGAGCGGCGCCTACAACATTCGTTTCGGCATGCAGCAGATCGCCTGGGGACAGGCAATCTTCTTCCAGTCTTTCGATGTGCCGGATGGTCTCGATTTCCGTCGGCACCTGGTGCTTGATCGGGCAATCGAGGAATTCTCGGACAAGCGCGTTCCGGCCCTGGCGCTTCGCGGCACGATCCAGGCGTCAGACGCGATCATCGTCGACGGCTACGTGCAGAAGTTCCAGCCCTCGGTCCTGCCGAATCCGAACACGCCTTACAACGTCATTCCGTCGCAGTTCTACAAGCCGCTGGATAACTATTTCACTGGCGACAACGACACCCGGCTGAGCTACGGCATCCGCATGAAGGCCGACTACGGCAACTGGGGTTACTCGGCGCTCGCAGGCAGCCGCATCAATCCGCTCGGCGTTTTCAGCTGGGCAGAGAGCGGTATCAACAAGGGCCTGACGGGAACCAATCCAGACGGAAGCCGGTACGGCAACTTGCTCGGTGCTGCCGTCGAAACGGCTTACGCCGCCAAGCTCGGTCCGGACAGCCCGCTCTGCGCCGGCAATCTCTACAACCCGACGACCTGCCGCTTGTACAGCAACCTGGGTGAAGCGCTGTCGCACACTCCGTTCACCGTCGGACCGGCTGGCGTCTACAGCAACAAGGAGTACTTCGGAGCCGCGGGCAGTGTGCGTCTCGATGCCACGAAGACTGTGAATACGGCCATCGACGAGTTCGCCGCGCTGCGGGACGTCTATGCGTCACATGTCGACGACAACCGGGAGGCGAGCAATCTGCTGAATACGTTCTTCCTCGCTTCCGACGGCAGCCTCCGCGGCAACGTGCAGCGCGACTACTTCCGCGAGGAAGTGTTCGGTCTGGGTGGCAGTTATGTGATCGAGACCGAGAACGCCGCCTCGTTCTGGAACCAGTTCATCGTCAACGTCGAAGCCCAGTACACGCCGAATCGGCGCTTGACGGATACCGGCCTTGGTCGCGGCGGAGACAAGACCGACGAGTACATCATCACGGTGGTCGGCGAGCGCTGGTATCGCTTCACCCCGGCATTCCCGGCGGCCTATCTTGCCTTCGAGTATCAGCACCGCAGCGCCACCGATATCGTCGGTCTGAATCTGAAGGGCTATGGCGGCAACAGCGGCACCTTTGGCGTGAGTGATCCGGTCGGTCTTCAGGGCAACGACTACTCGGGTCTCAGGAGTCCGAAAGGACTTACCGATGTCGGAGCCAATTACCTGGTGTTCGCCGGCTTCCTGCCCGCCCCGAACCGCAAATTCGTGCTGGAGTGGGCCTTCCTGTACGACGTGCAGGGCGGTCTGCTGGCGCAGCCACTCCTGAAGTGGAATCCGGGAAACAACATCAGCGTCGATTTCTTCTACAACTACGTGAACGGCCATCTGTACGGCAACCCGACCAACAACGTGGTCCGTGCAATCAGCTTCGCCGACGAAGCCAATATTCGCATCGGCTATCAGTTCTAGTCCTTCAGATCTTCACGGATACAAGTCAAGCGCAAGACGTCCGCACGCCGAGAACTGGATCTCGGAACTTTTGCCGGCGGTGCTCATCACGCCGCCGGCTACCTTTATCTGTCAGGACGACCGGCGAGCCCCTGGAACATGCGGATCACGCGATACGACGGTGGCTACAGCCGCCGCAAATTTCTTGCCGATGCGAGCAGAGGCGCGCTTGCGACGGGTGTGCTGATGCCGCTCTCGCAGGCCATTGCGCAGCATGGCGACATCAGCAAGGCCTATCCCGACGAGTTGCTGTCGATCGAGGGCTACACCAAGGGTCGGATCAAGACCGGTGACGAGATCACCGCCGCCAATGTGGAACTGGTCAAGGATCTGATCGAGCCGATCCGCTACGAGCAGATCCTCAAACAGGGCCGCAGGCTCAGGGTCGTCAAGACGACGACGGATATCATGCGGACCTCGCCGTGGGAGTATCTCGAGGCGACGCTGCGCAATGCCGGCAAGGCCAAGTTCGATGCCCGCGGCAACGTCGTCAATTCCGCGGACGGCAAACCCTGGATCGGCGGCAATCCCTTTCCCGACCCCAAGACTGCCGAGGAGTTGTTTGCCGCGCAGACACTCAGCTGGGGCCGTCATGATGGGTCGTTCTACGCCATCAAGATCAAGAACGTCGGCGCCGATGGCAAAGTCGGCTTCGAATACGAATGCGGCTGGGCCGAGCTGTCGGCGGTGTCCCGCGTCAGCATGGAGCCCAAGCCGTACTGGCCGGAGCATCTCGACAAGCTGCGTTATCAGTCGGTGTTCTTCACCAAGCCAGGCGTCTATCGCGGCACGTCCTTCCTGAATATCTGGGATTACGACCAGAGCACGTTTCCGGTGCTCTACGGCTATGTCCCCGAGTTCCGGCGCATCCGCCAGTTTCCGACCAATCAGCGCTTCGAGCCGCTGGTGCCGGGGCTGACCCTGTTCCTCTCCGATGTCTGGGGCGCAGGCGACCCGATGTACACCTGGGGCAACTACAAGATCGTCCACCGCGGGCCGTTTCTCGGCGGTGTATCCGGCGGCTGGAACGCCGATCATCCGAACTGGGAGCACAAGACCCACGGCGGACCGAAGGATCTCTCGTTCTGGAATACCGATGTGGAGTTGGTGCCGGAAATCGTTGTGGTCGAAGCCGAACCGACCAAGTTTCCGCGCGCGCCGGTATCCAAGAAGCGGGTCTGGTTCGATGCGCGCAACCAGACCTTCGCCGGCATGACCACTTACGACCGCAATGGTCTGCCCTATCGCTCGTTCGATGGCTGCTATGGGCTCTACGAGTCCGGCGAGAAGAAAGTGATGGATGGCAAGCATCCGTACTGGAGCTGGGGCCACCTGACCTGTTCGGATATCCAGACTGGCGCCATCACCCGCCTGGAACAAGTGAAGGCAATAGATGGCATTCATCAGAGCGGGGCGAACGATCCGAGGATGTACGACCGCTACCTGACCCAAGGGGCCCTGATCGGGCTCGGCTCAAGCTGAGGGGATCGACGCTGCACCTCTGTCCGCGGGTCTTGCCGTTATCCGGGAAACATCGAGGCCGCGCCATCAAACGAGTTGGCGCATCGCGTATTGCAGATTCCTGTCCCTGGGTGTCTCTGACGGACCTGAGTGCCCGTCTGGTGTTTTGACCGCCAGAATCCGTCCTGGCGGCGTTGGCCATAGGTCGGCCACGGCAGGCGCTGCGTCCGTGCAGCGGCGCCTGCCGATCTTTTTTTCCGTGGCAGCGAGCGGAGCTGAATCCGATCATCCATCCGATCGGAACGAGAAGTTTGCTCAGAGCGAGCCGCCGAGCCCGCGCTGATTGAGCCGATAGACCAGCCTTGCCCGAGTGATGCCGAGCAAGCGCGCGGCGGCCGACAGATTGCCCTTGGCTTTCTCGATGGCGTGCTGCAGCAGGGTGTTCTCCAACTCCGCCTCGATTTCGTCCAGCGAGCCGCTGTCGGCCAAGCCCTGGCCGGACATCAGGCGTTCTATGCGATCGGTGATTGTCTTCAGCGGATTGCCGAGACTGCCAGCAAGGTTCTCGTCGATGTCATCGAGCCTGCCGCTGGTGGCGACGCGGCCATCGCGGCTCAAACCCCAGGTGGGGCTGTCCCAACGCTCGCCGGCCGTGAACAGGTGGCTGACGTCGATGGCGCCGCCGGGGCGAGCGAGGATCACGCCACGCTCGATCATGTTTTCCAGCTCGCGGATATTGCCCGGCAGCTCGTAGCTGAGCAGCGCGTCGATGGCACGTGCAGTGAAGCCGGTCACGTCGCGGCGATGGCGACGAGTGAACTTCTGAAGAAAATGGTTCATCAGTACCGGGATGTCCTCGCGGCGCTCCCGGAGCGGCGGCACCTTGATCGGGAACACGTTGAGTCGGAAATAGAGGTCCTCGCGGAAGCGTCCGGCGCGAACCTCGGCCCTCAGATCCAGATTCGTCGCCGCCACGACGCGGACATCGACCTTGCGCGTATGACTGTCGCCGACTCTCTCGATCTCGCCCTCCTGCAGCGCGCGCAGCAGCTTGCCCTGCGAAGTGAGGCTCAACGTGCCGATCTCATCGAGAAACAGCGTGCCGCCATGGGCGCGCTCGAAGCGGCCCTCGCGAGCCGATGTGGCGCCGGTATAGGCCCCGCGCTCGACACCGAACAGTTCGGATTCGATCAGCGTTTCCGGAATCGCCGCACAGTTGACCGCGATGAACACCTTGTCGGCTCTGGCACTGATCCGGTGGAGCGTGCGGGCGAACACTTCCTTGCCGACGCCGCTTTCGCCGAGAAACAGCACCGTTGCGTTGGTGTCTGCGACACAGCGCAGCATGTGGCAGACCGCGTTGAAACCGGTCGACACGCCGACGATGTCGCCATCGGCGAACATCGCCGCAGTCTCGGCGTTGGGCGCTTCGCCGACCGGCTGGCGGCTGGTCGCGGATAGCCCGCGAGTGAACTGTTCGGCCTGCAGGAAGCTGGCGTCGACCTCGGCATCTTCCCAGGCTTCCACCGGTTTGCCGACGATACGACAGTGGGCGTGGCCCATCGCTCGGCATTCGACTTCGCGGAACAGGATCGGCCGGCCGACGAACACGCTGGTATAGCCGCTCGCATAACCGATCTGGCTCCAGCACACGGGCTCGGCGCTGATGCCATAAGTGCGGACATGCTCCTCCGCTTCCGAGGAGCCGCGCCAGATGAATTCGCCGCGGTAATGGCCGCGCTCGATATCGATCTCCATCGATACCGGCTCGACCAGCACGATGCCTTCCAGCGCGTGCAGCTGCGGACCCACCACGAACATGTCGTGCAACGGCGCATTGGGCCGCAGCTTGCGGGCCAGGTGGGCGTCGTGAGAGCCGGAGTTGTAACCCATCCGGGTCAGCAGGCCGCGTGCGCGCTCGATGCCCAGGCCTTCGATCAGCTCACGACGCAACACGCCCATCGCAGAGGTATGGATCAGCTGCATGCGCTGGTCGTCGAGCCAGATACGGCCATCTCCCGGCGCGAAGTGCAAGCGCGCCATCAAGTCGGCCATGTCGGGCAGGCGCTGGGCATCGACGCCGGCGCTGCTCGGCGTCCAGGCCTGCTCGCGCCGCGGCCGGCTGTTGGTGTCGACAGTCATCGAAAGCTCCTCCTGACATGCCCGCGCTCGTGCGCGAGTCATTCTGATGCCGGTGCAGTCGCGATGAACGACAGACCGCGCGGCAGTGTGGGCGGATTCCTCTCCATCCGCGAGCCCTTTGCGCGTCGCCTTGTTCGCGGCATCGATACGTTTGCAGATTTTCATCAAAGCACCGCAGACGCAGGCTTCTGGATTCAATGAATTTATGAAATCGCTGTGATGAAAGAGCGGAATTCCAATGGATTCCAAAGGCGCTCTGATACCCATAATTCCATTCAACTGAAGCACTTGCCGAGTTGTTGCGCTGCGATCTGCGCGGCATGGCACAACCGGTGCAATGAGCGAGATAACAAACATCTGATTCGACGAGCGCGACGGCATCAGCCGGCACCGATCGAACCGGACTCAAGCGCGGAGGAGAGGCGTGGCACTTCAATCATTTCGCGGGTCACCGCCCGAGCCTTTGCGCACGCCTGATCCGGCATTCGACGTTCATCGCCGCTACGTGCGCTTTCGTGAACTGAACCAGGACAACTATGTGCTGTTCGATTTCGCGATCGGCGATCCCGAGCTGTGGATTGAACTCATCTTGCCGGTACCGGCCTATCAAACCTTCTGCCGCGAGAACGCGGTCACTTACCTGACCCGCGAGCAGGAAGACGCAGTCGATCACGAACGATCCAAGTGGCGTTACGGCCAGCCTGGAATGAACAACGAACAGGAGCAGGACGGATGAACGTCGATATCAAGACCACCGCGGTCACGCAGATACGCCAGACCTTCTCGCATGTCGCGAGGCAGATCGGCGGTGACAAGCCGGCGTCGCGTTACCAGGAAGCGACGATCGGCATGCAGCCGATGGTCAACTTCCATTACCGGCCGCTGTGGCAGCCGGAAATGGAGGTTTACGATGTCCGCCGAACCAAGCTGGTGATGCGCGACTGGTACACGTTCAAGGACCCGCGCCAGTATTACTACGGCACCTACACCATCGCCCGCTCGCGCCAGCAGGAGACGATGGAGCGGAACCTGGAATTCGTCGACAAGCGCGGCCTGCTGCGCGATCTGCCGGAAGCCTTGCGCGCCAAGCTGATCTTCACGCTGGTGCCTTTGCGTCACGCCGAGTGGGGCGCGAACACCAACAACTGCTACATGACCGCCTACGGCTTCGGCGTGGCGATCACCCAGGCGACGATGTTCCACTCGATGGACCGCCTCGGCCTGGCCCAGTACCTGAGCCGCATCGGTCTGTCGCTGGATGGCAACAGCGGCGACTCGCTGGCCGAGGGCAAGCGCCTATGGCTGGAAGAACCGGCCTGGCAAGGCATCCGTCGCCTGATCGAGAACATGATGGTCTGCGAGGACTGGTTCGAGCTGTTCGTCGCTCAGAACCTGGTGCTCGATGGCCTGCTGCAGCCCTTGGTATTCCAGAATTTCGAACAGGGCTTCGCCAAGGCCCATGGCCCGGCGCTGAGTCTGGTCACCGAGTTCAGCAACAACTGGTTCGACGAAACCTCGCGCTGGGTCGACGCCACGATCAAGACCGCCATCGCCGAATCGCCGGCAAATGCCGAACTGGTTCAGCAATGGATTGCCGACTGGCGACTTGCTGCGCGGGAAGCGCTGGTGCCGTATGCCGCGGCGGTGTTCGTCGAAGCTGCCGATGACGAATTGAGCAGCGTTGAAGCGGTATTCGACAGCCGGCTGGCCAAGCTTGGTTTGAAAGCGAAGGCAGCTGCCTGATGAATGCCATTGCCAAGGACAAGGTGTTCATCGCCTTTCAGACCAATGACGAAACCCGGTCGATCGTCGAAGCGATCGAGGCCGACAACCAGGAGGCCATCGTCATCCGCTATCCGGCGATGGTGAAGATCGAAATGCCGGGCCGCCTGGTCATCCGCCGGGAAACGATCGAAGAACTTATCGGCCGCGCCTACGACCTGCGCGAGCTGAATCTGAACCTGATTTCGCTATCCGGAAACATCGACGAGTCGGACGACGAGTTCGTCCTGTACTGGAACCAGCACTGAATAGACTGAGGAATTGACCGATGAACATGCCAACCAATCCGCAGAAGCCTGCGAAGAAGCTCAGCCTGAAGGAAAACTACAGCCATCTGACCCGCGGACTCGGCTGGGACACCAGCTACCAGCCGATGGACAAGGTATTTCCGCAGGACAAGTTCGAAGGCATCAAGATTCATGACTGGGACAAATGGGAGGACCCCTTCCGTCTGACCATGGATGCCTACTGGAAATATCAGGGCGAGAAGGAAAAGAAGCTCTACGCGATCGTCGATGCCTTCCAGCAGAACAATGGTCAGTTCAACGTCACTGACGCTCGTTACATCAACACGCTCAAGCTGTTCCTGACCGGCGTCAGTCCGCTGGAATATGCGGCCCATCGTGGCTTCGCGATGGCCGGCCGCAACTTCCGGGGAACCAGCGCCCGGATCGCAGCGCAGATGCAGGCGATCGACGAGCTGCGCCACGCGCAGACGCAGGCGCACACGATCAGCCACTACAACAAGTTCTTCAACGGCCTTCACGACTACACGCACATGCATGATCGCGTGTGGTACCTGAGCGTGCCGAAGTCCTACTTCGAAGATGCGATGAGCGCCGGGCCGTTCGAGTTCGTCACCGCAATCTCGTTCTCGTTCGAGTACGTGCTGACCAACCTGCTGTTCATGCCGTTCATGAGCGGTGCGGCCTACAACGGCGACATGGCGACGGTGACCTTCGGCTTCTCGGCGCAGAGCGATGAATCGCGTCACATGACGCTCGGGCTCGAAGTCGTGAAGTTCATCCTCGAGCAGGACCCGGGCAATGTGCCGATCGTCCAGAAGTGGCTCGACAAATGGTTCTGGCGTGGTTACCGCCTGCTGGCGCTGGTGTCGATGATGATGGATTACATGCTGCCGAAGCGCGTGATGTCCTGGGCCGAGGCCTGGGAGATGTACTTCGAGCAGAACGGCGGAGCACTGTTCAACG
The DNA here is from genome assembly GCF_000420645.1 of Nevskia ramosa DSM 11499. Classification (NCBI taxonomy): domain Bacteria; kingdom Pseudomonadati; phylum Pseudomonadota; class Gammaproteobacteria; order Nevskiales; family Nevskiaceae; genus Nevskia; species Nevskia ramosa. Next base: position 459,057 of record NZ_ATVI01000006.1, on the reverse strand, counting down.
ATCTGACTCGCTACGGCATCCGCATGCCGAAGTACCACGAGGTTGCGGCGAAGGAAAAGCATCGCTTGAGCCACGAGACCTGGGCGACGTTCTACAACTACACGCACGCCGCTGCCTTCCACACCTGGGTGCCGGAAGAGAGTGAAATGAAATGGCTGTCGGAGAAGTATCCGACCACCTTCGACAAGCTCTATCGCCCACGCTTCGAGCATTGGCGCGAGCAGCAGGCGAAGGGCGAGCGCTTCTACAACGGCACCCTGCCGATGCTCTGCCAGCTATGCCAGATCCCGATGTTCTTCACCGAGCCGGACGACCCGACCAAGATCTGCTATCGCGAAACGACATATCGCGACGAAAAATTCCACTTCTGCTCGGACGGCTGCAAGGACATCTTCGATAACGAGCCGGAGAAGTACATCCACAGCTGGCTGCCGGTGCACCAGATCTACCAGGGAAACTGCTTCCGCCCGGGCACCGATCCGACCGCGCCCGGCTTCGATCCGCTGGCCGAGGTGCTGCAGTACTACGGCTTCCATGTTGGCGAGGACGGCGGTGAATACCTCGGCTCGCTGGACGCGAAAAACTGGAAAGCCTGGACCGGCAAGCCAGCCGTTTCCGAATAAGCAGAGGAGACACGACATGAGCGTTGTCGCACTGAAGCCCGGCTACAGCGGGGACATGAAGGACCGCGTGGAGAACTTCCACGGCAAGCAGCTGCTGTACATCGGCTGGGAAGACCACCTGATGTACTGCGCGCCGCTGTGCATTCCGATCGAGGGATCGACCCCGTTCGGAGCGCTTACCGCAGCGGTGATCCCGAGCCTGTATCCGGCCCATCCGGACACCGGAAAGATCAACTGGGACGAAGTCGAATGGTTCCGGTCCGGCGAGCGCTTCACGCCGGACCCTGCCCAGTCGCTGGCTGCCAACGGCCTCGGCCACAAGGCGAGCCTGCGCTTCCGAACCCCGGGACTGACCGGCATCAAGGGCTCCTGCACGTAAGCCAGATGAGCTACCAGATCACCATCGAGCCGTTGGGTCATACGGTTGAAGCGGAGGAGGGTCAGACGATTCTCGACGCCTGTCTGCGCGCAGGCGTCTGGCTGCCGCACGCCTGCTGTCATGGCCTGTGCGCCACCTGCAAGGTGCAGGTCGTCGACGGCGATTACGAGCATGGCAACGCCTCGCCGTTTGCGTTGATGGATTTCGAACGCGAGGAACGCAAGGCGCTGGCCTGCTGCGCGACCGTCACCTCCGATGTGACCATCGAGGCCGATGTCGACGAAGATCCCGATGCGCGTCACTACCCGGTGCAGGACTTCGAAGGCGTGGTCGAAGAGATCGTCGCCCTGTCGCCGACGATCAGGGGCATCCGCATTCGCCTGCCCGGTGAAGGCATCGCCTTCCAGGCCGGGCAGTACGTGCAGGTGCAGATTCCCGGGCTCGATCAGCCGCGTGCGTTTTCCCTGGCCAGCCGGCCGGACGATCCGACCTTGGTGGAACTGAACGTGCGCCGGGTGCCGAACGGACAGGGCACCACGTATCTGCACGATGTGTTGAAGCAGGGCGACACGATCCGCTTCACCGGGCCGCTCGGGCGCTTCTTCGTGCGCCTGTCCGATCCCCAGCCGTTGATCTTCATGGCCGGCGGCTCCGGATTATCGAGCCCGCGTTCGATGATTCTCGACCTGCTGGCCAGCGGCGAGCAGCGCGACATCACGCTGGTCTACGGTGCCCGCAATCGCGCCGAGCTTTACTACGACGAGGAGTTCCTGGTGCTCGCGAGCCAGCATCCGAACTTCCACTACCTGCCGGCATTGAACGAGCCGACCGAAACCTGCAACTGGACCGGTGCCCGCGGCTTCGTCCACGACGCAGCGGTGGCTCACTTCGGCAACGACTTTCGCGGTCACCGCGCTTATCTGTGCGGGCCGCCGGTGATGATCGAAGCCTGCATCCGCAGCTTGATGCAGGGACGCTTGTTCGAGCGCGACATCTACACCGAGAAGTTCCTGACCTCGGCTGACGGCGCCAATGCGCTGGCGCGTAGCCCCTTGTTCCGGTCGCTTTGAATGAGCCATTCGATGCACGTGTGCTCTCGCTGGTCGGCACACATAGGCGTTGTGAGCACGCCTGGATGAGCCATCGCATTCGCATCGTTGGTCTCGCCGACGAGCAGCCTTCACCGGAGAGCACCAGCTTCGAGGTTCGCGCCGACGAACACCTGCTGTGCGGCATGGAGCGTCTCGGCCGCCGAGGCATTCCGGTGGGCTGCAGGGGCGGCGGCTGCGGCGTCTGCAAGGTGCAAGTGCTCGCGGGTCGGTACCACACCAACAAGATGAGTCGTGATTGCGTCAGCAGCACGGAAGAGACGCAAGGCTACGCACTGGCCTGTCGGTTGTACCCGGACACGGATCTCGATATCCGCGTGGCCGGGAAGATGGGCAGGGCATTCACGAAAGCGGAACTGAGCCCATCACAGGGTGGAGATTCCGTCACCGCCGGCAAATCGCCGGCATTCGATATGAGCTGGAGGAACTGAAATGGCTTTGACTGGAGTGCTGCGTCCGGGGCATGTGGCCCTGCGGGTGCTGGACATGGAAGCATCCATCCACCACTACACCCACGTGATGGGTCTGCTGGAAACCGCCCGCGACGACAAGGGCCGGGTGTTCCTGAAAGCATGGGATGAACATGACCATCACAGCGTCGTGCTGCGCGAAGCGGATTCTGCCGGCATGGACTACATGGGCTGGCGCGTCGATTCCAATGCGACCCTGGAGAAGTTCGCGAAGGAAATCGAAGAGTCGGGTCTCGCCAGCGAACTGAGCTGGGTCGCGGCCGACGAACATCCGCAGACCGGCCGTCGATTCCGCTTCACCACTTCCACCGGCCACGTCATGGAGTTGTATGCCGAGAAGGGAAAGGTCGGCAATGGCATGCCGACGCTCAATCCGGAGATCTATCCGGACGGCCTGAAAGGCATGTCGCCGAGCCGCTTCGATCATTGCCTGCTGTACGGCGATGACCTCGACAACACGATGAAGCTGTTCATCGAGATCCTTGGCTTCACACTCACCGAACAGGTGATTGCCGGGCCGGACAAGCTGGTGATCAGCGCGTTCATGACCTGCTCGAACAAGCCGCACGATGTCGCCTTCATCCGGCAACCCTGCAAGGGCAAGTTTCACCACGCCTCGTTCCTGCTCGACAACTGGGGCGAAGTGCTGAAGGCCGCAGACCTGATCAGCCGCAACCGCGTGTCGCTGGATATCGGCCCGACACGCCACGGCATCACGCGCGGCGAAACCATCTATTTCTTCGACCCGAGCGGCAACCGCAACGAAGTGTTCTCCGGCGGCTACATCAGCTATCCGGATCGCCCGGTGCTGACCTGGACCGACGACGAGCTGGGCCGCGCGATTTTCTATCACGACCGCAAGCTCAACGAAGCCTTCCTGTCGGTCGTGACCTGAGAGCGGGAATGAATGGGGCGCGATGCAGAACTTGTATCGCAGCCTCCTGAAAACAACAGCACCTCAACAAGGTTCATGAACAATGCGTGAGCGAGACAGACTGTGAAGCAATTCCTGCATTTCATCGGCGGCGCCTTCGTGCCGTCCGACAGTGGCAAGACGTTCGAGAACCGGAACCCGATCGACAATTCGCTGATCGGCCTGGTCAGCGAAGGCGGCCGCACGGAAGTCGAGGCAGCCGTCGCCGCTGCGCGCGCAGCAATGAAAGGGCCTTGGGGCAAGATGCCGGTCACCAAACGCGCCGAGCTGCTGCACGCGGTGGCCGACGAGATCAATCGCCGTTTCGATGACTTCCTGGCCGCCGAAGTCGCCGACACCGGCAAGCCGATGGCGATGGCCTCGCACATCGACATTCCGCGTGGCGCCGCGAACTTCAAGATGTTCGCCGACGTGATCAAGAACGTGCCGACCGAGACGTTCGAGATGGCCACACCCGATGGCGGCGAAGCGCTGAACTACGCGATCCGCAAGCCGCGCGGCGTGATTGCCGTGGTCTGCCCCTGGAACCTGCCGCTGCTACTGATGACCTGGAAAGTCGGCCCGGCGCTGGCCTGCGGCAACACGGTGGTGGTCAAGCCATCCGAGGAGACGCCAGCCACGGCGACCCTGCTCGGTGAAGTGATGAACAAGGTCGGCATTCCGAAAGGCGTCTACAACGTCGTTCATGGCCTCGGTCCGGATTCTGCCGGCGAGTTCCTGACCTCGCACCGCGATGTCGACGCGATCACCTTCACCGGCGAAACCCGCACCGGCCAGGCGATCATGGCTGCGGCCTCGAAGGGCTTGCGGCCGGTGTCGTTCGAACTGGGCGGCAAGAACGCCGGCATCGTCTTCGCAGACGCCGATTTCGAGGCCGCCATCGATGGCATCGCCCGGTCTTCGTTCGTCAACTGCGGGCAGGTCTGCCTCGGCACCGAGCGTGTCTATGTCGAGCGGCCGATCTTCGACAAGTTCGTCGCCGCCCTGAAAGTCCGCGCCGAAGCGATGAAGCCCGGCGTGCCCAGCGACAAGGCCACCGGTATCGGGCCGCTGATTTCCCAGGAGCATCGCAGCAAGGTGCTTTCGTACTACGCCAAGGCCAAGGCCGAAGGCGCGACCATCGTCACCGGTGGCGGGGTGCCGGACATGCCGGGCGAACTGGCCAGCGGCGCCTGGGTGCAGCCGACGATCTGGACCGGCCTGCCGGAAACCGCGAGCGTGGTTCGCGAGGAAATCTTCGGGCCCTGCTGCCACATCGCGCCGTTCGACAGCGAGGACGAAGTCGTGGCACTGGCCAATGACACACCCTACGGCCTGTGCACCACCGTGTGGACGCAGAACCTGGGGCGCGCGCATCGCATTGCCGGCCAGATCGATGTCGGTCTGTGCTGGATCAACAGCTGGTTCCTGCGCGATCTGAGAACGCCATTCGGCGGCAGCAAGCAGTCCGGCATCGGCCGCGAAGGCGGCGTGCACTCGCTCGAGTTCTATACCGAGCTGCGCAACGTCTGCATCAAGTACGCATGAGGACGCCATGACTGCCAACAGCAATCCGGAAATCGGCCTGAGCATCGTCGCCGCAGGCATCCGCACCAACTATCACGACCTCAACAGCAGCGCGCCGGGCGTGCCGCTGCTGCTGATCCACGGCTCCGGCCCGGGCGTCAGCGCCTTCGCGAACTGGCGGCTGGTGATGCCGAAATTCGCCGAGACCCGCCGCGTCATCGCGCCGGACATGGTCGGCTTCGGTTTCACCGATCGTCCGGTCGATCATCAGTACTCACTGGATCGCTGGGTAAGTCATGCCATCGGCCTGCTCGATGCACTCGCGCTGCCGCAGGTCGATCTGGTCGGCAATTCCTTCGGCGGTGCCTTGTCGCTGGCGCTGGCCATCCGCCACCCCAAGCGCGTGCGCCGACTGGTGCTGATGGGCGCAGCCGGTGTGCACTTCGAACTGACACCAGCGCTCGATGCGGTCTGGGGCTATCAGCCGTCGTTCGAAAGCATGCGTCGGATGATGGATCTGTTCGCCTACGACCGTTCCCTGGTCAATGACGAACTCGCGCAGCTGCGCTATCAGGCCAGCATCCGCCCCGGCTTCCAGGAATCGTTCTCGGCGATGTTTCCGGTCCCCCGTCAGCGCTCGATCGATGCGCTGGCCAGCCCGGAAGCCGACATCTCCCAGCTTGCCCACCAGACCCTGGTCGTCCACGGCCGCGAGGATCAGGTGATCCCGCTTTTCACTTCGCTGAAGCTCGCCCAGCTGATCCCGAACGCGCAGCTGCATGTGTTCGGCAAATGCGGCCACTGGACCCAGATCGAACATTCGGCGCGCTTCGCGCGGCTGGTCACCGATTTCCTGCAGGAAGCGGCTTGAGCGCTGGCCTGCACTGAACAGACAAGATCGACATGAACCCACAAGACATTCGCCAATACGGCGACGAGTTGTACGAAGCACTGGTCTCGCGCCGTGCCGTGGCACCGCTCACCGAACGCCAGCCCGAGATCACGCTTGATGATGCCTACCGCATCCAGCTGCGGATGATCGAGCGGCGTCTGGCCAACGGCGAAACGATCGTCGGCAAGAAGATCGGCGTCACCTCGAAAGCGGTGCAGGACATGCTCAAGGTCTACCAGCCGGACTTCGGTCAGCTGACCTCGGCCATGGTCTATCACGAAGGTCAGCCGATCCCCGTCGACACGCTGATTGCCCCGAAGGCGGAGGCCGAGGTGGCCTTCATCCTGAAAGCCGATCTGAATGGCCCGGGCATCATCGCGGCCGATGTGTTGCGCGCCACCGATTACGTGCTGCCGTGCTTCGAGATCGTCGACAGCCGCATCCGCGACTGGAAGATCAAGATTCAGGACACCGTCGCCGACAACGCCTCCTGCGGCGTGTTCGTGCTCGGCGGCACGCCGCGATCCCTGCGCGGCTTCGATCTGTCGGTGGCCGGCATGGTCGTCGAGAAGAACGGCGACATCGTCAGCACCTCGGCGGGTGCCTCGGTGCAAGGCTCGCCGGTCAATGCCGTCGCCTGGCTGGCCAACACCCTCGGTGCGCTCGGCATTCCGCTGAAGGCCGGCGAAGTGATCCTGTCCGGCTCGCAATCACCTCTGATGCCGGTTGTCGCCGGCGATTCCTTTACCTGCAGCGTCGGCGGCCTCGGTGGCTGCTCGGTGCGCTTCGTCTGAGCTCGTCATGACTCTCGATAACAACACCATCCAGCAACTCGCCGCCCATCTCGAAAACGCCGAGCTGAGTGCCACCGCCGTCACCAAGATCACCGATGCCCATCCGCAGCTCGACTGGGATGATGCCTACGCCATCCAGGCCGCGATCCGGACCCGCAAGGAGTCGCGCGGCCATCGCATTGCCGGCTTGAAGGCGGGACTGACCTCGCGCGCCAAGATGAAGCAGATGGGCGTGGAAACGCCGGTCTTCGGCCTGATCTTCGATTACATGAGCGTCGCCGATGGCGGCGAGATCGATACCAAGAAGCTGATCCATCCGAAGGTCGAAGCGGAGATCGCGTTCGTGCTGAAGAAATCGCTGCGTGGTCCCGGCTGCCATGTCGGCGCCGTGCTCGCGGCCACTGATTTCGTGGTGCCGGCAGTCGAGATCATCGACTCTCGCTACGAGAACTTCCGCTTCGATCTCGCCAGCGTGATCGCCGACAACACGTCTGCTTCGCGCTTCGTCGTCGGTGGCGTCGCCCGCAGTGTCGAAGGCCTGGACCTGCGCACGCTCGGTCTGGTGATGGAGAAGAACGGCGAGATCGTCGCGATGGCCGCGGGTGCCGCCGTGCTCGGCCATCCGGCGGTGGCGGTGGCTGCGCTGGCCAATCATCTGGCGACGCGTGGCGAGGAGATTCCTGCCGGCACTTTCATCATGAGCGGTGGTGCGACCGAAGCGATTCCCGTCGCGGCCGGAGACGCCATTTCCGTGCGCTTCCAGGACCTCGGGTCCGTATCGATGCGCTTCGTCTGAACCTGAGATCCAAACCATGAAAAGAATCCGCTGCGCGATCATCGGCCCTGGGAACATCGGGACGGACCTGCTGTACAAGCTGAAGCGTTCGAGCGTGCTGGAGCCGGTGTGGATGGTCGGCGTCGATCCGGAATCGGAAGGTCTGGCGCGGGCGCGGGAATACGGCCTGAAGACCACGGCCGAAGGGGTGGACGGCCTGCTGCCGTTCGTGGCCAGCGACAACATCCAGATTGCGTTTGATGCCACCAGCGCCTACGTCCACAAGCAGCACTCCGATGCGCTGACCGCGCTCGGCGTGATGATGATCGACCTGACGCCAGCCGCGATCGGCCCGTTCTGCATCCCGCCGATCAACCTGAAAGCCCATGCCGGCAGCCGGCAGATGAACGTCAACATGGTCACCTGCGGCGGCCAGGCGACGATTCCGATGGTCTACGCCGTATCCCGCGTGCAGAAGGTGTCGTACGCCGAGATCGTGGCGACGGTGGCCTCGAAATCGATTGGCCCCGGCACCCGCAAGAACATCGACGAATTCACCCGCACCACGGCCGCTGCCGTGAAATCAGTCGGCGGTGCCGAACGCGGCAAGGCGATCATCATCGTCAACCCGGCCGAACCACCGTTGATCATGCGCGACACCGTCCATTGCCTGACGGTGGACGCACCGAAGCAGAAAGAGATCGAAGCCTCGGTGCGCGAGATGCTCGCCGAAGTCCAGAAGTACGTGCCCGGCTACCGGGTCATGAACGGCCCGGTGTTCGACGGCAACCGGGTCACCACCTTCCTGCAGGTGGAAGGGCTCGGTGACTACCTGCCGAAGTACGCCGGCAACCTCGACATCATGACCGCCGCGGCCGCCCGCACCGCCGAAATGTTCGCCGAAGAAATCCTCGCCGGGCGCATCACGCCCGTGGCCGCCTGAAGGAAGCACGATCCATGAATCTCAAAGGCATCAAGGTCAGAACGCATGACATGTCGCTGCGCGACGGCATGCACCCGAAACGCCACCAGATCAGCATCGAACAGATGCAGAAGATCGCCACCGGCCTCGATGTCGCCGGCGTCCCGCTGATCGAAGTCACCCATGGCGATGGCCTCGGTGGCGGATCCGTCAACTACGGCTTCGCCGCCGCCAGCGACGAAGACTATCTGCGCGCCGTCATCCCACTCCTCAAGCAAGCCAAGGTCTCGGCCTTGCTGATTCCGGGCATCGGCACGGTGGACGACCTCAAGGTCGCGGCCGACTGCGGCATCCACACCGTCCGAGTCGCCACCCACTGCACCGAGGCGGATGTCAGCGAACAGCACATCATCGCCGGCCGCAAGCTCGGCCTCGACACCGTCGGCTTCCTGATGATGGCGCACATGTCCGAGCCGGAAGCCCTGCTCAAGCAAGCCAGATTGATGGAAAGCTACGGCGCCCAGTGCATCTACGTCACCGACTCCGCGGGTTACATGCTCCCGGACGACGTCAGTGCCCGAGTCGGCCACCTGCGCCAGCATCTGAACGCCGACACCGAACTCGGCTTCCACGGCCACCACAACATGGCCATGGGCATCTCCAACTCATTGGCGGCGATCGAAGCCGGAGCAAGACGCATCGACTGCGCCTGCGGCGGCATGGGCGCCGGTGCCGGCAACACGCCACTGGAAGTGTTCATTGCGGTCGCCAACCGGATGGGCATCGAGACCGGGGTCGACCTGTTCAAGGTCACCGACGTCGCCGAAGACCTGGTCACCCCGATCCTCGACTTCCCGGTGCGCATCGACCGCAACTCGCTGACTCTGGGCTATGCCGGCGTCTATTCGAGCTTCCTGCTGTTTGCCCGAAGAGCCGAGGCCAAGTACGGCGTGCCGGCCCGCGAAATTCTCATCGAACTGGGACGCCTGAAGATGGTCGGCGGCCAGGAAGACATGATCGAAGACACCGCCATCAATATGGCGCGTGAACGTGGGTTGAGCGCCGCCTGATCTCGTTATTCCCTTCACAGGAGTGCAGGCCGATGCCGATTGCCCATGTCCATCTGATCGAAGGGCGCAGCGATGCGCAGAAGGCGGCTGTGATCGCCAAGGTGACCGCCGCGCTGGCCGAGGCTGCGGAGGTGTCACCCGAGGCCGTGCGCGTGCTCATCCATGACGTGCCCAAGGTGAACTGGGGGATCGGAGGCCACTCCGCCAAATCCCTCGGCCGCTGATCTCGCGCCATACTCAGGTCCTCGCATGCAGCCGAGCGGACAACCTATAAGTCCGCCGCGCCCGCAGAGAGGAGGAGGAGCCATGTCGCATAGCAGCAGCCTTGGTGCGTCATTGACGACCAAGCTCATGCCGCCGACACAGCGAAGCGTGCTGGTCGACCGGCCCCAGTTGATTGCCCGCATCGAACGCGGCCAGGAGCAGAAGCTGCTGCTGGTCTGCGCGCCGGCGGGTTATGGCAAGACCAGCGTGCTGGTCCGCGCGCACTCGCAGCTCAAGGCCGCAGGACGCAGCGTCGGCTGGATCAGCCTCGACGAGAGCGACAAGGATCTGAGCCGTTTCATCTCATATCTGGTCGACGCCGTGCGCCGCACCGGCATCCGCTTCGGCCAGGGGCTCGCGATCCTGCTCAGCGGCGGCGCGAGCCTGCCATCGGACACGCTCAAGACGCTGCTGCTGAACGAGCTGTCGACCCTGGATCAGGACTTGTTCCTGATCCTCGATGACTACCATCTGATCGCCGATGAGGACATCCGGGATCTGGTCAACGCCATCCTGCTGTCGCCGATTCCCCACATTCATTTCCTGATCGCGACGCGCACGCACAATGAGCTGCCGGTCAGCCGGCTGCGGGCGCTCGGACAACTGCATGAGGTCGCCGTGGCCGACCTGATGTTCTCCGAGCTGGAGGTCGGGGAGTTCGTCGCCAAGGTCAGCGGCGTACAGCTCAGCGAGGCGCAGGTCACGCGCCTCCGGGAAGGCACCGAGGGCTGGGTCGCCAGCCTGCAGATGGTCGGCATCGCGCTCAGTGACAGCGGCGACATCGATCACTTTCTCGATCGCTTCTCGGGCGAGCACCGGAGCATCGGTGATTTTCTGGGCGAGGAAGTGCTGCGGCGCCAGCCCGAGGAACTGCAGGACTTCCTGCTTGCGACATCGATCCTGAACCGGTTCAACTGCAGCCTGAGCAATGCCGTGCTGGAGCGCGAGAACGGACGGGCGATGATCGACGAGATCGAGCGTCGCAATCTGTTCGTCTTCTCGCTGGATGCCGAGCATCACTGGTATCGGTATCACCACCTGTTTTCCGATTTCCTGCGCCGCCGCCTCAAGGACCGCCACCCGGATCGCGCCGCGGAATACCACCGGCATGCGTCGCGGTGGCTTGCCGAGCACCGGTTCATGATCGAAGCGATCGGGCACGCCTTCAATGCAGGCGATAGCGCCCGCGCCGGCGAGCTGCTCGACAGGGCCAGTGGCGATCTGTTCGCGGCGGGCCAGACTGCAACCTTGCTGTCGCTGTCATCGCGCCTGCCCGGCGAACTGCTGCATCGCTTGCCGCGTCTGCAGCTGGAGTGCGCCTGGCACAGCGAGCTGTCCTGGAAGTTCACCGACGCCAAGCTCGCGCTGGAACATGTGCGGACGGCGCTTGACGAGCGGCTGGAGCACGGCGAAGCGGGCAGCTGCCCGGAAATGGTCTTTCTAGAGGCGAAGCTGGCGCATCGGCAGATGATGCTGGCCCTGCTGTCGGATGATTCGGCGACGACGCTCCGATTGGCGCAGGCCTGGTTGAAGGACGGCAAGACACGGGATCCCTTCATGTGTGCGTCGGCGGGCTCCGCAATCATGGCGGCGAATCGCGAGCTGTTCCATTGCGAGGGCGTCACTACGTCGAGTCGGATGCTGCATGAGCGCTTCATCGAAGGCGGTGCGTCTTACGGGGTCGTCTTCCATCAGTCGATCGCGGGGGCGACGTTCATGGCCCGTGGTGATCTGGCGCATGCGCAGGAGGCGTACGAACGAGCCCTGCAGGTGGCGGTGGAGCTCCATGGCGAGCACTCGACGCTGTACAACATGCCCGCCCTGATGTTCGCCGAGTTGTACTACGAGCGAGACCAGCTGCATCAAGCGGAAGAGATTCTCGCGCAGCGCGAAATCGCTTCCGAGCTGGGCTTCGTCGACAACCTGATTGCCGGCTTCGTCACCTCGGGACGACTGCTGATGCTGCGTGGGCGCCGCATCGAGGCCGAAACGCTGCTGGAGGACGGCGCCTGGCTGGCAGCGCAATACGGCTTCGAGCGCATGCAGGCCGCCATCCTCAACGAGCGTGTGCGCGTGCTGCTGCTCGGCAACGGCGTGAAGGAAGCTCAGGCCCTGGTTCGGGCCAGTGAGTTCAAGGATGGTCCGGAGGCCGCGCTGGCACCCAGGGAAGGATCGACGACCCGGGAAGAGCTGCTGGCGCTGGTCGCGGCGCGCTTGCTGCTGGCTGCCGGCAACGCCCGGGAGGCGGCGACTCAGCTCCGGCTCTGGTACGTGTTCACCAAAGGCCGGCACTGCCATCGCTCCGCGTTGCGCTGTGGCGTCCTGCTGGCGAAAGCGCTGTCTGCCGCTGGCGATCGCCGCGCGGCGCTGAGAGTCATGGTCGAATGTCTGCAGATGGGAGAAAGCGGCTGCTTCATCCGCTCGCTGATCGACGAGGGCGCCGATATCGTCGATCTGCTGATGGAGATCGAGCGGACCAGCCTGCCCGAGGGCGGTTCCTGCTCCCAGGACTATCTGCGCATGGTGCTGGCGGCAGTAGGCGTGCTCGATCGCCTTCCCGCTGAACGTTCGTCGCCGGAGAACGGTTCCGCGGATCACGCCTCCTTGAGTCAACGGGAAATCCAGATCCTCGACCTCGGCGCCAAGGGCTACCAGAACCTCGATATCGCGGAATCCCTGTGCCTCGCGGAAAGCACGGTGAAATGGTACTGGCAGCGAATCTTCGACAAGCTCGATGTGCGTCGAAGGCCGGATGCCATCAAGCGCGCGCGGCAGCATCACTGGATCAGCTGAGTATCAGCGCGCAGTTTCAGTTTCTGGACGCTGCCTGGCGGAGCATCACTTCGCGGAAAGCCAGTGGCTGGAAACCATAGCGCTGCTTGAACTGCCGGCTGAACGCGGCGGCGCTCGAGAAGCCGAAATTCAGGGCGATATCGATCACTTTGCGGCTTTGCTGGCGCGGATCTCCGAGGGCTTCCTTGCAGCATTCCAGACGGATGTTCCGGATCGCTTCATTCGGCGTCAGATTCTGTCGCTCGAACAGGTAGTACAAGGAGCGACGGGACATTCGCAGCGCCGTGGCGAGCGAATCCGAGTTCAGTGCATGGTCGCCGATCCGCTTGATGATCACTTCCAGTGCCCGGTCCAGGGGGCTGCGCTCCGGTGGCTGGCAGGCTGCGGCTTCGAGATCCTGCCGTTGCCGGAGCGACAGCGGAAGATCGCTGACTTTCCGATGCCGCTCGATCCCGAGCCAGGCATCGAACAGGGATTCATCGATCCGGAAGTGTCGTGACCACTGCAGCGCGACGGTGCGTACCCGGCCGAGAACCAGGCGGAACGCAGCGCCCTGCTGAAACGAACCGAGCATGGCCGACCGAAGCCGTGCAAAGGTCTCCGCGTCCCAGACGTCCTGCGGATTGTGCAAGCCGACGAACCATCGATAGAGCAGGTTGTATTGCAGTTGCTCGGCCAGCTGGTTGTCGCAGCGGAACGAGTAGAGGGCCTGCAGCAGTAGCGCCCGGATGATCCGCTCATCAAGGAGCGGGAACTCGGTGCCTCTGGTCGCGACAGTGGCCTCGGCCTTGTCCAGCGAATGGCGGACGATCTGGTCGATGACGTGAAGCGGATGGCACTCGCGGCCGTCTGCCTGCCCGGGCGGTGGATCGACGAAGACGGACCGAGTGCCGATGCCGGAAAACTCGACATCCATGACGGAGTCGCCGCTCGACTCCGAGTAATCAAAACGTTCCATGCCGTCTCCTCTCTGATCGCGGTCGTGCCGGATCTCGCGTTATCGATGCGGCTCAAGCCGCTTTTTCCGTCGAGCGATCGTCCGGTCTGATGCGATCTCTGTCACCGACCGCGAAGACGGGTGAACTCACCGCGTGTTGCCCGCGAATCCACCCGTTGGTGGCACGGGTGGTGGCCGCCGACCTTACTTCCAACCTTCTCGGAGGGTGATCTGTCTCTGCGCGAGTCCTAGATTGCCGGCACAGGCAACTCGGTGGAGCGAGTTCGGCTTGAGCGACCCATAGCGAGCGGTCGCTTTGCATCCATAACCGAATAGGAGATCGACATGTTTCTGAAGAACGCCTGGTACTGCGCCGGCTGGGACTACGAAATTCACCAGGGCCGCGATGCCATCGTTTCAAGAATGATGGCCGGCGAGCGTGTGGTGCTGTACCGCAAGCCTGATGGCGGCATGGTGGCTTTGGAAGATCGTTGCCCGCACCGGCAGGCTGCGCTCTCCCTGGGTCGCAAGGAAGGAAACTCGCTGCGCTGCCTGTACCACGGCATGAAGTTCAACAGCGAAGGTGTCTGCGAGGAAATTCCCGGTCAGACGACAATTCCCGAGCGCGCCTGCGTGCGCGCCTATCCGGTGGTCGAAAAGGACAACTGGATCTGGGTCTGGATGGGCGAGCCCGCCAAGGCCGATCCCAAGTTGATCTGCTTCTCGGTCGGGCCGGGTGATCCCAACTGGCATATCAAGACCTCCCAGATGCGCGTGGAGACCAACTATCGCTGGGAGATCGAGAATCTTGCCGATCTCAGTCACCTGACCTGGGTCCATCCGAACACGGTCGGCGGCGACCGCGCCTACGGCGAGATCAAGCCGATCCACACCATCACGCCACGCGGCCTCAACACAGTGTTCTGGGTTCGCTCGGTTGCGCCCACCGGATCGGTGAAGCACATCTTCCCGGAGGACATGAAGCTCGACATCTGCTTCGATATCCAGCACACCGTGCCTTGCAACTGGATCATGCGCTTCCGCGCGTTCAGCGCCGGAACCAACACCGAAGGCGAATCCAACGGCCAACTGCTCGTCGATACCTGGACTTGTCAGGCGGTCACGCCTCGGGATGAGGATTCGGTCGATTACTACTATTCATGGGGCGCCAGCAAGGAAACCGAGATCAAGGGGCTGAGCGATCTGCTCGGCAACGCGCTCGATGAAGCCTTCACCGAGGACAGGATCATGCTCGAGGCCCAGCATCTTCGGCGCAAGGAGAAGCCCAATCTGAAGATGATCAACATCTCTCATGATGCCGGCCCGGGAAAGATGCTCTGGGTGCTGGACAAGCTGATTCGCGAAGAAGGACAGGCTCAGCCAGTCGCCGAACCCGCCTGACCATCGGCGTCAGCCTGCCCGGTCGAGCCTTGTCGTCGGGTTGCCAGGATTTCCATACGTGACCAACATTCTGCAACTCGAAGTGGCAAGCATCCGCAGCGAAGCCAAGGACGTTCTTGTGCTGGAGCTGCGCGCTCGATCGGGCGTGCCCTTGCCGGCTTTCAGTGCCGGATCTCACCTCGAAGTGAATCTTGGCAATGGCCTGATCCGGCATTACTCGCTTTGCAACGATCCGGCCGAACGGGATCGTTATTGCATCGGCGTCGGGCTTGCACCCAGCAGTCGAGGAGGGTCTCGCCGCATCCATGATCTGGTGCGTCGGGGCGACCTGCTTTCCGTCAGCCAGCCGAGAAACAACTTTCCCCTCGTTGCGGATGCAGAGCAGTACTGCTTCGTGGCGGGAGGCATCGGCATCACGCCGATCCTGTCGATGATCCGATGGTGCGTGGCGGCCGGGAAGCGATGGCAGCTGTTCTACTGCGTCCGTTCACGGCAGCGGGCGGCGTTCTACGAAGACATCAAGGCGCTGGGCAACCCGGCTGCAGTCCATTTCCACATCGACGAGGAGCAGTCCGGTCGATTCTTCGATGCGGAGTCCGCGCTGCGCGCCGTACCGGCAACGGCCCACGTCTACTGTTGTGGCCCCGCTCCGTTGATGCGGGCGGTGCAGGAAGCCGGCCGTGATCGGCCCAGTGATCATGTGCACTTCGAGTGGTTCTCCGCCGAGCCGAAGACGCAGGAGGACCTTCAGGCATTCGATGTCGTCGTTCGAAGCTCGAAGCAGCGTTTCAGGGTCGGCGCCGATCAGAGCATTCTCGGCGTCCTCGAAGACAACGGCATTCTCCTTCCGAGCGCCTGCCGTGAAGGTCTCTGCGGCACTTGTCAGGTTTCGGTCCTGTCCGGAATTCCCGATCACCGCGACACCGTGTTGTCGGCGGAACAGCGGGCATCGAACCAGACCATGCTGGTCTGTGTTTCGAGAGCGCAATCGGACGTTCTGGAATTGGATCTGTAGCAGGCGCTGCCGCTGGCGACTAAACGCCCGCGGCCGACAACCGCCCCACGCTTGCCTCGGCCACCGTCAGCGCCGTCATGTTGACGATGCGGCGCACCGTCGTGCTCGGCGTCAGGATGTGCACCGGTCGCGCGCAGCCGAGCAGGATCGGCCCGACGGCGACGTTGTTGCCGGCGGCGGTCTTGAGCAGGTTATAGGCGATGTTGGCGGCGTCGATGTTCGGCATCACCAGCAGGTTTGCCGGGCCTTCGAGCGTGGTCTCCGGGAGGATGCGTTTGCGCAGCGCTTCGTCGAGCGCGCAGTCGCCGTGCATCTCGCCATCCACTTCCAGATCCGGTGCCTGTTCGCGCAGCAGCGCCAGGGTCTTGCGCATCTTCAGCGATGACGCGGTGTCGTAGCTGCCGAAATTGCTGTGCGAGAGCAGCGCTACCTTCGGCACGATGCCGAAGCGGCAGACCGATGCTGCGGCGAGCTGGGTGATCTCGGCGAGCTGTTCGGCGGTGGGATCGGCGTTGATGTGGGTGTCGACGATGAACACCTGGCGGTCGGGCAGGATCAGCGCGTTCATCGCGGCATAGACCGAGCTGCCGGGCGCATTGCCGATGGTGCGATCGATGAACTGCAGGTGCCGCGCGGTGCTGCTGATGGTGCCGCAGATCATCCCGTCCGCTTCGCCCTTGCGCATCAGCATGCCGGCGATCAAGGTGCTGCGGCGGCGCATCTCCAGCTTCGCGTACTGCGCGGTGACGCCGTGGCGGGCCATCAGCGCGTGGTACTCGGTCCAGTACTGGTGGTAGCGATCGTCGTGCTGCGGATTGACGATGGTGATGTGCACGCCAGCCTTGAGCCGCAGGCCGAAGCGCTGGATGCGTTCCTCGATGACATCCGGACGGCCGATCAGGATCGGCTGCGCCAGCTTTTCATCGACGATGATCTGCGCCGCCCGCAGCACCCGCTCTTCTTCACCTTCGGCGAACACCACGCGGCCGGTGCTGGCGGAGGCCTTGCGTGCCGCGGTGAACACCGGCTTCATGAAGGTGCCGCTCTGGTAGACGAACTGCTGCAGCTTCTGCCGGTAGGCCTCGAAGTCCTCGATCGGCCGACGCGCCACGCCGGAGTCCATCGCCGCCTGTGCCACCGCGGGCGAGATCTGCACGATCAGTCTCGGGTCGAAGGGCTTGGGGATGATGTAGGCGCCGCCGAACGACAGGTTCTCGGTGCCGTAAGCGGCGGCCACGACATCGCTCTGCTCCATGCGCGCGAGATCGGCGATGGCACGCACGGCGGCGATCTCCATTTCCCGGGTGATGGTCGTCGCGCCGACATCGAGCGCGCCGCGGAAGATGAATGGGAAGCACAGCACGTTGTTGACCTGGTTCGGATAGTCGGTGCGGCCGGTCGCGATGATCGCGTCGCCACGCACGGCCTTCACATCTTCCGGCAGGATTTCCGGATGCGGATTGGCCAGCGCGAAGATGATCGGCTTGGTCGCCATCGACGCGACCATCTTCGGCTTCAGCACGCCGCCGGCCGACAGGCCGAGAAACATGTCGGCACCGTCGATCACTTCGGCCAGGCTGCGCTGCTCGGTAGGCTGCGCGAAGCGCGCCTTGTCCGGGTCCATCAGTTCGGTGCGGCCGCTGTAGACGACGCCGGCGAGATCGGTCAGCCAGATGTGTTCGATCGGCAGGCCGAGATCGACCAGCAGGTCGACGCAGGCGAGTGCTGCCGCGCCGGCGCCGCTGACCACCACCTTGATCGCGCGGATGTCCTTTCCGACCACCTGCAGCGCATTCAGCGTGGCGGCGCCGACGATGATCGCGGTGCCGTGCTGATCGTCGTGGAACACCGGGATCTTCATCCGCGCACGCAGCTTGCGTTCGATCTCGAAGCACTCTGGCGCCTTGATGTCTTCGAGGTTGATGCCGCCGAAGGTCGGTTCGAGTGCTGCGATGATGTCGACCAGCTTGTCGGGATCGGTCTCGTTGACTTCGATATCGAAGACATCGATGCCGGCGAACTTCTTGAACAGCACCGCCTTGCCTTCCATCACCGGCTTGGCCGCCAGCGGGCCGATGTTGCCGAGGCCGAGCACGGCGGTGCCGTTGGTGATCACCGCAACGAGGTTGCCGCGCGCGGTGTAGCGATAGGCGTTGAGCGGATCGGCGGCGATCTCCTCGCAGGCGGCGGCGACGCCGGGCGAATAGGCGAGGGCCAGATCGTGCTGGTTGGTGAGCTGCTTGGTGGCGGTGACCGCCAGCTTTCCGGGAATCGGGAACTCGTGATAATCCAGTGCGGCCTGGCGCAGGCTTTCGCGGACCTTGCTTGCGATCGGTGTGTCCTGGCTCATGCGTCTCTCGGTGTTCGCAACGAAGTGGTTCGGATGCGCCGGCAGGTCTGCCGGGCACAGCGAAGGGCGCGGCGATTATAGGAGCCGCATGCCGACGAGCCGGCCGGCAGCAGCTAGTACATTCGGGTTAGGCAGCACGGCAGTTACTACCATCCGGCTATTCCGTGAAGGCCGTTGCACGGCGCAGGATCAGCTCATACCCAGGAAGGCTTGAAACCATGAGCCGCCGCAACCCGCGATCAGGAGACACATGACCACTTCAACGCATGCATCCGCCAACTCATCCAGGCGCCTGTACCTGTGGGTGCTGCTGGCGATCGTGATCGGCGGCTCGATCGGCCACTACTTCCCGGAAACCGGCGTGGCGTTGAAGCCGCTCGGCGATGCCTTCATCAGCCTGATCAAGATGCTGATCGGCCCGATCATCTTCCTGACCGTGGTCATGGGCATCGCCGGCGTGTCCGATGTGAAGAAGGTCGGCCGGGTCGGCGTCAAGGCGATCCTCTACTTCGAAGTGGTGTCGAGCTTCGCGCTGGTGATCGGCCTGATCGTCGTCAACCTGTTGAAGCCGGGCGCCGGCTTCAATGTCGATCCGGCCACGCTCGATGCCGGTGCGGTGGCCAAGTACGCCGCTGCTGCGCACGACCAGAGCACCGTCGGCTTCCTGCTGCACATCATCCCCAAGACCTTCACCGATGCCTTCACCGGCAATGGCGATCTGCTGCAGGTGCTGCTGATCGCGCTGCTGTTCGGCTTCGCGATGAGCGCGGTCGGCGAGCAGGGCAAGCCGGTGATGAGCTTTCTCGATGCGATCTCGAAAGTGTTCTTCCGGATGATGAGTTCGATCATGCGCCTGGCGCCGATCGGTGCCGGCGGCGCGATGGCCTTCACCATCGGCAAGTACGGCCTCGACAGCCTCGGCCCGCTGGCCAAGCTGATGGGCAGCTTCTATCTCACCTGCGCGCTGTTCATCGTGCTGGTGCTCGGCACCATCGCCAGGCTCTCCGGCTTCAGCATCTTCCGCTTCCTGCGCTACATCCGCGATGAGCTGCTGTTGGTGCTCGGCACCTCGTCGTCGGAATCGGCGCTGGTGCCGCTGATGCAGAAGCTGGAGCGCCTCGGCTGCGGCAAGCCGGTGGTCGGTCTGGTGGTGCCGAGCGGTTACTCGTTCAATCTCGATGGCACCAACATCTACCTGACGATGGCGGCGATCTTCGTGGCGCAGGCGCTCAACGTCGATCTGACCCTGACCCAGGAGATCACCCTGCTGGCGGTGGCGATGCTGACCTCGAAGGGCGCTTCCGGCGTCACCGGTGCCGGCTTCATCACCCTCGCCGCAACCCTGGCCGTGGTGCCTTCGGTGCCGGTCGCCGGCCTGGCGCTGATCCTCGGCATCGATCGCTTCATGAGCGAAGCGCGGGCGCTGACCAACCTGGTCGGCAATGGTGTGGCGACAATCGTCGTCGCCGGCTGGGAGAACGAGCTGGATCGCGATCGCCTGCGCCGCGAACTGACCGCCGGCCCGGATGCGATGTCGGAACCGTTGCCGGAAGGTCTGACGCAGAGTTAGCTTGCGGCTTCACCTGATGGGGATCGCGAAATGACTGACAGCAGCTGCCTGAACGCGCACCGCGCTCGTGGCTGAAGCTGCTGCGCCGGGTCCACGGCGACAGGGCCACCGGCTGCGGCTGGTGGCCATCGTGCTGCTGGTCATCGCGGTGCTTGGCGGCGCGATGACCGCGGTGGCGCGGCAGGCCACGCAGCAGGCGCTGCGCGAATCGGCGGCGCGCAGTGCCGAGCAGCTCGGTCTGTATGCGGCGTCGCTGCAGTCGATGATCGACCGCTACCGCACCCTGCCGACGGTGCTGGCGCTGGACCCGGAGCTGCGCCAAGCATTGAGCCGGGCGCAGCGCGCGCCGATCGATGTCGCCGCCAGCCAGCAGCTCAGCCGCCGGCTGGAAGTGGTCAACGGCGCGGCCCATACCTCGACCCTGACCCTGCTCGATCGCCAGGGCATCGGCGTCGCCGCCAACAACTGGCAGCTGCCGGGCAGCAATGTCGGCGTCGACTACCGCTTCCGGCCGTACTTCCAGCAGGCGATGCGCGACGACCGCGGCAGCTTCTACGGCATCGGCGTCACCACCGGCGTACCCGGCTACTACATGACCCAGGCGGTGCATGACGATGACGGCAGCCGCATCGGCGCGGTGACCGTCAAGGTGGAACTCGGCGAGCTGGAGCAGGAATGGCAGAAGGCCGCCGATGTGGTGCTGATCAGCGACGCCCACGGCATCGTCTTCCTGGCCAATCGCGAGGCCTGGCGTTATCGCCAGCTGAAGACTCTGAGCCCGGCCGAGCTTGATGAGCTGGCGCGTACCCAGCAGTACGCCGGCCAGCGCCTGAAGCCGCTCAGCCTGCGCGATGCCAGAGGCCCTGAAGGAACGCGGAGGGTGAAGCTCGAAAGCGCGGGTCTGCGGGGCGACTTTCTGTGGCAGTCGCTGCCGCTGGCCAGCGATGGCTGGACCCTGCATCTGCTCCATGAAACCAGTGACAGCGAAGACGCCGGCCTGATCGCCGCGCTCGCGGCCGGCGGTGCGCTGCTGAGCCTGTTGTTCCTGGTGCTGTTCGTGCAGCAGCGCCTGCGCTTGTCGCGCCTGCGCCGGCGCAGCCGCGAGGAACTCGAGCAGCTGGTGCGCCAGCACGCGGAAGCGCTGCACAGCGCGCAGGACGGCATCGTCATCGCCGCCGAACGGGCCAGCGTCGGCCAGCGCCAGAGCCTCGAACATCTGGCCCAGGGCGTCAGCGTCATCGATGCCGATCTGCGCCTCGTGGCTTGGAACCGCCGCTATGTCGAAATCTTCGGCTATCCGCCGGAACTGATGCGCATCGGCCGGCCGATCGAAGACCTGCTGCGCTACAACGCGCGCCGCGGCCTGCTCGGCAGTGGCGATGTCGAGGTCGCCGTGCAGCGGCGGCTCGAT
This sequence comes from Nevskia ramosa DSM 11499, assembly GCF_000420645.1. Classification (NCBI taxonomy): domain Bacteria; kingdom Pseudomonadati; phylum Pseudomonadota; class Gammaproteobacteria; order Nevskiales; family Nevskiaceae; genus Nevskia; species Nevskia ramosa. The sequence goes on along the minus strand of NZ_ATVI01000006.1, from coordinate 437,842 downwards.
CATCTGCGCGCCGCGCGGCCGCACATGTTCGAGCGCGAGTGGGCCAACGGCACGGTGATCGAGATTCGCGGCAATCCGCTGCCGGCCGGCGGCTTCGTCACCTCGTATGCCGACATCACCGCGTATCGAAATACCGCGCGCGAGCTGCGCACCCTGGCGGTGTCGCTGGAGCGCCGGGTCGACGAACGCACCCAGGATCTCGATGCCGCGCGCCGCGAGGCCGAGCGCGCCAATCGCTCGAAGACCAGCTTCGTCAGCGCCGCCGTCCACGACCTGCTGCAGCCGCTGAACGCGGCGCGCATGTACACCTCGGCCTTGCGCGAACGCCTGGACGACGCGCAGGCCGCGGCGCTGGCCGACAACATCGAGGAAGCGCTTGCCGCCGAGGACGGCATCCTGTCGAGCCTGCTCGATATCTCGCGTCTGGAATCCGGCGCGCTGCAGACCCAGGTGGGGGATCTGGCGCTCCAGGATATGTTCGACACGCTGCGCCGCGAGTTCGAGCCCACCGCGCAGCTGCGGGGCCTGAGCCTGCGCGTGGTGGCGACGCACGCCGTGGTCAAGAGCGATGCCGCGCTGCTGCGGCGCATCCTGCAGAACTTCCTGTCCAACGCGCTGCGCTACACCGTGCGCGGCAGCGTGCTGATGGGCGTGCGGCGCAGCGCCGGTGGCTTGCGCATCGAAGTCTGGGATACCGGTTGCGGCATCGCCGAAGCGCATCGTGTCGTGATCTTCGAAGAGTTCCGCCGCCTCGATGGCGGCTCGGCACAGTCCGATCGCGGCGCCGGCCTGGGCCTGGCGATCGTCGAGCGCATCGCGCGGCGGCTCGATCACCGGATCGGCCTGCGCTCATGGCCGGGGCGTGGCAGCGTGTTCAGCGTCGCGCTGCCGGCCGGTGATCGCAGCGGCGTGAGCACGCCGGCCACGACCATCGCTGAGCCGGCCACCGCATTGCAGGGCCGCCATATCTGGTGCATCGACGATGACCCGCGTGTACGCGAAGCCGCCCGTGCGCTGCTGCAGGCCTGGGGCTGCCAAGTGACGCTGATCGGCAGTCTGGAAGAGGCGGCTGCATCAACCGCCGAAGCGCCTGATCTGGTGCTGCTCGATCATCGCCTCGGTGCCAGCACCGGTGCCGATCTGATGCCGTCGCTGTTCCGGCGCTGGGGTCGCCAGCCGCCGGTGATCATGATTTCGGCAGAGCGCGAAGCGGCTTCGGAAGCCGCCGCCGATGCCGGCTGGGCGTTCCTGCCGAAGCCGGTGCGGCCACCGGCCTTGCGGGCCTTGATGCGGCAGTTGCTGTTGCGGAGCGGCTAGCCCGGATCGCCAGCTTCAGGCTCCGGCTGCAGCGCCTTGACCTTCACCGCGGCCTGCGTGCGGCTGTAGCACTCCAGCTTGCGCAGCACGGCGGTGATGTGGACCTTCACCGTGTTCTCGGCCAGACCCAGTTCGTGGGCGATCTGCTTGTTGAGCAGGCCATCGGCCATCGCCATCAACACGCGGAACTGCTGTGGCGTCAGCTGGGCAAGCTGTTCGGCCAGCTTGGCGTCTTCGGCGCTGCGCGCGGCACGCTGCGGCGGAAACCATTCATCGCCCTGCATGACCACGCGCAGCGCGTTCTGCAGCACCGCCGGTGGCGCGGACTTCGGCACGAAGGCCGCCGCGCCGAACTGCTGGGCGCGGCCGACGGTGCGCGGATGATCGTTCGACGAGATCACGATCACCGGCAGCGCCGGCCGTTCGCCGCGCAGATAGACCAGCGACGAGAAGCCCTGCGCGCCGGGCATGTTCAGATCGAGCAGCACCAGATCCAGTTCGGGATTCTCGATGACGGCAGCGCTCAGCGACGCGAAGCTCGAGGCTTCGGCGATGCTGCCGCCCGAGCCAGTGAACGGCTGCAGCGCATGGACGATGGCGGCTCGGAACAGCGGGTGATCGTCGGCCACCAGGATGCGCAGATTGCCGGCGTCCATCGCGGTCATTTCCATGACAGCGCGGTTGCTGTGATCGGGCCGCCGGGCGTCGGGACATGGTGCATGCCGTCAGTGTAGGCAAACGCTGCACAGGCAGCTAACACCATCAGGCCGGATCGAGCCGGCCTAGCTCCATGGTGTTATTTCCCGGCGCGCGCGCCGCGACCAAGATGGCGACATTCAACCGGCCTGCCATGGCACCCGCCAGGCAACCGGAAAAACGATTCCCGACCCTTCCCTGACGCGCTGCCCGAAGCGGGCGGATCGACTGCGGCCTGCGGCGAGGGATCACAGCCTGATCATCGTGCGAGGAGTCGTGCATGTCCTGGAATACCACGCTGTCGCTGCGCCTGGCCTGCGGTGTCTTGTCTGCGGTGCTGGCACTGGCCGCCGAAGCCGCGACCGAGGCCAGCGGCGCCGATCCCGAGATGCCCGCGGCTGTGGACGCGCCGGCCGCCAAGGTGCCCGCGCCGCCGATGCCAGGCGGCTACCCGGTCGCTGCGGTCGGACAGGGTGCGACGGTCAACGGCTACAACGTCGCACGCTGGGCCGAGGACTGGCAGCGCATGGGTGATCCCGGCCAACGGCATGATTTCCTCGACCGGATCAAGTACCTGCCGATCGGCCGGCCGGACGTCTACCTGAGCTTGTCCGGCGAACTGCGCGGGCGCATCAACTACACCGAGCACGCGCAGCTGCGTGACGGCGAGCAGCGGCAGGACATCTATCGCGTGTTCGTCGGCACCGACCTGCATCTCGGCCCGCATCTGCGGCTGTTCGGCGAACTCGGCCGCGGCGTCATCGAGGGCCGCAACATCGGCGCGCCGTCCGGCGCGCTGCGCAACGATCTGTTCCTGCAGCAGCGCTTCGCGGACTGGACCGATCACTTCGGCACGGTCGAGGTCGGCGTGCGTTACGGGCGGCAGTTGTTCATCGATGGACCGAACCTGCTGGTCGCGGCGCGCGACAACAACACGCTGCATGTCACCGTCAACGGCCTGCGCACCTGGATCAACGGTGAATACCTGCGCGCCGATATCTTCGATTTCGACTTCAACCGCCTCGGCAATGGCGGCATCGACGACGACCACCGGGACCGTGATCGCCGGTTCTCGGGCATCACCGGCGGCATCGTGCTGCCGCGTCGCTGGCTCGACGGCAAGCTCTATCTCGATCCGTTCGTGTGGCGACAGCGCCAGCGCAATGCGACCTGGGGCGCGCTGTCCGCACGCGAGGAACGCTATTACGGCGGCCTGCGGCTGTGGGGCGAGATCGGCGCGGCGACGCTGGACTGGACCGTCAACCACCAGTGGGGCGATCACGACGGGCGTCGTCTCGAAGCCTGGCAGGCGCTGTTCGCGCAGAACTGGCGGCTGGGCCAGGACCGCCTCGCGCCACGCCTCGGCTTCCATGCCGACTACGCGAGCGGTGGCGGTGCCTATGGCGGACGGACGCTGCGCAATGCCTCGGCGCCGTACGGCAACAACATCTACTACGCCTACGGCCTGTTTCTGACGCCGACCAATCTCGCTGCATTCGCGCCGAACCTCGTGCTCCAGCCGCTTGCCGATGTGCGGGTGACGCTCGAATACCAGTGGACCTGGCGTGTCGACCGCGACGATGCCGTCTACCGCGCCAACGGTACGGCCTATGCCGGCACGGCCGGCGCGGGTGGCAGCCACACCGCCGATGTCGCGCGCCTGCAGGTGGTCTGGAGCCTCACGCCGCGGCTGTCGCTGACCACACGGCTCGAGCACCTCCAGGCCGGCTCCGCGCTCGAACAAGGCGGCTACCGCAGTTCGAACTTTGCCGCGGTGTTCGCGAGCTACCGTTTCTGAGCCGCGTCTGATCGCCGAAGACAGCCGTAGGGGAAACGCAGCGGGTAGATGGCCGGAGGGACGAGCCGGAGAACTTGACCTTGCGCTTCCGGATGAACGGGTGAGTGTCGATCGGCAGCCTTGAATCAGCTGTGGTTGCGCTACCGGCCGCTGCTGCGAATGCGACATCTGAAGCTTGCCGCAAGTGGTTCCTGCAGCGGCATGACGCTGCTCCAGCTACTGCCAGACGGGTGATTGAAAAAGTCGCCGGAAAAGACCCGGTTCCACGGTTTCGTCAATTCGCTTTGTGCGGCGGGAGCACTTTAAGATTTGCCGCGCTGAACAGACCGATCGTTCACGACAGGGAGACGGAAGACGAGTATGGATACCGGAGCAGATGATCGTGCTGCGCCTGAGCGCGACCAGGCCGCGCTGAGCGTCGCCGTGATCGGCGCCTCCGCCGGTGGCGTGGAGGCGCTCAGCCGCCTGATCGAGCACTTCCCGGAAGTGCCGCGTTTCGCGATCGTGGTGCTGACCCATCTGGATCCGGATCACGAAAGCCAGCTGGTGCCGGTGCTGCAGAAGTGCACGAGCATCCCGGTGCAGTCGATGAGCGATGGCGACATGCTCGAAGCCGGTCGCATCTATGTGCTGGTGCCGGCGATGACCGCCACCCTGCTCGATCGCAAGCTGGTGCTGACGCCGCGCGGCCCCGGCCTGAATCTGCCGATCGATATCTTCCTGTCATCGGCCGCACGCGACAGCGAGATCGATGTCGCCGCCGTCATCCTGTCCGGCACCGGCCAGGACGGTACCGCAGGCGCTGCCGAAGTGCGTCATGCCGGTGGCTATGTCGTGGTCCAGGAGCCGGCCACGGCAACTCATGACGGCATGCCGCAGTCGGTGCTCGACAATCAGCTGGCCGATGCCGCACTGACGCCGGAGCAGATTGCGCCGGCGATCCAGCGCTATCTGGAAAGCGATGCGCCGAGCGACCCCGCCGTGCTGCCCGATGCCAAGGTGCTCGACGAGGTTCATGCGCTGATCCACAAGCAGTCCGGCCTCAACCTCCGTTACTACAAGGACGTCAACGTGCGCCGGCGGTTCATGCGCCGCGCCTTCCTGCAGTCGGGTGGCGATGTCGGCCATTACCTGGTGCGCCTGCGCGACGATCCGGACGAAATCCTCGCCCTCAAGGACGATCTGCTGGTCGGTGTCACCGCCTTCTTCCGCGATCCGGAACTGACCGAAGGCCTGCGCCAGTTCGTGATCCCGGCGATTCTCGAATCGAACGCCAACCCGATCCGCGTCTGGGTGCCCGGCTGCTCGACCGGCGAAGAGGTGTATTCGATCGCCATCCTGTTCGTCGATGCTATGGCCGCGGCCGGTGTCACCCGCAAGCTGCAGATCTTCGGTACCGACATCAACGAGCGGGCGATCAGCCGCGCGCGCCTCGGGCGTTACTCGGCAGAAGCGATGGCGGCGGTGCCCGAAACCTGGCGCGCGCAGTATTTCGTGGCCGAAGAGGGTGGCTGGCGGCTGACCAAGGATCTGCGCTCGCTGTGCATCTTCGCGACCCACAATCTGCTCGCCAATGCACCGTTCTCCGGCGTCGATCTGGTGTCCTGCCGGAACCTGCTGATCTACCTGCACAAGGATGCCAAGCAGCAGGCCTTCGAAGCGTTCTCGTATGCCGCGGCGAACGGCGGCAGCCTGCTGCTGGGCCGTTCGGAAGCAGCCGATCCGGAACTGTTCGAGGAAGTGTCGACCCGCCACAACCTCTACCGCCGCCGGCCGAAAGCGCCGCGGCCGGTGCGCGGCTTCACTTTCACCGAGCCGCTGCCGGCCGGGCTGCTCGGTTTGCCGAGTGGCGAGAAGCCGGATTTCGCGCTCGAGAATCTTGCCGATCAACTGGCCCTGGCCCATTTCGGGCCGCCCGGTTTCGTCGTCGATGCCAACGGCCGGGTGCTGCAGTTCCGCGGCGATACCTCGCCGTTCCTGCTGCCGAGCAGCGGTGACGCCACCTTGTCGATCGCCCGCCTGGTGCGGCCGGAACTGCAGGTGGATGTGCGTGCCGTGCTGATGGAAGCCGCGCGCAGCAAGCTGCCGGTGCGCCGTGATCGGGTCTTCGTCGACAACCATCAATACACGCTCGAAGTGCTGCCGCTGCAGGCCGGTGCCTCGCAGCGCTACTTCCTGGTCGCACTGCAGCGGCGCGATCTGACGGCACTCGTACCGGCGGTGTCGGGCGACCCCGATGTCCGCAACGAGGAGCTGGAGCACTACATCCGCGTGCTCAGCGATGAACTCGAACAGAGCCGCACCCAGTTGCGCGCGGTGGTCACCGAGTACGACACCACCAGCGAGGAACTGCGCACCGCCAACGAGGAAGTGCTGTCGGCGAACGAGGAACTGCAGAGCGCCAACGAGGAGCTGCAGACCGCCAAGCAGGAACTCGAAGCAGCGAACCGCGACCTCACCGGCGTCAACGACGAAATGGCGCGGCGCAACCAGGAGCTGGTGCAGCTCAACGATGATCTCAGCAATCTGATCAACGGCATTCCGGTGCCGGTGCTGATGCTCGACCGGCAACGCCGGGTGCGCCACTTCTCGCCGGCGGCCGGGCCGATGTTCGGGCTCACCGCGGCCGATCTCGGCGGCGCCTTGCCGAGGTCCAGCGCGTTCGCGCCGGAAATGCTCGATGCCATCCTCGACGACGCCGTGCAGGAACTGCGGCCGGTGGAGCAGGAAACGCAGGATCTGCAGAGCCGCAGCCACATCATCACGGCGCGCGCCTATCAGACCAGCGACAACCGCATCGAAGGCGCGGTGCTGGCCTTCCAGGACATCCAGCGCCTGCGCCTGGCGCTCGACGAAGCCAATGCCGCGCGTGCTGAAGCGGAGCGCGCCAACGCCGCCAAGAACGAATTCCTGGCGCTGGTCAGCCACGAACTGCGCGCGCCGCTGAACGTCATCACCGGCTGGAGCGCGGTGCTGCAGAAGCTGTCCGGCGATGGCGACACCTCGGCGATCACCAATCGGCCGACCATGCAGCGCGCGCTGGACATCATCGATCGCAACTGCCGCCTGCAGGCCCGGCTGATCGACGATCTGCTCGATGTCTCGCGCATCATCAGCGGCCGTCTGAGCCTCGATCTGCGGCTGACCAATCTGTCCAGCCTGATCCGCGCAACGGTTGAAGGCATGGCGCCGACGGCGGAAGCCAAGAAGATTTCCCTGAGCGCCGACGGCATGGACGAAGCGACGATGCTGCTCGCCGATACCCGGCGCGTGCAGCAGATCATCGCCAACCTGCTGCAGAACGCCATCAAGTTCACGCCGGAGGGCGGCCGCATCGTGGTGTCGCTGGCGCGCGTCGAGACCTGGGCCGAGCTGACCGTCACCGATACCGGCATGGGCATTCCCACCGATCGCCTGCCGCGCATCTTCGATCGCTTCAGTCAGGCCGACACCAGCCGCACCCGCGAGCACGGTGGCATGGGTCTGGGACTCTCGATCGTCCGCCACCTTGCCGAAGGCCATGGCGGCACCGTGGCCGCGCACAGCGAAGGCCCGGGCAAGGGCGCGCGCTTCGTGGTGCGGCTGCCGCTGGCACCGGCGCAGATGTTCGAGGAAGTGCCGGCCAGCAACGGTCAGACGCTGAACCAGTCGCTGCGCGGCTATCGCATCCTGATCGTCGATGACGAAGTCGGCGGCCGCGAGGCGATCACCCATCTGCTGAACGCTGCGGGTGCTGAAGCCACAGCGGTGCCTTCGGCTTCGGAAGCGCTGCAATTGCTGGAATCGGAGCGTTACGACGCCATGGTTTCCGACATCGCGATGCCGGGTACCGATGGCTACACGCTGGTCCGCGAACTGCGGGTGATCGAGGCCGCGCGGCGCTTGCCGAGAACCCTGGCGATTGCACTCACCGGCTTCGCCAGTATTGCTGATCGCGACGAGGCAATCGCCGCCGGCTTCGATGGTCATCTGACCAAACCGGCTGATCCCACCGAACTGGCCAATCGCATCGCGGCCGGCTGCGCGCGCTAGGCGCTTTTCTTCGCAGCCCTTGAACCCGTCATTCCCGCGAAGGCGGGAATCCAGTTTGGGCCGTGGCGCGCCGCATCAGAACTGGATTCCCGCCTGCGCGGGAATGACGACCGGATGTTGGTAGCTGCAAAAAGAAAACTGCCCTAGGCGTCGATCAAGCGCAGCGGCGCCAGCGGATCGAAGTCGGTCCATTGGCCTTCGACGAGCGTGCCTTCGGTACGCTCGATGTCGGTGCCACCGCGTGTCCTCAGGATGTCGGCAACCTTGCGCTGCAGCTCTGGCGTCGGTGCCGCCACGGCGATCAGCGAGCCGGCCTTGCGGCGTGCCGACGGGTCCGGAAGCACTTCGGCGGGCGTCTCGGCACTCGGCTCGTTGTGATCCTCCACCTTGAGCATCGCGCCGGCGAACGAGCCGACATAGGCACCCGCGCCAGCCACCGCAACGGCAGCCGGGCCGAGCAGCGGCAAGGTCGCCAGTCCGGCAACCGCACCGATCGCAGCGCCGACGGCGGCGCCGGATGCACCGCCCTTGGCGGCTTCATCGACAGGCGGCGGACCATCGCCTTCGAAGTACTGGTCCGGCTCGGCGGACGGGCTGACGAAGAAAGTGGTCATCTGCCCGGCGGCGATGCCGGCGTCAGCGAGATCGGACAAAGCCTTCTGGGCGTCGGGAAGCTGCTCGAAGTTGCCGGTGATGATGATGGTCATGGAGCCTACTCGTGGCGGGCCCTGCCGGGTCGTTTGGGGACCCTGATCAGTGCCATTGCGGGATCTGGACTGCCTGCGGTTCAAGCGGGCGCGATGGGCGCCTGCGGGGTGCCGAAGCTCGGTGCGCGGGGGCTTCGTATCAGTACCGAATGTCATGGATTCCTCCATTGGTCTGGTTGACGAAGAAAGGCGATTGCATCGCGCGTGCCCGCTGCTGGTGCGCGTTCCCGATCGTGGAATCGGGCAGTTATTACAAGGCGGCGGGCAGAAAGGGTGAGGTCGGCGCGGTCGTCAAACCGCGCTGACCCCGCACCCATCAGCGAGTGGAGCGGCCGATCAGACCGCCTGCTCGCTGCGCTCGTAATGCTTGAGCCTGGCGATCGCGGCGATCACCGCAGCCCACTCGGATTTCGACGAGGCGAAGCGGAACACGCCGATCGAATCCGCCTTGACACCAGCGGCTGCGAGTAACGGTGCGGCGTCCTTGCAGGCGACGATGGTCTTCAGGTGGTTGTGGGTTTCGCGCACGAACGCCGTGCCTTCCACGGTCTTCGCCAAGGCGGCCGGCGAGGCGCCGCCGGGAATCACCAGCGCATCGAAAGCCACCGACGGCATCGTCGCCAGGGTGTGATCGACCTGCACCTCGCCATGCTGGCCCTTGAGCGTGCCGAGCTTCGCCGCCAGCACTTTCACCGTGGCGCCGGCCGTGGTCAACGCCGTCTTCGCCGAAGCGATCTGCTGATCGTTGCAGCCGGGCCCGGCGAGCACGGCGATCTTCAGGCCGCGAACGCCATTGCTGCCCGGACGGAACATCAAGCTCAGCGCTGCCGACTGCTTGATCGGATTCTTGACCTTCACATCGACCGCCGGACCACCCTTGCGGGCATCGGGAACGATGTTCAGGTTGTCGCCGATGGTCTTCGCCAGTTCGCTGCTGACCTTGGCCAGATTGCCGAGCATGCGTTCACGGATCGCCGGCGTTTCGAGCTTGCCGAGTTCGAAGCTGAAGGCAGCCGCGATGTGGACGCGTTCGACCGTGGTTTGACTGTTGTAGAACAGCGTCGCCTGCGAGAAATGCTCGGCGAAGCTGGCGGCGCGGATGCGCTGCTTGACGCCGGATAGCGGCGCCGGAAAGGTCTTGAAGCCCGGCCGTCCGGTCATCGGGCAACCGCCGCCGACCGAGTTCGGCGAGTACGCGGCACGGCCCTGGTTGATGGTCATGCGCATGTGGGCATCACGCTGGTTGCTGTGCACCGGCGAGCGCGAGCGGTTGATCGGCAGCTCGTTGAAGTTCGGGCTGCCGAGGCGCGACAGCTGGGTGTCCTGATACGAGAACACGCGGCCCTGCAGCAGCGGGTCTTCGGACAGATCGATGCCCGGCACCAGATGGCCGACGCTGTAGGCCACCTGTTCGGTCTCGGCGAAATAGTTGTCCGGATTGCGGTTCAGCACCATCTTGCCGACCACCACCACCGGGCACAGTTCCTCGGGCACCAGCTTGGTCGCATCGAGCACGTCGAACGGCCACTTGGCGGCGTCCTTCTCGGTGAACATCTGCAGGCCCAGCTCCCATTCCGGGAAGTTGCCGGCTTCGATCTGCTCCCAGAGATCACGGCGATGGAAATCCGGATCGGCACCGGAGATCTGCACCGCTTCATCCCAGATCAGGCTGTGGGTGCCGGCCTTCGGCTTCCAGTGGAATTTCACCAGGGTAGCGGCACCGGCCGCGTTGATCAGGCGGAAGGTGTGCACGCCGAAGCCTTCCATCATCGCCAGCGAACGCGGCAACGCGCGATCACTCATCACCCACATCAGCATGTGCGTGGTTTCGGTGGTCAGCGAGGCGAAATCCCAGAAGGTGTCGTGGGCCGACGCGGCCTGCGGAATGGCGTTGTGCGGTTCCGGTTTCACCGCGTGGATCAGATCGGGAAACTTGATCGCATCCTGGATGAAGAACACCGGGATGTTGTTGCCGACCAGATCGAACACGCCTTCTTCGGTGTAGAACTTGGTCGCGAAGCCGCGCACGTCGCGGGCGACATCGGTGGAGCCTTTCTCGCCGGCCACGGTGGAGAAGCGCACGAACACCGGTGTCTGCGCGCCGGGCTTCAGGAACTTCGCCTGAGTGACATCGGAGATGTCCTTGCTGGCTTCGAAGTAGCCGTGGGCACCGACGCCGCGCGCATGAACCACGCGCTCCGGAATGCGCTCGTGATCGAAGTGCTGGATCTTTTCCAGGAAGTAGAAATCTTCCGCCAAGGTCGGCCCGCGTTCGCCGGCGCGCAGGCTGTTGTCGTCATCGGGAATCGGAATGCCCTGATTGCTGGTCAGGCCGGAACCTTCATCGGATACCCGATAAGCATCCAGTACATCGGTATTGCCGCGCGGAGCTGCGCGGCGCGGGTTTTTTGCCTTTGCCATGGTGTCGGTCTCCTCGGATGGGTCCCATCGCGGATATCGACGATGGGAAACAGCAGGCGGTCCGGACGTAGTCCGGAGCAGTGGTGGATTGCGGGAAACTGCGGTTGAAAAAAGCCTGCGCAGCGCTCAGGTCTGCGCGGACCGCTGCTGTTGCGGGATGGCGGCAGCAGTCTCTTCGGGGTGTTCTGCTGCGTCGTTCTCTGCATCGAGCTTGTGGCTGCGGCCCTGGGCCTCGAGCAGGAAGTAAACCGGGATCGCAGCGCACAGCGGCATCAGGTAATAGAGCGCGCGGTAGGTGAGCAGCGCGGCAAACAGTTCGGCATGCGGCACGCGGCTGCCGAGCACGGCGAAGAACACCGCTTCGGTGACGCCGAGACCGGCGGGCACATGGGTCGCTGCGCCGGCGATGGCGGCCAGCAGGAAAACACCGAGCACCAGCGGAAAGTCGACGTGCTGGCGCAGCAGCACGTACAGGATGCCGGCGATCAGCAGCCAGTTGAGGCTCGATACCAGCACCTGCAAGGTAGCGAAACCGGCGCTGGGCAAGCTCAGTTCGCGGCCGCGTATCGTCCAGCTGCGCCGCTTCGCCAATGCCGAAGCACCGATGTAGAGAACCAGGGTCGCCAGCAGCGCGACACCGGCGATGGTCAAACCCAGCCTGCCGATTTCCCAGCCTGCCGGCGGCTTGACGAAGTTGAACGCGAAGGCCACGCCTGCAAGCAGGAAGTAGCCGGACCAGTTGGTGACCAGACTCATGCCGACCACTCGCGTGACCTGCTCGGCATCGAGACCGATGCGCGAATAGAGCCGGTAGCGGAAGCCGATGCTGCCGACCCAGGAGCCGAAGTTCAGATTGAAGGCGTAGCAGACGAAGGCGATTGCCATCGCCTTGGCTTTCGATACCTGCAATCGCAGCGCATGGCGTGCGAACAGATCGACGCAGGCATAAACGGCGTAGCTGCCGATCGAGCAGGCCGCAGCCAGCAGCAAGGTGCTGCGATCGATTTGCTGCACCGAGCGCCAGATCTGCTGCCAGTCCAGCGTTCGGCCGTAGCGATAGATCAGCCAGGCGACGAGCAGAAAGAACGCGACCGCGAGTCCGCGCTTGAGCAGCTGATAGTGATGTTGGCGGCTGGGCGGATTGGTCTGCATCCCTGAGCCGGGGCAGTTAGCGTGCCTGTCTAGCTCCGCGAACTGGGCGGCAGGCGCAGGAACGGAACGTGCCGCTACTGCCAGTGGACACTGACCAGATTCCGTCGCGCCGTATGCCAGCAAGCCTTCCCACGCTGACCCTGATGACCCTGAACATCCACATGGGCTTTGCCCAGTTCAATAGGCGCTTCGTGTTGCCGGAGCTGAAGGCGGCGGTGCACGCGGTGCACGCCGATATCGTGTTCCTGCAGGAAACGCTGGGCAGCCATGCGGGTCACGCACTGCGTCATGCCGGCTGGCCGGCGGAAGAGCAATCGAGCTTCATTGCCGACACCCTGTGGGGCAACGTCGCCTACGGCCGCAACGCGGTCTATGCCGATGGCCATCACGGCAATGCGGTGTTGTCGAAATTTCCGATCCTGCGCTGGGACAATCACGATATTTCCATTCTCGGCACCGAGCCGCGCGGCTTCCTGCATTGCGTGCTCGCAGTGCCGCAAGGCGGCAAGCGGCCGCCGCTGGAAGTGCATGCGATCTGCACCCACCTCGGCCTGCGTGAAGCGCATCGCCGGCAGCAGCTGGAACGTCTCTGCGACTTCATCGCCGAGCTGCCTCCGGAAGCGCCGCTGATCGTCGGCGGCGATTTCAATGACTGGCGCCAGCGCGCCGGCCCGATGCTGGCCAAGGCCGGGCTGGTCGATGCCTTCGTTGCCACCGGCCAGCTCAGCCCGCGCAGCTTCCCGGTGCGGGTGCCACTGCTGCGCCTGGATCGCATCTACGTCCGTGGTGTCACTGTCGCCGCTGCCGAAGTGTTGTCGGCGCCGCCGTGGAAGCATCTCTCCGATCACGCCGCACTGACCGCCACCCTGCAGCCATGAACGCTCCCGCAAGTAGCCGTCCTACCAGCATGGCCTCCTCCACACGGCACTGGACCGAAGGCAATCGACTGCGCCTGCTCGAGAACGGCGAAGCGTTCTTTCCGCTGGTGTTCGACGCGATCGCCAGCGCCACGCAGGAAGTGCTGATCGAGACTTTCATCCTCTTCGAGGATCAGGTCGGCAACGAACTGCAGCTGAAGCTGATCGACGCTGCGAAGCGCGGCGTTCATGTGGAGCTGGTGGTCGATGGCTATGGCTCGGAGGAATTGACGCCCGCGTTCATCACCGCGCTCATCGATGCCGGTGTCCACTTCAAGCTGTTCGATCCGCAGCCGCGCAAGCTCGGTTATCGCACCAATATCTTTCGCCGCCTGCATCGCAAGACCGTGGTCATCGATGGCAAGCAGGCACTGATCGGCGGCATCAACCTGTCGGCCGAGCACCTGAGGGCCTACGGACCGGAATCGAAGCAGGATTACGCGGTGCTGGTCGAAGGCCCAGTGGTCGAGCACATCCACGCGCACTTCAGCAAGAACAACGATGTGGCGACCAGCCCGCGCTGGCGCTGGCGATCCTGGCCGTTGCGGTCGCGCAAGCCCGAGACCGGCGATCACGGCAAGACCGGCGCCATGCTGGTGGTGCGCGACAACGATCAGCATCGCGACGACATCGAGCACGTCTATCGCATCGGCATTCGCAACGCGAAGCGCGACATCATTCTGGCCAACGCCTACTTCCTGCCCAGCTATCGGCTGATGCGCGAATTCCGCCGTGCGGCCGAGCGTGGCGTGAAAGTCCGGCTGATCCTGCAGGGACGTCCGGACATGCCGATCGTGCGCTGGCTGGCGCGGGCGCTGGATGACGAACTGCTGCGTGCCGGCGCGCGGATCTTCGAGTACACCGAGCGGCCGCTGCACGCCAAGGTTGCGGTGATCGACGATGACTGGTCGACGGTGGGATCGAGCAATCTCGATCCGCTGAGCCTGTTCCTGAATCTGGAATCGAATCTGGTGATGCGCGACGCCGAATTCGCGGCGACCCTGCGCAGCAATCTGGAAGGCCTGATCGAAACCAGGTGTCAGGAGCTGACGCTGCACAAGGCGCGTCTGCCGCCGATGCTGCGTCGGCTGATCAGCATCCTGGCCTACCACCTGCTGCGCCGGCTGCCGAGCCTGGCCAGCGGTGTGCCGGTGGGTTCGTCAAAGCCGGTGGTGGTGACCGATCAGGGCTTGCCGCCGTTGAGCGAGCATTCCTGAACCCTGTCGAAACGAGTCAGGCCGAGCTTGCGCCCGGCCTGACTCGGACTTGGTTCAGTGCGGCTTCGGCGTCTCGGATTTGCCCGCGCCGTAGTCATGGCCGGCATCCGGTTCGCCGGTCTTCTTGCCGCTCTGGGTGTCGCTGCTGCCCGGCGTGGTCGGCTTGCCTGCGGTGCCTGGCTCTTCCGCCGGCGTCGCCGTCGGCGTGCCGGGCTTGGCACCGCTCTGCGTGCCTTCGGTGCCGCTGCGCTTGTTCTTCTTCGCTTTCATGTTCGACTTTTCGTCCGGCCCGCCGGGAGTCGGATTGCCGTCGGTCTTGCCGTTCGAAGTGCCGGCACCGACGCCGCCGGTGGGTTTGCTGTCGGCCTGGCCTTGGGCGTGGAGTTGCGTGGCACTCAGCAGCAGGACGGTTGTCGCGATGAGGGTTCTGACTTTCATGATGGTTTCTCGCTCGATGATCTGTTGATGGAAGGACTGGCGGGCTGATCTCCCACTCCAGCCTCGAACGAGCCACAAGCGCCCAGACAACCAGCTGCAGACCTATCGGAGAGCGCAGCAGGCTCGTGACGCTCCATGGGCAAGCCCCGCTCCTGCACCGATGGCATGAGTTGGGGCGATGACGGGCACGTTGGCTGCTGCGGAGTCAAAGACGGACCCGGCTGGCAGCAAGCGCACTGCGTAGCAGCGTGCGTAATCAGTATCAGTGAGGGTCTTTGGTACCGGCAGCCTGTGTTTCGGCTCGCCACTTTTACTTTCGGGAGCAAATCCGACATGCATTACGTAACCACCGACGACAACACCCGACTTTTCTACAAGGACTGGGGCACCGGCCGCCCGGTCATCCTGATGTCCGGCTGGCCGCTGTCGTCCGACAGCTGGGACGATCAGGCGATGGACATCGCCGCTGCCGGCTTCCGTGTCATCGCCTATGACCGTCGCGGTTTCGGCCGCTCATCGCAGCCCTGGAGCGGCTACGACTACGACAGCCTGTCCGACGATCTCGCCGCCGTGATCAAGCACACCGAGGCCAGGGACGCGACCCTCGTCGGCTTCTCGATGGGCGGTGGCGAGGTGGCGCGCTACATGTCGCGCCATCAGGGCGCTTCGGTGATGCAGGCCGCGCTGATCGCCTCCGTGGTGCCGTACATGATGAAGACCGAAGACAACCCGGAAGGGACCGAGCCGGCGGTGTTCGAGGAGATGACCGAAGGCATGAAGAAGGACCGCGCCAACTTCTTCGCCAGCTTTGCCCGGGACTTCTACGGTGACGGCATGCTGACCCATCCGGTCAGCGAGGAAGTGCTGGACTGGACACGCGGCATGGCCTTGCAGGCCAGCCTGCGTTCGACCCTGGAATGCGCCAAGTCCTTCGCCACCACGGATTTCCGCAAGGACCTGCCGTCGTTCAAGGTGCCGACTCTGATCATCCACGGCACCGCCGACAAGACCGTGCCGATCGACGCATCGGCCCGCGCTGCCGCCCAGGCGATCGCCGGCTCCACGCTGATCGAATACGAAGACGCGGCGCATGGCCTGTTCGCCACGCACAAGGAACGCTTGAGCGCGGACCTGATCGCGTTTCTACGCAGCATCTAGCGCCACCAGGCCACACGGACCCGCAGGGAGCAAGACCGATGAACTTATGGGCAGGCAAGTTTTCAGGAAAGGTTGCGGCCGGGTCGGTCGGCGCTGGCGAGGTGAGGCGGCAAGGCGCGTCCCGGGAACCCGCGCGTCCCGGCATCAATGATGGTCTGCGTGATCTGCTGGCGGCGTATCGCCGCAGCGCATCAATCGATGGACGAAAGATGCTGATCTCTCAGATCTGCCTGGAACTGCGGGCGCGCCATCATCAGAAGGAGCAGCTTTTCTATGGCAGCGTTCGAGAGGTCTTGAGCGCTGCTGAACAACGCCGTTGATGCCGTCGATGGCGTCGTCATGCCCGCGAGACGGACATGACGAGGGTTCGGCGTATCCGCAGCGGAATAACTCAGCCGCGCTGAAATCCCGGCCACCGGGCATGGCTGAAGAAGCCCATCGCCACCGCAGGAATCAGCAACAGGACCGCTGCGATCAGGATCATCGGCAGCGAGCTGGTGGCGCTTTCAAGCTTGCCCGACACGCCCATTTCCATTGGATAGCTTGGTGCGGGCTGCACGGTCTGCACGAAGCTGGCTTTCTGGTAGTGCGCCGGCCCCGAAGCAGCGACGTTCCGACAGGTGCTTGCCGCCCCACCGTCGCTTTCCACACAGGCTCGCCCCAGGGTCACTGAGAGTGGCGCGTCCAGTTGTCTCGAAACAGGTGCGTACATGGCGATCTCCGGCTTACAGGAATGTCGATTCCACAGGCTTGAATGAGGCTGCAAGCTGAGAGAGCAAGCGGCGTTCCCGAACGGAAATCCGTCACCGCAGGGGTATCGAGCCTGTAGCTGTTCCGTTCCCGGCTTGTAAGGAAAGCGCTGGCGACGCTGAATTTTTTACGTGGATCGACGGTGTAAACAGGCATTGCGGAAGGCAATGGCCGGGCGCGCAAGAGCCACATTAGAGCCACATTCCATGCCGAATCCACCGGGCACGCTGCTTGCCGGGTTTCCCTGTGTGAACTGGATTGCCGATACCCAACGACGTGTTTCGGCTGCGCGACGAAGCGCTCCTTCAGCTTCACCCCATTTCCAATTTTCAAACTTTTCAAACAAGGAATGACCCGATGACTCAGGCAACGCTGACCGATACTTCGACGCTGCGCGCCCAGGCCCGCAAGCATGTCGAGGATGGAGCCGTAACCGCTGGATACGCCGCGGACCGTGAAATGGTGCTGAAGCTTCTCAACGAAGCGCTGGCCACCGAACTGGTCTGCGTGCTTCGCTACCGGCGTCATCACTTCATGGCGCGCGGCATCAATTCCAAGAGCATCGCCGACGAATTCCTCGTTCACTCGAACGAAGAGCAGGGCCATGCCGATCAGCTGGCCGAGCGCATCGTCCAGCTCGGCGGCGAACCGGATTTCTCGCCGGACACCCTGACCAGCCGCAGCCACGCCGAGTACGTGCCCGGTGCCTCGCTGGCCGACATGATCCGGGAGAACCTGGTCGCCGAACGCGTTGCCATCGACAGCTATCGCGAACTGATCCAGTACCTCGACAAGGCCGATCCGACCACCGGCAAGCTGATCAAGGAAATCCTCGCCGTCGAAGAGCAGCACGCCGACGAACTGGCCGATTTCCTTGTCGACGTTCCGGCCTGATCGATGCGATCGCCAACCGCGCCCATCTCGGTGTCGGCAACGGAACTGCAGGCCCTGAGAATGCTGGCGGACGATCAGCGCGCGCCGCTCTCGGTCGATCTGGCCGGTGATCTGGAGCGCAAGGGTCTGGTGTTGCGCGGCTGGGATGGCATGCACGTGCTGACCTCGGAAGGCGAGGCTGCGCTGCGCGGTCTGGGCAGTCTGATCAAGCCACACTAAGCCTCTTTTCGGGTTCTCAGGACGCCCGTCATGCCCTCCTCCGCAGGCATGACGGGATTTTTTTGGGGCTATCCAGCACAAAAATTCCTGACAGCAGGTCGAGGCACCAAACGCATATGGATCTGAAAAGCGGCTACCCGTTCTGGGCAGTGAAGAACGGTCTGATGAAGTCGTTTCCAGCGTTGACGGCCGATACCCGTTGCGATGTATTGATCGTGGGCGGTGGCATCACCGCCGCGCTGATCGCGCATTCGCTGGCCGAGGATGGTCAGTCCGTAGTGGTCATCGAGCAGCGCGATATCGGCTGGGGCAGCAGTGCCGCCAGCACCGCGCTGCTGCAGTACGAGATCGACACCCACATGACCGAGCTGGCCGAGTTGTATGGCGAGGACAACGCGGTGCTGGCCTATCGCGCTTGCGCCGATGCGATTCCGCAATTGCAGGAACTGGCGGGTGTCGTTCGTGATGTCGATTTCGCCCGGATGCATAGCCTCTATTTCGCCAGCAGCCTGTTTCACGTCGGTCGCCTGAATGCCGAATACGAACTACGCAAGCGCCACGGCTTTGCGGTGAGCCTGCTGAAGCGCGGCGAGATTCGCGAGCAGTACGGATTCTCGTCGGCGATGGCGATCTTCAGCGAACTGGCTGGCCGCATCGATCCTTACCGGCTCACTTATCGTTTGCTGATGCGGCTGGAAAAGCGCGGCGTCTCGATCTTCGATCGCACCCGGCTGGAGTCTTTCGAGGCCAGCAGCCGGAGCGTTGTCGCGCGCACGGCGGACGGCATCACCATCAAGGCCGGGCATCTGGTGTTCGCGGCCGGTTATGCCTCGCAGCAGTATCTCGATACCCGCGTCGCCAGAAACCGCAGCAGCTATGCCTTCATCACCGATCCCATCGATACCGAAGCGCTTGGCCCGCTGAAGGAGACGATGGTCTGGGAATCGGCGCGGCCGTATCTGTACATGCGTGCCACCGGCGATGGCCGGCTGCTGATCGGCGGGGAGGACGATGACATCGACGTGCCCTTGCGCCGCGATGCAAGCGTCGATCGCAAGGCCCGCATCCTGCGCAAGCGGGTGGCCAAGCTGTTTCCGGATCTGCCGCTGCAACCCGCGTTCGCCTGGGCCGGCACCTTTGCCGAAACCGATGACGGCCTGCCGTTCTTCGGGCCGCATCCGCAGCATGGCCCGCGTGTGCAGTTCGCCATGGCCTATGGCGGCAATGGCATCACCTTCAGCGCGGCCGGTGCCGGGCTGATCACCAGGCTGATCCGCCGTGAATCGCACCCGCTGGCAGCGCTGTTCTCTTTCGATCGTCTTCAACAATAGCGGCATCACTCCACCTACAGGCAACAAGCTCCATGAAAACCTTCCACTGTGACGCCTGCGATGCGCTGGCCTTCTTCGAAAACGTACGCTGCATGACCTGCAGCGAATCCCTGGCTTTCGTTCCCGCCGTGATGGATATCTGCACGGTGCGGCCAAACGATCAGAGCGCCGAGCCGGGCCAGTTCACCAGCGGCGACGAGAAAGTGAGCGGCCAGGTTTTCCGCCCGTGCAGGAACGCCGCCGATCACGAAATCTGCAATTGGGTGCTGGCCGCCGATGATCCGCACGAGTACTGCGAATCCTGCCGCCTGACCCGGACCATTCCGGACCTCTCGGTGCCCGGCAACCTGCAGTTGCTGCAGAAGATGGAAACCGCCAAGCGCCGCCTGACCTTCACGCTGATGAGCCTCGGCCTGCCGGTGTTCGGCAAGGACGTCGATCCCGTGCGCGGGCAGGTCTACGAGTTCAAGGTCGATCTGAGCGCCGAAGGTGGCGAGCCGGTACTCACTGGCCACGACGAAGGCGTGATCACCATGAACCTCGCCGAAGCCGATGACGCCGAGCGAGAGCGCCGCCGGCAGAAGCTCAACGAACCGTACCGGACGCTGATCGGCCACTTCCGCCACGAGGTGGGTCACTACTACTGGGATCTGCTGGTTCAGGAATCGAAGTGGAGTGAAGCCTGCCGCGCGATGTTCGGCGACGAGCGCGAAGACTACGAAGAAGCGCTCAAGAAGCATTACGAGAACGGCGCGCCGGCGGACTGGCCGAACAACTTCGTCAGCTCCTACGCGACCATGCATCCCTGGGAAGACTGGGCGGAAACCTGGGCGCACTACCTCCACATCGTCGACACGCTGGAAACGGCGGCGGCCTGCGGCTTCGCGCTGATGCCATCACGAGTCAACGAGCCGTCGCTGTCGCTGATCGATGAAGACGAGCCTTCGGCCAGCGTTTTCGACGTGATGATCGATCGCTGGATCGCGCTCACCTACGCGCTGAACAGCCTCAACCGCAGCCTCGGTCACCCGGATGCCTACCCGTTCGTGCTGACGCCGCCGGTGATCGAGAAGCTCCGCTTCGTTCATGACGTGATCGCCGATGCCGCGACCAGCAATGGCCAGCACGGCGAAGTCATCGAGACGCTGGAAGAAGCGGCAACGGCCTGAGAAGACGTGGAAGCAGCGTTGCAATGAAAGCCGCCGGCAGTGATGCCGGCGGCTTTTCAGATCTCGTCATCCCCGCGAAGGCGGGGATCCGGTGTGGGCCGTCGCGCGCCGCATCAGAACTGGATTCCCGCCTGCTCGGGAATGACAGGCAAGCGCTAAGGCACCAGACTCTCGAACACACTCTTCAGCCGGTCCGGACTGGCGGGCTTGACGAAGTGCAGATCGAAGCCGGCATTCACCGCGTTCTGCTTGTCTTCGGCCTGGCCCCAGCCGGTGACCGCGACGAGCTTGATCGGGTGGCTGGCTTCGGTCGTTGCCCGCAGCGCCTGGGCGACTTCGTAGCCGGAGATATCTGGCAGGCCGATGTCGAGGAAGGCGATGTGCGGTTTCAGCTCCTGCGCCAGCGCGATCGCTTCGCGGCCAGTAAATGCGGTGCGTACTTCGTGACCGTCGATCTCCAGCAGGATCGCCAGCGATTCGGCGGCATCGCGGTTGTCGTCGGCAATCAGCACGCGCAGCGCGGGTGCGACGGCGGCGGCCTGCGGTTGCTCCGGCGGCTGCGCGGCCGTCGTTGCCTGACGCACGATCGGCAGGCTGAGCTTGAAGCTGCTGCCAAGGCCGAGGCCGGGGCTGCGCGCTTCGATCGTGCCGCCATGCAGTTCGACGATGCCCTTGACCAGGGTCAGGCCGATGCCCAGGCCGCCTTCCGAACGGCTTTGCGAAGACTTCACCTGCGAGAACATGTCGAACACGCCGCCGAGCTGTTCTGCCGTCAGGCCGATGCCGGAGTCGCGCACTTCGAAGACCAGATCGTTGCCGTGAACATTCGCCGACAGGGCGATGCGGCCCGGTGCGTCGGTGTATTTCGCGGCATTGGTCAGCAGATTGGTCAGCACCTGGGCAAGGCGCACCGGATCGCCATCGATGCCCGGCACGAAGGCCGGCCGCACTACTTCCAGATGATGTCCGCGAGCCTTGACCAGCGGGCCGGCGCTTTCCAGCGCGGCATCGATGACGCTGTCGATCGAGACATGATCCTTCTTCAGTTCCATCTTGCCGCGGGTGATCCGCGAGATGTCGAGCAGATCGTCAAGCAGCCGCGCCATGTGCTGCACCTGGCGCTGGATGATCGAGGTGCTGATGGAAATCTCGCGACTGCCGATGCCTGGCAGCGACAACACTTCCGCGGCGTTGCGGATCGGCGACAGCGGATTGCGCAGCTCGTGCGCGAGCGTGGCCAGGAACTCGTCCTTGCGGCGATCGGCGTCATGCAGCGCCATCAAGGTCTGCTTGCGCTCGGTGGCGTCGCGGAAGTAGATGCTGATGCCGGCAGATGAGGTCGGATAGACGGAGACCTCGAACCAGCGATTCCAGGGATCGTAGAAGTAGTCGAAGACTTCGGCGGTTCGGTCGTCCATTGCGCCACGCACGGCCACCGAGTATTTGGTGTTGTCGAGCGCCGGATAGAGCGCCCAGAAATGGCCCCCGAGCAGATCGGCGCGCTGCACCGCCAGCAGTTTTTCGGCGGCGCGGTTGGCGTAGGCGATGGTCCAGTCCGGATCGATCGACAGGAAGCCTTCGTTGATCGATTCGAGAATGCTGTCGCGATCGGCCTTGAGCTTGGCTTCCACGCGCAGCGCTTCGCGGCGCGTGCTGGCCAGGGTCAGCACGCTGGTCACCCGGGCCACCAGTTCCTGGGCCCGGAACGGCTTGGTCAGGTAATCATCGGCACCGGCACGCAGGCCTTCGACGCGCGCCTCTTCACCAGCGCGAGCCGACAGCAGCAGCAGCGGGATCGAGGCCGTCGCCGGATCGGCCCGCAGCGCTTTCAGCAGCTCGAAGCCACCGAGGCCCGGCATCATCACATCGCTGACCACCAGATCGGGCTTGTCGCGCTGGATCGCTTCCAGCGCTTCCAGGCCATCGCCGACGGCGAGCACTTCGCAGCTTTCCGAAAGCAGGCGCTTCACGTAGTTGCGCATGTCGGCGTTGTCATCGGCGAGGACGATGAGCGGCCGGTTGTCGCGGCTCTGAACCGGGCTTGCCGGTTCTGGCTTCGGCTCCTCCAGTTCCAGGCTCCAGCGCTCCGCTTCGGCGGCGTAGCTGCGCGCCCGCTTGGAGATCAGATCGGGCTGGCGCGGCTCCACGGCGAGATCGGTCTGGGCGTTGCGCTGCATGATCGGGATCGACACCGTGAATTCGGTGCCGATGCCCGGCGTGCTGGTCACCGCCACGGCACCGCCATGCAGCTTGGCCAGTTCCCAGACCAGCGCCAGGCCGATGCCGGTGCCTTCGTGGGTGCGGCCGAGCGAGCCCTTGACTCTGCGGAAGCGCTCGAAGATCTGCGGCAGCTCGGAGGCCGGAATGCCGATGCCGGTGTCGCGCACCTTGAGCAGCACGTTCGATCCGGCGGCCACCAGACTGACGGCGATGCTGCCGCTGAGGGTGAACTTGTAAGCGTTGGAAAGCAGATTGAGGATGATCTGTTCCCACATCTCCCGATCGATCCAGACCGGTTCCGGCAGCGCCGGGCAATGCACCGTCAGGCTCAGGCCGGCGCGTTCGGTGGAAGAGCGGAACAGGCTGGCCAGTTCGAGGGTGAACGCCGGCAGATCGGTCGGCTCGAACTGCAGTTCGAGCCTGCCGGCTTCGATGCGGGAAAAATCGAGCAGGGTGTTGACCAGCTTCAGCAGACGCTGCTGGTTGCGATGGACCAGCGCCAGCTGCTCGCCGGCCAGCGTCTGTCCGGGGCTGTCCAGCGCCGCTTCGGTGGGGCCGAGCATCAAGGTCAGCGGCGTGCGGAACTCGTGGCTGACATTGGAGAAGAACGCGGTCTTGGCGCTGTCCAGCTCGGCCAGTTCCTCGGCGCGGCGGCGCTCGAAGTCATAGGCGCGGGCCGAGGTCAGCGCGGCCGACAGCTGACCGAGCAGCAGCTTGAGGAAATCGGCGTAGGCACTGCTGAACGGCCGGTTCGGATTCAGGCCGGCAATGAAGACGCCGACCGCTCGCCCGCGCTCCATGCCATGGCCAAGAATCGGCATCAGCACGGCCTGCGTCGGTGCTTGTTCCCCAGGCGGCATCGGCAGCTTGCCGAAGGGCAGCGCGGCGACGATCTGCGGTTCGCCGCTGGCCAGCACGGCATGCAGCGGCCAGTCCCGTTCGGCGTTGCGGGCCAGCCGCTCCCGCTGCTCCGGAGGGATGCCGGTCTGGGCCGCGAGCGACACGCCGCCATTGGCCTCATCGCGCAGCAAGGTGATCGAGAACGGAACCGACTGTCGCGCTGCGGACAGCTGTCGTTCGAGCGTCGAGAACAGCTCGGTTTCGGTGCTGACCGCGGTGAATGCCGTGGCCAGATCGCGCAGCTGCGCCATGTGCTGTTCGCCGATGATCCGGTCCGTCTCTTCGACGACGACGCAGAGCAGGCCGCGGTTGACGCCGTCGTCACCGACCAGGGGGCTGTACGAAAACGTGTGGTAGGTCTCTTCGCGATCGCCGCCGCGCTCCAGATACAGGCACAGGGCTTCGTCCCAGGTGGAGATGCCCTGGCCGATCACCGCGTCGATGCGTGGTTTGACGTCCGGCCAGATCTCGCTCCAGACCTCGTGGGTGGCGCGGCCCAGCGCCCAGTCGTGCTTGATGCCCAGGGTTGGCCGATAGGCATCGTTGTAGAAGAAGGCGAGGTCATCGCCCCAGCCCACCCACATCGCGAAACGGGAACCGAGCAGGATGCGTACCGCGGTCTGCAGGCTCAGTGGCCAGCTGTCCGGCGTGCCGACCGTCGTCGAGGCCCAGTCATGCCGTGCCATTCGCTCGGCCATCTCGCCGCTCGCGCCGAAGAAGGTCGCGGCCTGCGGCGCTGTGGTCTCAACCATGTGCAATGTCCTGAAAGCCCCGCCGTGGAGACAGCAAGATATTGCACCTCGCCAGAGCTTTCGAGCCCGTTGTCTGTTTCATCTTATGCCAGACGGTTGGTCCGTAATGACGGCGGCATCAACAGAATCCGCGGGTTCGATGCTGGTCAATATTGGCGACGGGATCGACCACGCAAAAGAGGCTGCCGAAGCAGCCTCTTGGGGTCGATGAACGCCGAACCTCAGTTGTTGTTCATCCGCTCTTCACGACGGTCAGCTCGGTTCTGCTGACGTTCCGCGGCGTTCTTCTGTGCCGTTTCGATCAGCTGCTGGCCGGCCAGATCCTGACGCTCATCGCGACGGTCCTGACGATTCTCCTGACGCTGGGCGGCGTTGTCCTGCGCCCGCTCGCGAAGCTGATCGGCGGAGGCCAGTTCGACACGGTCCTCGCGACGGTTCTCGCGATTTTCCTTGCGCTCCGCAGCGTTCTTCTGCGCGGTTTCCTTCAGCTGTTCACCGGCCAGACCCTGACGCTCATCGCGACGAGCCTGACGGTTTTCCTGGCGCTGCGCCGCGTTGTCCTTCGCCGTTTCGCTGAGCGGGGCGCCGCTCAGCATCTGCTGGGCATTGGCACGACGCTCTTCACGGTTGTCCTTGCGCTCGGCGGCATTCTTCTGCGCGGTTTCCTTCAGCTGTTCACCAGCCAGACCCTGACGCTCATCGCGACGATCCTGACGGTTCTGCTGACGCTCTTCGGCATTGGCCTGGGCCTGCTCGCGAAGCTGGTCGCTGGTCAGCATCTGCTGGCCATTGGCACGACGCTCTTCACGATTGGCCTTGCGCTCGGCAGCGTTCTTCTGCGCGGTTTCCTTCAGCTGCTCGCCGGCCAGACCCTGACGCTCGTTGCGACGTGCCTGGCGGTTTTCCTGGCGCTGCGCCGCGTTGTCCTTCGCCGTTTCGCTGAGCGGGGCGCTGCTGGCCGTCTGGCTGCCCTGACGAGCGGCCGGTGCCTGCCTGGCGTCATCGCTGGAGCGAACCACGGTCTCGCCATTGGCTGGCGTCAGCTCGCGGCGATAAGTGACGTCGAAGGCCTTGCCGTCGAACGGACGGGTGCTGTCGAACTTGCCCGAGTAGTCGGTCTTTGCGGAAGTGCTGGTTTCCTTGTCCGACGAAGCCGTGCCCTCGACCTTGGTGTTGCGGCTGGCATCACGGTTGTAGTTGACGGCCATCTCGACCTTGCCGAGCTTCAGGGCGCGGCCTGGCGCGGCCACCGGCTCGCGCTCGCCGTTCAAGGTAAAGCTGGTGTCGAGCTTGGTCTTGCTCTTGGCGTCGACCGTTCTGGAAGCGTCGGCGTCATTGAACAGCACCTTGGTCGTGCGGCTGCCGTCGGTTTCCCGCTCGAAGGCCGTCGTGTAGGTACGCGACAGGCTGCCGTCGCTGTTGGTCTTGGTCGATGAATCAAAGTCGAAGCTGGAGTTGCCATCGCCCTTGCCGACATCGCTGAGCAGCGACGGACGATCAGCCCGGTTGGCGGCACGCTCGCGGAGCGCTTCAAGTCCTGGCAGGCCGCCGGCGTCGGCATTGGCCAGCGCCATCGCGCCGTTGTTAGAGGACACGGCATCGGCGAAGCGATCGGCACGTGCAGCGCGGGCGGCCTGTGCCGAGCGCAGTGGGGTCAGCAGCAGCGAGCTGCCGAGGTTCGGAAACACGTTCAGTGCGGCAGTCCGGCCCGGAGTCAGCAGACCTGGGGCGGCGCTGGCCGAACCGGTAGCGACCAGAAAGGCGAGTACGAATGCTTTCTTCTTCATGTTCATGTTCAGCTCCTGCTTCTTTATTGGAATTGGCGAAATTCTGGGGTGAGGCTTCGCGGCTTCCTGTCGACTCGACGAGCGACCTGCGAAACGCTTCATGAAGAGCGACTGTCTGTTTTTCTTGCAGATCGGGCCTCTGTGCGACCTGTTCGGAAATCTGAACAAGCCGTGCTCTTCAGTGGCATGCCCAACAGCAGAGCACCCGCCGTGCCCGGCTGCCGAGAATTTCGTAAGTACTTGCTGGACAAGAGTTTTTAGAATAGGCGGGTAGCGATGCGTCGAACGATTCCGGGCGAACCCGCGGGAATCAGACGAAGCTGGCGTCAGGACGATCGGTAGAAAGTACGCGTCAAACGGGACTGCTGACGGCTTTGTCGGTACTCGACCGCAGAACGCAAAAGGCCGGGCCGAATCGCTTCGGCCCGGCCTCGATGCAGGTTCAGCGGCCGCTGTCTGCGTCTTCCAGCTCGCGCAGGCGCAGCTTTTCGTTCTCGCCCGGCTCGTAGGTTTCGCCGAGCATGATCGCCTTGGCGATGCCGAAGGCATTGACGATGCCGCTGCTCGGCGCATCCCAGTATTCGGCCTGGATGATGCGGACGTGGATCAGCGTCAGGCTCGGGTCATCCACACCTTCCGGGAACCAGGCCTTGTGCACCGGCTTCCACAAGCGCCGGATGCGTTCGAGATCGCGTGTCGCGGTGGCGGTGCCGGATACCGACACGAAGCGCTTGTTGGCCGGATCGGCGTAGGACAGATTGACGTGCTGGTCGTCGGCAATCTCGTCGACCTTGGGCGTGTTGCCGGCGGTGAAGAACCACAATTCGGCAACGCCTTCCTGCGCGTCGGTATCCAGCGTCTGCAGCGGGCGGCTGCGCATCATGCCGTCATGGTCGGTGGTCGTGAACATCGCGACCTTCACGTCCTTGATCAGTTCTCTCAGTTTCAGAATGCTCATGTCTGTTGTCTCCGATTGATGGCCTGTCGAATGGCCGGGCCCTCAGGGGGCGCCTCGATCAGCGGCATCTCGTGTGCCCACGATGGGCGAAACAGCCACGCTTTCGTTGCGGACTGCGGACAGGCGCGTCCAGGCAGCGGCGAATTCGGCACCGAACAGAAACACCGCGGCCGAATAGAACAACCACATCAGGATCACCGCCAGCGAACCGGCGGCGCCGAAGGCATTGGCAGTGCCGGCGCGGGCAAGATAAAGCCCGAACAGATGCTTGCCGGCAGTGAACAGCACGGCGGCCACCAGCGCGCCGGCAAACACGTCACGCCAGCGCAGATGCTGCTCGGGCATCAGGCGCAGCAGGATCGCGAAGATGGTGCACAGCATCAGCAGCACCGTGGCCTGCTGGGCCACATACAGCACGCTGTCGACGCCCCACAGCCACTCGATGGCAACGGTCATCCCGGCATCGAGCACCAGCAGCACCAGCATCAGGAAGCTGATGCCGATGACGATGCCGAACGACATCAGCCGCACCTTCAGCAACTGACGGGCGCCGACCCACAGCGTTGTGGAGGCGGGTGGCGCAAGGGCATCGGAGCGACGCCAGATCGTGTTCACCGCGTCGTGCAACTGCGAAAAGGTGGCCGAGGCACCGATGACGATGGCGATCGTCGAGATCGTCGTCGTCCAGGTGCTGTTGTCGGCTTTCCAGGCGCTGGCCACCATGGTCTGGATGACCTTTGCGCCATCGTCACCGGTAAGTCCTGCAATCTCCTTGAGCAGGCGGCCCTGCACGGCTTCCGGCCCGAAGAAGAAGCCGGCCACGGCGATGACGATCACCAGGGTCGGTGCCAGCGAGAACGAAGCAAAGAAGGCAACGGCGGCGGCCATGGTCACGCAGTTGTCCGTGACCCACTTGCCGCCGGCTTCGATGAAGCTGTCCCAGCAGAGTTTGAGCACCGACAGATTCATCTTCATCGCGGGATACCTGCGATCAGCGATCGAAATCGTCCAGCGAGGTCGGCTCGATGATCGGCGAGCCGTTGAGTTTGGCGCGCAGCGTTGCCGACATCTCGTAGCTGAGCTTGCGGGCCCGCATCACCGAGCCCAGCGGCTGATGTGCTGCAATGCCATGCCAGGGACTGAACGACAGGCTGTCGTCGAGGAATTTCTGGCGTGTTACATCCCAGGCGGGCTGAGGGCGCACGGTGATCCGTGCCACGGTGACGTAGGGGCTGCGGTCTTCCGGCCAGACCACGGAGGCATCCTCGATCGGCATGGTCTCCAGATCCGCGCACAGCTGCGCGCGCAGTTCCCATTCGCCGGTATTGGCGGCGAAGTACAGGCTGACGGTTTCGCGCAGGCCATCGGGCCGTTCGGAAAGATCGAGCTTGGCGCCGGTCAATGCCGTCAAGGCGGGCGATACCGGTGCCAGCGAAATCTTCGCCACGTAATCGCCAAAACGCAGCGGCACCTGGCTGTAGAAGGTTTCGCCAAGGATGTGGGTTTCCGGATGTCCGCCCAGGGTCATCAGCGTCGAGCTCTTGCCACCCAGGGCTTCGACGACTTTCTCGACACCCTGCGTGATCGCCGAAGTCACCACCTTGACGCCTTCCATCTTGTCGGTGGTCTTGGCCAGCATCTTCAGGCTGCCGAGGAATTTCTTCGCGTTCGGCGCCGAGAATGCCGGGCCGTTGACCAGCACGAAGTCCTGGGTGGTCGCGGTTTCCGAACCGGGCAGGCGTGCGCCTTCGACGCCGATCACCTTGAGCGCCAGGCCCCGCGGTGTGGAAACCTTGTCCGGCAGGATGTCGCCGGGAATTGTCGACAGCCGCAGGATCACCTGATAGCGGCCGGGCCTCGCGAACAGGCCCTGGCGCAGTGATTCCGGCAACTTGTCGACAACCGTCATCTCGCCGGCCAGCAGGCCATGACACTTGGCGTGCACGCCGCGCATCGCATGGCCGGAATCGGCATAGGTGGTTTCGCTGATCTTGCGCAGGCTGTCGGTGAGGCCGGCAAGGGTCTCCGCTTCATCAGCTTCCAGCTGCTCGAGGTCGGGGCTGTAGCGGACGGGCGTGATTGCGGTGTCGTACGCCATGGCTAGTTTCTCTGGCTGTGAGTCATGACAACGGGGAGCAAGCCCCATTCCCATGTCCGCAGGCCAAGTCTGCAGCAGGGCCGGCCGCTACTTCGATTTCGCGTCGCGCTCGAACTTGGGCTCGAATGCCGAAACGAAGGCGTTCTTGAGCAGATTGATCAGTGAGGTCGAGACATCGACATTGGGCGCATCGAGCCGCCCCGAAAACGGCATGCGGGTCGCGAGCTGATCCTTGGCCTGGTTCTGCAGAACCAGATTCAGCACGCTGCCGACGGCGTTGATGGCGAGTTCGAACGGGTTGTGTTCGCCCTTCATTTCCTGCTTCCAGTCGACCACCTTGAGATCGGTGAACAGCGGTTTCACATAGCCTTCGACGCCGCCGTCCTTGCCGGTGGCTTCCAGCACCACGTCGAGCTTGCCTTCAGTGGGATCGAACGGCGTGTAGGCCTGCATCGCCGGGCGCATGCGCGCCACCTGCAGGCCGAGCAGCTTCATCTTCAAGGCGAAGTCCGGCTGCAGCGCGAAGGGATCGATCTGCAGATCCAGGGTCAGCTTCGACTGCGCCATCGCCAGCGCTTCCAGCTGCAGATCGGCCACTCGATCGCCCTGTTTTTCCCCGGCGTTGGTCAGATTGGTCAGCACCGCTTCCACTTGGTCGAGATGCACGTCGACTTTCGGCTTGCTGTAGAGATCGTAGTAGTGCACCTGCCCGGAAACGATCTCCAGCCTGTCGATGCGGAACGGCGTCAGCTGATCGAGCAGATCAGCCCAGTTGACGCCCTTGCCGGTCTGCGCAGCCTTGTCGCGGTGACCGGCGGCGAAGCTGATGGTCGGCTCCAGCGCGCGGATGCGGGCGACCACGGTGCCTTTCATCAAGGCGAACCACAGCACCTGGATGTCCATGACCGGCGCGGCGAACAAGGGCTCGTCGACGGCGCTGTTGATCTGCTGGATGTGCACGCCGCGCAACTGGTACGAGCCGCGCAGCAGCGAAACGCTGACGTCCTCGACATGGCCCTGATAGTTGCCCAGCGACGCGAGGCGCTGGTTCAGCCAGCCCTTCATCGCATACGGCAAGGCCAGTCTTGCGGCGATGCCGACGCCGATGACGATCGCCAGCCACCAGGACCAGCGCCGGTCCCAGCGCCAGTGGCGGACATGGAACCAGCGGCGGTTGGCGGTGCTCGGCTGATTCAAGCGCGCACTTCGAGGCGATCGGCCAGCCGCGTCACCGCCGTCAACGGCTGGTCCGTCCAGCGAACCCGGCCGGCCGGTGGCGGCAGCAGACGTTCGTTGGCCTTGCGGATCGCGCCGTAGCATTCGCAGCTCAGGCGTTCGAGGTGCCGGCGGTCGAGCACGGTGATCTCGCTGCGGCCGCAGCGGATCACGCCGAGCTTGTGCAGCTTGAGCGTGGCCCGGGTGATGTTCTCGCGGCGCACGCCGAGCCGGTTGGCGATCTGTTCGTGGGTGATGCTCAGCGTCTGGCCTGGGCGATGGTCATCGAAGCGCAGCAGCCAGCGACACAGCTGCTGGTCGATCGAATGATGGCGATTGCAGACGGCCATCTGCGCTGTCTGCAGCATCAGGCTGTGCGTGTAGCGCAGCATCAAGCTGAGCATCGCCGGATGCTGGCCGGCTTCATCGCGCAGCCGTTGTCCGCTCACCGAATAGGCGTAGCCGGCGCTCTGCACCACGGCCACGGTCGGGCCGCTGTCGTCGGCCATGAATGCGGCAATGCCGACCAGCCCGTCATTGCCGACCTGGGAAATTTCGGCACCTTCACCGCCGGCGGTCTGGCAACTCAGGGAGACGATGGCGCCAGCCGGAAAGTAGACCTTGGTCAGCGGCTGTCCACCGCCCTGCAATACCGTGCCTTGCGATAGAAAGACCAGCTTCAGATCGGTCGCCAGCCGCTGCTTCACTTCGGCGGAAAGCGCGGCAAGCAGATGGTTGTGCGGGTGCAGCAGGATGTCGGGCATGTCGGTACTTCCTTTGTGTTCCTGGGGGAAAACACCGCTCAGATATCTGTCCGTGACGCTCGCTTGATCGCCTTCCGATCGCGCGAAAACTGTTGGATGGTCCATCAGCAAGTCCCGAGCCCGGGTGTGGGGTGCGGCCTGCAGGAACGTCTCGAATGCACGGCACTGGATAGGGCCGGCCAGTTAAACTACGAAACCGGCAAGATTTCCCTGCGGCAGCCAACAAGAACTCCCGGTTCGGGCAAGCGCAACGCGATGAAGGCTCCACTCAAGGCGACACTTTTTCTGGGCGCCGCCGTTGCGGTGATCCTGCTGGTGATCAGCGTGGTCCTGGCAGTCGCGAACATTCGCCAGCTGCACGATCGTTCCTACTGGGTTTCGCACACCCAGGACGTGATCCACGGTCTCGACAATCTGGTACTGCTGAGCACCACCGCCGAAAGCAGCCAGCGCGGCTATCTGCTGACCGGTGAACCTCGCTATCTAGGGCCGTACATCGCGGCCGTCGGCAGCGTGGGCGAAGCGGCCGACGAACTGCAGCGCCTGGTTGCCGACAACGGGCGGCAGCAGGCGCGGTTTACAGAATTGCGCCAGCGCATTCAGGCGCGGCTGAGCACGATGGTGGAACTGATCGAGTACCGGAAGGCGGGCGGCTTCGACGCCGGCCACGAGCTGCAGGTGCTCGATCGCGGCAAGCAGGAAATGGATGCGCTGCGCACCATCGTCAGCGAAATGATTGCCGACGAGCGCGAGCTGCTGACCGTGCGCGAGCAGCACTACGAGCGCACCTATCAAACCGCGCTGATCAGCGGCGGGCTGTCCGGCCTGCTGGCGCTGGCCGCGATCACCGCCTATCTGCTGCTGCTGCGCAGGCACTTGCGGCAGCTCGATGCCGCGCAGCAAGTCATCGCCGAACAGGCGGAACGTCTGCGGACCACCTTGGCCAGCATCGGCGATGCCGTCATCTCCACCGACTGCGATGCCGCCATCACCAACATGAACGCGGTGGCGGAAGCCCTGACCGGCTGGCCGCTGGCCGATGCCCTGGGCAAGCCGCTCGAGCAGGTGTTCCGGATAATCAACGAGACCAGCCGCAACACGGTGGCCAATCCGGCGAGACGGGCCTTGAGCGAAGGGATCATCGTCGGGCTGGCCAATCACACCTTGCTGATTACCCGCGATGGCTTCGAGCGGCCGATCGACGACAGCGCCGCACCGATCCGCTGCAAGGATGGCGAGATCGTCGGCTGCGTGCTGGTGTTCCGCGATGTCACCGAGCGGCACCAGGCCGAGACACAGCTGGCGGCCAGCGAGCGGCGGCTGCAGTCGGTCATGAATGCAATGCCGCAGAAGATCTTCACCGCCACGCCGAATGGCGACGTCGACTACCTGAACCCGCACTGGTCGGAATTCACAGGCCTGAGCATGGCGGAGCTCAGCGGCTGGTCGTGGGCGGAGTCCATCCACCCCGACGACGTGGCCGACAACATCAAGGCCTGGCAGCAGGCGGTGAGTTCCGGTGAACCCTATCTGTTCGAACATCGGTTCCGGCGTTTCGACGGTGAGTATCGCTGGCATCTCAGCCGCGCCAAGGCGCTGACCGACGAAGCCGGCAAGATATTGCTGTGGATAGGCTCGAATACCGATATCCATGAGCAGAAACAGATCTCGAACGAGCTGCGTGACATCGCTGCCCAGTTGTCCGAAGCCGATCAGCGCAAGAACAACTTCCTGGCCATGCTCGCCCACGAGCTGCGCAATCCACTGGCGCCGATCAGCAACGCCCTGCGTACGGTGCAACTGTTTCCCGAGGATCAGACGACCGTTCAGTCCGCCTCGCGGGTGATGGAGCGGCAGGTCCGGCAGATCGTCCGCCTGGTCGACGATCTGCTCGATGTCAGCCGGATCAGCCACGGCAAGATCGAACTCCGCCGCGAGTGCGTGGAGCTGGGGCAGATCATCCAGATGGCGGTGGAAACCAGCCGCCCCGCGATCGATGCGGCGCGTCATCAGTTGACGGTCACGCTGCCGTCAGCCTCGGTGTTCCTCGATGCCGATCCGGTGCGGTTGGCGCAGTCGTTCAGCAATCTGCTCAACAACGCCAGCAAGTACAGCGATCCCGGCGGTCATATCGAGCTGACCGCGACCTGCGAAGGCAGCGAAGTGGCGGTGTCGGTCAAGGACACCGGCATCGGCATTGCGCCGGATCGGCTGAACAGCATCTTCGAGCTGTTCACTCAGGTTGATCAGTCGCAGGAACGGTCCCACGGCGGTCTCGGCATCGGCCTGACCCTGGTGCAGCAGCTGATCGGCTTGCACGGCGGCTCGGTGCGCGCGTTCAGCGAAGGCGCCGGCCAGGGCAGCGAGTTCGTGGTGCGCCTGCCGATCATCACCGAGCGCTCCGCCGAAGTGCATGCGGAGTTGGCCGACGCGGTCGCGGCGACCACTGCGGCATCGCCGGGCTGGCGCATCCTGGTGGTCGACGACAACGAGGATGCGGCTGCTTCGCTGTCCCTGCTGCTCGACATGGGCGGCAACGAAACGGCGATGGCGCACGACGGCCTTGAAGCGCTGCAAATGGTCGAAACCTTCCGGCCCGACGTCGTGCTGCTCGATCTCGGCCTGCCCAAGCTCAACGGCTACGAAGTGGCGCGGAATATCCGTTCACGGCCGGGCGGCGACAGGATTTTCCTGGTTGCCCTGACCGGTTGGGGTCAGGACGACGATCTGCGCAAGACCCGCGAAGCCGGCTTCGACAAGCACATGGTCAAGCCCGCGAATTACGCGGTGTTGATGGCGTATCTGGAAACATTGCGCACCGACGCTGCGGCTTCCTGAGCCGGACGCGGCGGCGGCATCGAGTTGTCGATGGTCGTCAGGTTCGACGGGCGTACCGTCAGCGCGTCGTCATCACCGACGCCGGCCGTGACGGTGGTCTTGATCTGGTCCCAGCTATCGATGCGATTCCATCTCATTGCCGCGCTCCTCGTTGGTGTCCTGGTCTGGAGCCAAGGATTCAGCATCCGGCATGCCCGAGGATGGGCGCGGTGACGCTTCGCTCGTCGGCTCAGGTGCCGTTCGAGGTGTCGGGGCCGGTGGCTTCGATGCGATAGGCCTCGAGCCGGTTGTAGAGCGTCTTCAGACTGACCCCGAGGGTCTGCGCGGTCTGCCGCTTGTCGCCGGCAAAATGTTCCAGGGTGGCCAGGATCATCTCGCGCTCGGCATCGGCCAGCGGGGTGCCGATGCTGATCTGCAGATGACCGTCGCGCCGGGTCGGCTTGCGGGGAGCGGCGCTGGCCGGAATGGTCGGCAGGTCCAGCACGTCGTCGCCCAGGATGAAGGCACGGCTGACGGTGTTCTTCAGCTCGCGGACATTGCCCGGCCATTGCTGCATCTGCAGTTGCCGCAGATAGGGGCGAGAGAAGGTTTTCTTGCTGCCTTCCTTGGCATTGAGCACATCGAGAAAATGCTGCGCCAGCACCGGGACATCGCCATCGCGTTCGCGCAGGCTCGGCACCCGCAGCGGAAATACCGCAAGGCGATACATCAGATCCTCGCGGAAGCGGCCTTCGCGCACCGATGCCTCCATGTCGCGATTGGTGGCGGCGACCACGCGCACGTCGGCGCTGATCGTTTCCGAACCGCCGACTCTCTGGAAGCGCCGTGACTCGAGCACGCGCAGCAGCTTGACCTGCATCTCCAGCGGCATCTCGGTGACTTCATCGAGAAAGATGGTGCCGCCGTTGGCGCGCTCGAAATAGCCGGCGCGCTGGCGATCGGCGCCGGTGAAGCTGCCTTTTTCATGGCCGAGCAATTCAGCCTCGATCAGGCTCGGCGCGATGGCACCGCAATTGACCGCCACGAACGGCCCCTTGGCTCGCATGCTCAGCGTATGCAGCGCCTGGGCGACCGCCTCCTTGCCGGTGCCGCTCTCGCCAATGATCAGCACCGTGGCCTGGGTCGGCGCCACACGGCGGATCTGATCGCGGAGACGAACCATCACCGGCGCCTGGCCGATCAGGCCGGTCAGCCCCGGATCGTTGCCCGAAGGGGGGCTCGGGGCCGGTTGGTCAGAAGGCGCGTTCAAGGTGGGAGCGGGCATGGCGGCAAAGGCGGTCTGCAGGTCTGAAATTACCAGCGGTTGTAAAGGTTACTCGAAGCAATCGCCAGCCACGCGCTGAAAGCCTTGATGCAGCGCTTTCTGCCGGCCGCAGGCGTGCGGGCACGCAATCTGCCTATTTCAAATCATCAAATCGATGGCGGCAGATGTGCTTTCCCTCCCCTTCGTTGTTGCTGGATGAAGGACATCTGACGGTTTCGACATGGGCCCGCTGTCGGGCCTCAACACTGGAGGCACCATGAAAAAGTACATCACCCTGATTTCGCTGGTCCTTGCCGGCGGCTTGGCCGTTTCGGGCTGCGAATCGCCCCGGAACCCGGCCAACCCGGTCCCGCAGGAGCAGCCACCTACCGTCAACGGTGACGCTACGCCGCCGGCCAGTTCTGACGCGTCCGCCGAACTGGCGCGTGGCGACAGCCCCGCCGGCGCCAGCATGCAGTCCACCGGCAAGGCCGTGGACGACACCTGGATCACCACCAAGACCAAGACCGCATTGCTTGCCGAACCTGAACTCAAGGCCGGCAGCATTCAGGTCGAAACGCACGATGGCGTGGTTGCGCTGACCGGCAAGGTGCCGTCGGCCGAGCACAGCAAGAAAGCCACGATGGTGGCCCGCGGCATCGAAGGCGTCACCGACGTCGACAACAAGCTCACCGTGACGCAGTAAAGCGTCTGCAGCCCGCCGGGATTTCAGTCCCGGTCATTTCACCTCAAAGGAGAACACCCATGGATGATTACAAGCAGCAGAACGGCAGCCTGGCTTCGAGCGCACGCGATCTGGCGAGCAACGCCGAGGAACTGATGCGGCAGACCGCCGCTGTCTCCAACGACAGCATCGCTGTCCTTCGCGAGAAGCTGCAGGAAAGCCTGAAGGTTGCCCGCACCCAGATTGCCAACGCCCAGGATTACGCCGTGGAGCGTGGCAAACAGGCGGTCACCGCGACCGATACCTACGTGCACGAGAAGCCATGGCAGGCGATCGCCGTCGCCGCGCTGTTCGGTGCGCTGATCGGCTTCATCAGCAGTGGTTCGCGCCGCTAAGGAGCACGACACTCGTGACCCCGTCGCAAAGTAGCGTTGCCGATAAACCCCTGTCGGATCCCCCGCTGTCCGATACTTTGCGGCGGCTGGTCGCGCAGTCGATGAACGTCCTGCAAGGCCGTTTCGAGCTGTTCAAGCTGGAAATCCACGAGGAGCGAGTACGGCTGGGGCAGTTGCTCGGCCGCGGCCTGCTCGCCGCCTTGTCGATCTTTCTGGCCGTACAGCTGATTGCCATGCTGATCGTGGCGCTGACCTGGGATACGCAGTGGCGGATTCCGGTGGTGGTCGGCCTGGCCGTGACCTGCATCGTCGTCGCCCTGCGCGCCGTTCATTCCTACCGGGCCGTTGCCGCGTCGACCTTGTTCGAAGACAGCGTCAATGCGCTCGCCGACGACAAGCAGGAAATCAGGGAGGCCAAGCAGAAATGAGCGATCGCGACGCGGATCACGCGGCTCAACGCAGACAGGTGCTCGCCCGTATCGAGCAGGATCGCGAACAACTGGCGGGCACGCTGGAAGAATTGCGGCGTCCGCTGCACACCCTCAATCAATTGCAGAAGAACACTCGCGCGATCGTGCCGGCACTGTTTGCCGCGGGTGCGGCGTTCCTGATCCTCAGGGCGCTGCGCAGCAGCAGCCGGAACCGGCGGATCGACAAGGCCCTGGCGAGCGGACATCGGGGCCACTACCCCGCGGTCCAGGCCAAGCGCAGCACCAGCTGGTTTGCCTGGGTGCTGAAGTTCGTCAGCGCCTATCGAATCGCCGTGTCGGTCAGCGAAACGGTGCGCTCGGTCAGCCAGGCCGGCGGATCGCATAAAGCCGTCGGGGCCATCGGGCCTGCTGCCGCAGCAACGGGCTTCAGATCGGCCAGCCCACAAGTGAGCCGAGCGCATCCCACTCTCGAGAGGAATCCAACATGAACTTCAATACCAGCACGCTGAACGACGCCGCATCGACGGTCGCCGCGAAAGCCGAGCACTTTGTCGACGCCGCCAAGCCGCGTCTGCGTGATGTCGCCAGCTCGGCGCTGGACACCATCAAGCCGGTCATTGCCTTCGCCCTGCCGCTGGCACGCCGAGTGAACTGGCAGCTGGTCGCCTTCGGTCTGGCCGCCGGCGCCGCGGGTTATCTGATCCGTTCCGGTATCGGTTCGGCAGCGGAGCGCAAGGCCAGGATCGCTGGCGCCAAGCCCCACGAACTGAATCGCTGGGAGAACGAAGGCGGCATGACCGCGACCTCGACGCCCGCTTCGTCGCCAACTGCATCACAAGAGCGTCCAGCGGATGCCGATGGCGCTGCCGCCAGCGACGGCCCGCGCTGCAAGGTCGAGGATCGCGTCTGGGGCACGTGAGGATCGCCAGTTGAGGGCGGCTGACAGCTTCGATTAAGGTGGTACGGTGCGCGAAAGCATCGGAGCCGCAGAGTGAATCAAACGTTGCAGCAGGAGAGAAGCTGAATGGCGCATGCCTTGATCGTCGATGACGACGAGAACACGCGCGAATCAATGGCCGCGCTGGTCGAAGCCGAAGGCTTCACCACGGCCTGCGCGGCGGATTTGCGGGCGGCGCACATCCAGCTGACCCGGCAGCAGCCGGACATCGTGCTGATCGATCTCCATCTGCCGGATGGCGATGGCCTCGATCTGATCGATGCCATCGAAAACCGCTCCGAAACCGAGATCATCCTGATCACCGGCAACGCCAGCGTCGATACCGCGATCGCCGCGCTGCGCGCCGGTGCGGCGGACTATCTGGTCAAGCCGGTCAACATCGCCCGCCTGCGCTCGATCCTGCAGCGAGTGCCGAAGGCGTCGGACCTGAAATCGCAGATCGGCGC
The DNA here is from genome assembly GCF_000420645.1 of Nevskia ramosa DSM 11499. Classification (NCBI taxonomy): domain Bacteria; kingdom Pseudomonadati; phylum Pseudomonadota; class Gammaproteobacteria; order Nevskiales; family Nevskiaceae; genus Nevskia; species Nevskia ramosa. The sequence goes on along the minus strand of NZ_ATVI01000006.1, from coordinate 399,936 downwards.
CTTGCGCAGCGAACTGCGGCGGGTCGGCTACTTCGGCCACATGCTCGGCAAGTCGCCGATCATGAGCGTGCTCTACGACCAGATCAGCCGCGTGGCGCCGACGGCGGCCACCGTGCTGCTGATCGGTGAAAGCGGTACCGGCAAGGAACTGGCGGCGCAGACGCTGCACGAGATGAGCCGCCGGCCGAAGCAGCCGTTCATGGCGGTGAATTGCGGCGCGATCTCGCCGAACCTGATCGAAAGCGAAATGTTCGGTCACGAGAAGGGCAGCTTCACCGGCGCCGATCGCCAGCATCGCGGCTATTTCGAACGCGCCGACGGCGGCACCTTGTTTCTCGATGAAATCACCGAGATGCCGATCGAGCTGCAGGTGAAACTGCTGCGCGTGCTGGAAACCGGCAAGTTCATGCGCATCGGCACCGACAAGGAAGTGGAGACCGACGTTCGCGTCATCGCCGCGACCAATCGCGATCCGGAAGCGGCGGTGGCCTCCGGCAAGCTGCGCGCCGATCTCTATCACCGCCTCAACGTGTTCCCGATCCAGATGCCGCCGCTGCGTGATCGGGTCGGCGATGTCGAGCTGCTCGCGCAGCGTTTTCTCGATGAGCTCAACCAGGCGCACGACACCCACAAGACCTTCCCGCCGGAAGGCTTGGGCAAACTCGCGGCGCATCGCTGGCCGGGCAATGTCCGCGAGCTGCGCAACTTCGTGCAGCGCGCCTACATCATGGGCGAAGAAGTGATCGACATCGGCAGTGCGCTGTCGCTCGTCGCCTCACCCTCCGAAACCGAAGCCCCGGCGCCGGAGACGGTGATCGAGATTCCGGTCGGCATGTCGCTGGCGGCCGCCGAGAAGCAGCTGATCCTGGCCGCGTTCGCGATGTACGGCGGGGTCAAGAAGTACACCGCGGAACAGCTCGGCATCAGCCTGAAGACGCTCTACAACCGGCTCGAGGAATATGGCCTGCAGGGCGCCGGTGTCGAAGGCGGTGAAATCACGGCCAAGGCGACGTCGGCCGATTAGGGTTGCCGGGTACGTCGCTTGCTAATCCCCTCCCCCGGAAGGAATCTCCGACGGTGATGATGGGGCGGTATGGGGCGGCCAGAACATGCAGTTTGAGCACCAGACACGGTCTTTTCGGCCGGTTCGATCGACGATCGCGCCGGTCTTCCGTGTGTGCGGACAATGGAAAGATTTACTCCCGTGGTGAGCAAGAAAAGCCCGGTTGACGAGCCAGCGGCGCGCCGGCAGCGGCTCAGCGCAGCGATGGGTATCGGTTACTGCGAGGGCGATCCGCGCAGCGGCACTCTGCTGCTCGATGAAACCGCCGCCCGGCTGCTCGATCTTCCGGCGGGTGTTCCGCTGCCGATCAGCGACTGTCTGAGCCGGGTGCATCCGCGTGATCTGCTGGCGATCGAAAAGATCGGCGCCGAGCTGATCGCCTCTGGCGACAGCGCCGAAGTCGACTTCCGCTACGGCCGCAACGGCCAGGCGCGCAGTCTGAACGCCACCGCCTGTGTCGAGCGCGACGCTGCGGGCCAGGCCGTGCACCTGACCATCGGCCTGCGTGACATCACCGCCGCTCGCCGCCTGCGTTCCGAACTGCGCGACGTCAAGCAGCGCTTCAGCGTACTGATCGAAAACGTCGACGACGTGTTCTGGATCGTCGACTGGCAACCCCGGCGACAGATCTATGTCAGCCCGAGCTACAGCCGCTGCTGGGGTTTCGACGAAGTCGCGCTGCTGGCCGGCGAGTCGCGCTGGCTGGACAACATTCACCGCGCCGATCGTGACGCGGCAGAGGCGGCCTTCGAAGCCCTGGGCGAGGCCGAGGAAGGCGAGGACCACTTCGCGATCGAGTACCGCATCGTCCTCGACACCGGCGAGCAGCGCTGGATCCGCGATCGCGGCATCGCCGTGCGGGCCGTCGACGGCTCGATCGAACGGGTGGTCGGCATCGCCGAAGACATCACCGATCGGCGCACCGTGGTCCGTGAACTGGCCGAGCGCGAACAGAACCTGCATCAGGCGATGGAAGCCGCGCAGCTGCACGTCTGGACCCTGCATACGCCGACGCGTCGCCTGAAGATTTCCGATGCGCTGTGCGCGATGTTCGGCCTGAATTCCGAAGCCTGCCGCCGGCTCGGCCCCTGGCGACGGCGTCTGCACCCGAAGGACCGGGTGCGGGTGGAAGCGGCGCTGCGCAAGCTGATGGCCGACGGTACACCGCTGCGCGAGGAGTTCCGCGTCCAGAAAATCGACGGCAGCATCACCTGGCTCGATGCCCGCGCCATCCTGATCGCCGACGAGGATGGTCAGGGCGCCGAGGTGCATGGCGTGGCGGCCGACATCACCGAACGCAAGCAACTGGAGCAGATGCAGGTTGCCAGCGGCAGGCGCCTGCAGCTGGCGCTCGACGCGGCGCACCTGTTTGCCTGGACCTACGAGCCGGCCACCGGCAGGGTCGATGGCGATGACGGCATCTATCCCCTGTTCTTCGGCGAGGAAAAGCGCGCCGTCTACACCGTCGAGGACTGGCGCGCCGCCATCCATCCGGAAGACTGGTCGCGGGTCGCGGCCGAATTCGCGGAGACGCTGGCCGGCGGCAGCGAATTCGATGCCGAGTACCGAGTCGTCCGGCTCGACAAGAGCATCCGCTGGGTCCGCTCGCAGTTGGTGCTGGTGCGCAACGACGAGGGCTCCTCGATCGGCTATGGCGTGCTCGGCGACATCACCGAACGCCGCAGGGTCGAGCAGCAGCTGCGGCACAGCGAGCGCGAACTGCGCACCATCACGGCTGCCGTGCCGATCGGCATTGCCCGTATCGGCCGAGACCTGCGCTACCAATTCATGAATCAGGCGTTCGCAGCGCTGATGCGCTCCGAAACACCGGAGGAATTCATCGGCCGCAGCATTGCGGAGGTTGCCGGTGAACAGGCCTTGGCCGCCATCAAGCCCTACGTCACCCAGGTGCTGTCCGGGGAGACGGCCGATTACCAGATTCGGGTGCAGTTGCCGCTCGGTGAGCGCTACATCCACGCCAACTACACGCCGGAGTGGAACGACGCCGATGAGGTCACCGGCTTCATCGCGGTGATCATGGACATCACCGAGCGGACGCTGGCCGAAGGCAAGCTCTACGAGCGCGAGCGCGAGTTCGAGACGCTGGCCGAGAACGCGCCAGACCTCATTGCCCGCGTCGATCGCGACCTCGCCTATCTGTACATCAACAGAGTTGCCGAATCGACGTTCGGCGTGGTCCGCGATGCCTATGTCGGCCGCACGGCGGACGATCTCGGCTTCCCGCCGCAGTACGTCAGCGCCACCACCGAAATCATCACCGCCGCGTTCGCCCAGGGTGCCGAGCAGGCGACCAACTTCGCCGTTCCGAATGGCCGCGAGCGCAGCTATTTCAGCGCCCGCGCAGTGCCGGAGCTCGATCGCGGCGGTTTACTCGAATCGGTGTTGCTGATCGTCTACGACATCAGCGAGCGCATGCGCGGCCAGGCCGAGCGCGACACCCTGCTGGCCCGCGAGCACGAGGCGCGCAAGCAGGCCGAAGCGGCCGCACGCGGCCGCGACGAATTCCTGGCCATCGTTTCGCACGAACTGCGCTCGCCGCTGAACGGCATCCAGAACTGGGCGCATGTGCTGGAAAGCGTGCCGGGCAACGGCAACAAGCTGATGCTGCGGGCGATCTCCGGCATCAAGACCGGCGTCGAGCAGCAGGTGCGCCTGATCGACGATCTGCTCGATGCCACCCGCATCATCACCGGCAAGCTGAGCCTGTTGCTGACGCCGGTGAAGCTGGCGCCGGTGATCGTCGCGTCGATCGCCAGCGTGCGCGACAAGGCACTGGCCAAGCACATCGAGCTGCACGCCGAGATCGATCTCGAAGACGAAGCCATCGAAGGCGATGCCGACCGCCTGCAGCAGATCGTCTGGAACCTGCTGTCCAACGCGATCAAGTTCACGCCTTCCGGCGGCCACGTCTGGCTGTCGGCCAGCCGCGAGAACGATATCGCCGTGATCAGAGTCCGCGACGACGGCCGCGGCATCGACGCCGATTTCCTGCCGCAGCTGTTCGAGCGTTTCCGGCGCGATGAAACCGGCAACAGCCGCGGCCAGGGTGGCTTGGGCCTGGGGCTGATGCTGGTCCGCAATCTCTGCGAACTGCATCGCGGCAATGTCATCGCCACCAGCCCGGGTCCAGGGCTCGGTGCGGTGTTCACGGTGCGTCTGCCATTGCGCAAGTCCGGCACGGCGGCGGTGCCGGCGATCGTGCCGTTCCCGCTCGATCAGGCGGGCACCTTGCCGAGCTTGAGCGGGCTGCGCCTGCTGCTGGTCGATGATCACGTCGAATCGCGTGATCCGCTGGCGGTGCTGCTGTCGCAGACCGGTGCAGTGGTCGACGTGCTGTCGTCCGGCGAAGAAGCGGTGACGGTGATCCGGCGTGGCTTCGGCAAGGAGCAGCAGCCGGATCTGCTGATCTGCGACATCGCCATGCCCGGCCAGGATGGCTACGAAACGGTGCGATTGATCCGCGAGTTCGAGAAGAGCCGGGGCCAGCCGACGATGCCGGCGATCGCTCTGACCGCCTTCGCCCAGAACGAGGATCGCGCGCGGGCGCTCGAAGCCGGCTTCCAGACCCATATGGCCAAGCCGGTGATCGTCAAGGAATTGATCGCGACGATCGCGGTGCTGGCACCGGTGCGCGGCAACGCGTAGTCAGCGGTGCCGGCATGGCCTGGGGGAATAGTGGCCAGTCGCGTTGCGGCTTGCTGGCCAGGCAAGCCAGGCGCGATGAGAGGGGAAATCTCAACCGCGCCCCGCTGAACTCAGTGGGACTTCTTGATCGCGTTGATGCCATCCAGGTGAGACTGGATCAAGGGCAGTTCCTGACGCGCGAAATCGGCAACTGCGGCATCGGTGAATGCGGTTGCCTTCTTGAACTCGCCGACATCGCGCTTGTGGTCGATGCGGATCGAGCTGATGAAATTCTGGTCGAAGTGTTCGCTGTCCGAGTCGATCAGATCGTTGAGGCCATCGCGCTTGTCGTCGCTGATCACCGCCGGCACCGTCACCTGCACTTCCAGCGCCAGCAGTTCGAGGCGGCTCAGCAGCCGGGTCTGGTCGCGCATCATCAGACGGCCGTAATCGCGGATCGCCTCAGTGCTGCCGCGCCTTGCGGCGAGCTGGCCTTCCTCGAAGTCCATCAGCCGGGCATCGACCATCTCGACCAGAAACTTCGCCGCCGGTTCGCTGACGGCCACCGACTTCGCATCGTTGACGTGCTTGGCCACGGCGACGCTGTCGGGCTCTTCCGGCGGCTTGCTGCTGGCGCAGGCGGAGATCGCCGCGGCAGCCAGCACGCTCATCAGCAACGGGGTGAATCGCGACCTCGCGGGCCGTGATCCCTCTCCGTGCTGACGCCGTGCCGCGCGCGCCGCTGTCATCTCCTGTCCGCCGATGACTCCAGCAGCCTGTGCACCACGCTCAGCAGTTCGACGACGTTGTAGGGCTTGCGCAGGAAAGCGTCGTAACCAGTGAAATTCTGCCGGACCATGTCTTCGCTGGTGCCGCTGTTCATCACGATCGGGATGTTCTGGGTCGCCGGGTTGGCGCGCAGACGGCGGCCCATTTCCGCACCGTTCATCAGCGGCATCATGAAGTCGAGAATCACCAGTTCCGGCGTCACCATATCCATGCGCTCGAGCCCGTCCACGCCATTGGCAGCGGTGTAAACCCGATAGCCGCTGTCGGTGAGGATGGCTTCCAGCGGCTCGCTGTTGCTGGCTTCGTCATCGACGATCAGGACGGTGCCGAGATACTCGTCGCCGTTGGGCTGGACAGAACCGTGCTCGCCGGGCTGCGAGCCCGAGTGCGAAAACGGCCTCTGGTTATCGGCCGAATATTCGTGATGGGTCTGCTGGTTGTTCATGGCTGGCACCGCATTTCGACCGGCGGCAGCTTTAGCTGATTCCGGTATTTGGTAACGGTTCGGCGAGCGACGCAGATGCCGTTCTCGGTCAGCATCTTGGCGAGGCTGACGTCGGACAGCGGGGCGTCGCGATTCTCGCCCTCGATCATTTCCTTGATGGCCGCACGCACCGCGGTGGCCGAGCAGCTGCCGCCGGTGTCGGTGCTGAGCTTGCGCGAGAAGAAATGCTTGAATTCGAAAGTGCCGCGCGGCGTCGCCATGTACTTCTTGCTGGTGGCGCGCGACAGCGTGGATTCATGCAAACCCAGTTCGTCGGCGATCTCGCGCAGCAGCAGCGGCTTCAGCGCGATCTCGCCGTACTCGAAGAAGGCGCGCTGGCGCGCGACGATCGCTTCGGCAACCTGCTTGATGGTGACGTAGCGCTGTTCGATGTTGCGCAGCAGCCAGCGGGCTTCCTGCAGCTGCTGCTGCATCGCCGGGTACTTGCCGTCACGCGACATGCGCAACAGATCAATGCAGCCGCTGTTCAGGCGGGCTTTCGGCATGACCGCCGGATTGATGACGGCGTTGAGCTTGCCCTTCTGGCGAACGACGATGACATCCGGCACCACGTAGTCGACCCGCGCGGCGGCGAAGTTCGCGCCCGGGTGCGGCTCCAGGGTGCGGATCAGCGCATGGGCTTCGTGGATCGCCGGCTCGCTGCAATCGAGGCGCCGCTGCAGTTCGCGATGATCGCGCTTGGCCAGCAGTTCGAGATGGCCGGTGAGCTTCATTGCCAGGCTGCGGCCCGGGGTGCCGACGGCGGTGGCACGCAGCTGCAGCATCAGGCACTCGGGCAGATCGCGGGCGCCGACGCCGGCCGGATCGAACTGCTGGACGATGCGGATGCCTTCGGCGATTTCGGCTTCGCTGAGCGGCTGCTCCAGTTCCAGGGCCAGCGCGGTATCGGCGACGTCATCGCGCAGGTAGCCGTGGTCATCGAGGGTTTCGATGACCAGCACCGCAGCGAAGCGCTGACGCTCGTCGAGCTGGATACCGCAGACCTGCGCATGCAGGTGTTCGCGAAGCGTGGTTTCGGCCGAGATCCAGTTGCAGGGATCGGCTTCCGGATCGCCGCTGACACCGCGGGAAAGCGTTTCGAAGCCGGGGGCTGGCAGCTCGTTCCAGTCCGCGGCCTGCAGGGACGACACTTCGACGCCGTCCACCGTGTAGCGATCGCTCTCCGCTTCGAACTGGGCAATGCCTTCGCCGGATTCGCCGTCCTGACGCAGCGCGGCGTTGTCGTTCGCCTGTTCGGCGGCCACGACTTCAGCGCCCTGCTCACCCGGCTCGCCTTCTTCGAGAAACGGATTGCTGGCCAGCTCCTGCTGGAATTCTTCCTGGAATTCGAGCGCCGACATCTGCAGCAGACGCATCGCTTGCTGCAGCTGCGGCGAAGCGGACAGCTGCTGTCTGGCGGCAATGGAGAATGAGGACTGGGTCATTGCAACGGCTCCGGCTTTGAGGGCGGCGAAAGGACTGTTGACGTTCAAGGGGCACAGTCCGTGCCATCCATAAAAATCTTTCTAGAACAAATGCTTGGGCTTATTTTTGAAATTCTGGCCTGCGCCAGTTCTACATGGCCCTGTAATTTTTATCCGTGCTTCTTGCCGATTCCGCGGCGGCCGCCGGCAGGGCGATGTCCCAGAGATGGGAGCTGGTGGCGGACGCTGTGGTAGCCGCTGCCGGCTGCACCGAGACATTGGTGGTCGGTGCGTTGACCAGCACCAGGTAGTAGGGCGCCGGCACATTGGCCTGCTGGGCTCGGGCGGCAACGGCCATGGCCACCGGGCCAGCCAGGCCTTCGCCCATGACCACGACCCGGCGCGGATCGCCGCCCAGGCTGTCGGCATTGGCCAGCGCCCACTGGTAGGCGCCATAGGCTTCACGGTCGTCGCCGCTGCGGAAGTCGACGTCGGTGACGCCGGCCGCGGCAGTGCGCAGGCTGACCGACACCACGACGGCATCAGCCGATTTCGCCAGCGCCCGCGCGGCGCCGGCATGTTCGGTATCGCTATTGGCGCTGCCGGCTTCGCGGTAATAGACCACCACCGAGTACGGTCCCGGACCGGCGGGCCAGTACAGCTTCACCGTCGATCCGGGCGCTGGCTCGGCAACCGGCGCTTCGATGCGGACGTCGTTGTCCTTCAGACTGCCGACGGCATCGTCGACTCCCTGCGTGGCTCGTTCCTCGTAGCTCATCGCGGCAAGGCCGTAGCGATGGCCGTCGGCATCGACGATGGTCGTGTCGGCAATTGCCTGCAGCTGCTGCGCCTGGTCATGAAGACGCTCGCCAGCCGTCGTCGACAACCAGACGGCTGCCAGCAGGGTCCCGGCGAGGATGGACGAGGAGGTTTTCGCGAACATGACCAGGCTCCTGAAGTAGCGTCGAACGGCGGCACCGATTGCTTTCGGCGCTGACCCGCAGCAGGGCGCGTGCCCGGCGCTGCAGTTCGTTCAGTGCGGCTTCAAAAGTCCTGGTCAGCAGGCTTCCGCGAGGGAGCCTGGGCTCAGGCGGCAGGAGTCGCCGGCAGGCCGGAGGTGTCCGCGGGCTTGATGCGCGGCGGCCTCAGCACCAGCACGAAAGCCAGGCCAAACGCCGCCATCACCGCCCCGGCCAGCGCGACTGCCGGATAGCCCAGATGGGCGCTGATCACCGCGCCACCGACCACGGCACCCACAGCATTGCCGAGGTTGAAGGCGCCGATGTTCATCGCCGATGCCAGATTCGGCGCATCGCCCGCGGCGGCCATCACCCGCATCTGCAGCGGTGGCACTACCGCGAAGCTGGTGATCCCCCAGAGGAAGATCAGCACCGCGGCCGGCAGCGGCCAATGCATGCCGACCGAGAACAGCACCAGCAGCGCCACCATGCTCGCCAGCGTGACGATCAGCGTGCCGTCCACCGAACGGTCGGCGTAACGCCCGCCCAGCCAGTTGCCGGCGGTCAGGCCCAGCCCGTAGATCACCAGCATCCAGGCGACGAAGCTGGTCGAGGCGTGAGCCTCGGTCAGCAGGATCGGGGCGATGTAGGTGAACACGGTGAACATCGCGCTCGAGGCGATCACCGTCAGCGCCAGGGCTTTCAGCACCGGTGCCCGCCCCAGCACGCGCAGCTCGGCGCGCATGTCGGCACCGGCATCGGCCGGAAGTTTCGGCAGCGCCAGCCGCAGCGACACCATGGCCAGCACGCCCAGCCCGGCAACCGCCCAGAACACCTTGCGCCAGCCGAACTGTTCCGCCGCCCAGGTCGCCAGCGGCACGCCGCCGACGGTGGCGATGGTCAGGCCCATGAACATCGCCGCGACGGCGCTGGCGCGCTTGTCCTGCGGCATCAGCCGCGCGGCGACCACCGCACCGACGCCGAAGAACGCGCCGTGACAGAACGAGGTGAGCACGCGCGCGAACAGCAGCGTCGTGTAGCTCTCGGACAGGGCCGCGAGCAGGTTGCCGGCGGTGAAGATGGCCATCAGCGCGATCAACAACGTGCGCCGGGGCACGCGGCTGGTGGTCAAGGTCATCAGCGGCGCGCAGAGCAGCACGCCGAAGGCATAGGCGCTGACCAGCAGGCCGGCGGTCGGAATCGACACGCCCAGATCGCTGGCGATCACCGGCAGCATGCCCATCGGCGCGAATTCGGTGACGCCGATGCCGAAGGCGCCGATGGCCAGCGCCAGGATGGCGGTATTGAACTTCATGATCTTTTCCGTAATGGCCGTAATTGAGCGTGACGCAAAGATAGACACTTTCATGCCCTTTCAATAAATAGAGAGCAGGACCAGTACCTTTGCCTTGAAATCACAGATGGGCCCAGCCGATGATTGATCGTGCCAGCGAGATGGAAGCTTTCGATGCCGTCGTCCGTGCCGGCAGCCTGTCAGGCGCCGGACGGGCACTGGGGCTGACGCCGTCGGCGCTGAGCCGGATCATTTCCCGCATCGAAGTGCGGCTGGGCGTGCGCCTGCTGATCCGCACCACGCGAACGCTGACCCTGACGCCGGAAGGCAACGCCTATCATCAGGCCGCGCGCCGCATCCTGGCCGATCTCGCCGAATCCGAAGACGCGATCGCCTGGCAAGCCGCACCGCGCGGCCGGCTGCGGGTCAGCGTCGGGCCGGCTTATGGCCGGCTGACCATCGTTCCGCTGCTAGCCGGCTTCGTCGCGCGTTATCCGGAGATCCTGGTCGATATCAGCGTCACCGATGCGCTGGCCGATGTGCTCGCCGGGCAGGCCGATGTCGCAATCCGCTTCGGGCCGCTGGCCGACAGTCCCTTGACGGCCCGGCGGCTGGGCTCGAATGGCCGAACCATCGTGGCGTCGCCGGCCTATCTGGCGCGCGCCGGTACGCCGGTGGTGCCTGAAGACCTGTTCGGCCACAACTGCCTCAACTTCAACTTCAGGCGTGCCGATCCGGGCTGGCCGTTCCGCAGTGAAGGTCGGGATTACGTGCTGGACGTCGGTGGCAACATCGAGGCGAACAATGGCGAGACGATCTCTCAACTGGCCCTGCAGGGCGTCGGCATCACGCGACTGGGCAGCTTCCATGTCGAAGCCGATATCGCTGCAGGCAAGTTGGTCGCGCTGCTCGAAGACCACAACCCTGGCGATACCGAGGAGATTCACGCCTTGTTCGTTGGCGGCACCCGGACGCCGAGGCGGGTTCGGGTGTTCATCGATTTCCTGATCGAGCAGTTGTCGCCGCCGTCCGATGGCCCATTGCAGATGGGCCATCGGGCGACTTGAGTGAGGCTCAAGCCCGGGCGTTGACCGGCGCGCGCAGCACCGACAGCAGGGCGCCCAATGTCTTGGTCTTGCCGGCGCTGCGGCTGCGTGCGGGCATGGCATCGATCTGCCCGCGTCCGGCGGTGGTTGCACCGGCCCTGATCGTCGGCTGCGCGCGTTCCTGCAGACGCCAGTAGCGACGCAGGGCTTTCTCGGCATCGAGACCGCGCAGCGGTTCCTGATGCGGGTTGTCGCTGACGAATTCGAGGAAGGCGCAGACCGCGGCCGTCTGCGGCGCGTCGAGCGACTGGAAGCGATCGAGCAGCTTGCGGGACCAGACGCGGTCGTCGGCGGCATAGGTCAGGTTGAACAGCACCGCGCCCGGCAGGCCGGTTTCCCAGACGGGAAGGGAAAGTTTTTCAAGCGCGGCAAGCAGAAATGCCGGCAGATGGAAGCGCCAGTTGGCGACGCTCAGCATCGGCAGCAGCCCTGCGTAGCCATCGAGTTCATCGGTGCTGTAGGCGGACCAGTGCCGTGGCGTGCCCGGATCGTTGACGCTCGACACTTCGGCATCGGCTTCCAGCGCCCGTTGCAGCGTGTCCAGGCTGGGCTCGCCAGCGGCCGCGACATCAGCAAAAGCGGCCTTGATCCGGGCGCGCAGGGCCTCTCCGGCGGGTGTCGGCAGCGATCGCGTGATCGCCTGATGGCCCAGTTCGATCGGATCGCCCAGCCCACTATCAAACTGCTCGCCCAACTGTTGGTCGTACATCAGCCTTGCTCCTGCTGGGGGCAAAGCTGCTTGGCAACCTCGCGATTCAGGGTCTGGTTCATGGCGCATCCTCCTGGCTTGTAGCCTTGAGGGAGCACATGGCGTGCCCGCAGCTGGCGGGCACGCCACGCGACGCAGAAGCGACCTGGGCAGGAATTACCGGAAAACCTGGGCGCCGCCGGTAAGTGCGCGTTTGGTCGACGTCAAATCCGGTAGCGCAGCAACGCCACCGGCAGGTCCTGAAGCGCATCGGACAGGGTGATCCGCCCGCCGTCTGCGGCCACGGCGGCGCCGCCCAGGGCGTCGTAGAGCGCCGTCGGAGCATCGGCCGGCAGCAGTACCGCGCTGTCCTGCCAGTGGCCGATGGCGACTTTCGGCAAGCTGATCGCCTTGTCGGCCCGCGCGCCCAGCCGGGTGACGATGGCGATCACCACGTCGGTGCCGGCGCGGCGAGCAAAGGCGAAGGTGCTGTTCGCCTGCGGGCCGATGATCGCCAGGCGCTCGTAGCTGCCAGTCTCGAAAACTTCGGGCAGCGCCTTGCGCAGCGCCAGCGCGGCAGCGATCAGCGCCTGCTTCACATGGCCGTCCTGCCAGCGATCGATCAGCGCGACCGGCGGGGCCGCAGCATCCAGCGCCTGCCGGCGCGCGAGGTAATCGACCGGCCGGCGGTTGTCCGGATCGACCAGGCTCAGATCCCAGAACTCGGTGCCCTGGTAGAGATCAGGCACGCCGGGCACGGTCAGCCGCAGCAGGGTTTGCGACAGGCCATCCAGTGCTGCGTACGGCGCGATGCGGGCGACGAATTCGGCCAGTATCTGGACGATCGCGGGATTGCTCAGCAGCGCATCGAGAAAGGCACGGTTGTTGTGCTCGAAGGCTTCATCCGGATGCGCCCAGCTGGTCAGCAGCTTGGCTTCGCGCAGCGCCTTCAGCTGCCAGCCGGCTACGCGCTCTCCAAAGGCAGTGATGGCTTGGCGGTCGTCCAGATCGAGATCCAGCGGCCAGGAGCCGACCAGCGTCTGGTAGAGCATCAGCTCGTCGGCCGGCGTCGGCGTGTCACTGTCCGTGCGCAGGCCGTTCGATGCTTCGTGCAGGCGCTGCACGGTGGCCGCCCATTGCCGCGGCAACTCGCTGAGCACGGCTAGGCGCATGCGGGTGTCTTCGCCGCGCTTGTGATCGTGGGTGGCGGTGGCAACCATCGAGCGCGGCACTCTCAGCGCGCGATCGAGATTCAGCGCGTGGAATTCCTTCGGCGTCATCGCGAACTGGCCGGGCCAGCTGCCGACCTCGTTGCGCGACAGCAATCGCCCGTAGCGATAGAACACCGTGTCCTCGACCGATTTCGCATCGAGCGCCGGCAGCAGCTTCTGCATCCGCTGCAGGGCGCGATGGGCGCGCTGCGTGGCTTCATCGGCCTCGGCCGGCAACTGGTCCTGTGCGGCGTCGAGCCAGCGCACCAGCACCGTCAGCGCGCGGCCATCGTCGTGGATGCCCTGCGCCTCGATCGCCTGCAGGGTGACCAGGATGACCTTGCGGTCGTGCATGTCGGCATCGTCTTCGCCGACATAGCTGCGATAGGTCGGGAAGTGCGCCAGGAATTCAATCAGCGCCACGCGCATGTTGATCGGATCGATGCGCCACTCAGGTGTGGCGATGGCGGCGTAGTCCATCAGCAGCGCGGTCAGCGCATCGACATCGCCGGCGAAGCTCGATTCCGCCAGTTCCTTGCGGGCGCGATACGCGTAATGCGAAGCGTCGTCGTGCTCGCCGGTGAAGCTTTCCCAGAGTTCGGTCAGCGGCGCTTCGCCGGCCGGATCGTGGAGCAGGCCGGAGACGGCATCCATGAACTTGTAGCCGGTGGCGCCATCGGTCTGCCAATCATCTCTGAGCACTTCGCCGTGGCCGAGGATCTTCTCGACCACCAGCCACGGCGTTTCCAGCGCGAACTGCTGTGGCCGTTCGGCGTGCAGCAGATCGAGCCGCTGACGGAGACGTGCGAGATAGGCTGCCGGATCGGCCAGGCCGTCGATGTGGTCGACACGGAAACCATCGACCAGACCCTCCTGATACAGCCGCAGCGGCAGCGCATGCGTGGCTTCGAACACTTCGTCGCGATCGGCGCGGATCGCCGCCAGGCTGGTGACATCGAAGAAGCGCCGCCAGTTGATGCGGGCGCCGGCTTCATGCCAGTCGACCAGAACATAGTGCTGGCCCAGCAGCAGCTGACGAAGCCGCTCGGTGCCTTCGGTGCTGTGGTCGTAGCGGGCCAGTGCCTCGGCGATCGAGTGCGGTTTGGTGATTCCGGCGTAATCGAACGGCGAGATCGGAAAGCGATGCGGGCCGTAGTCGACATGGAAGCTGCCGCGCGTCTCATCGAAGCCGAGTTTCAGATCACCATCGGCGAGTGCCGCTTCGAAAGGTTTGCCGAGAAACGGCGCCAGCAGCTTGCCGTGCAGTGCCTCGTCCGGCGGCGACCAGTCGATATCGAAGAACTTCGCGTAGCGGCTGGCCGGGCCGGATTCGAGCACGTCCAGCCACCAGGGATTATCGGCTTCGCCGACCGCCATGTGATTGGGCACGATGTCGACGACCAGGCCCATGCCGAATTGACGCAAGCGCGCGACCATCCGGCGCAGTCCGTCTTCGCCACCGAGTTCCGGATTGACCGCGCCGAAGTCGACCACGTCATAGCCATGCGCCGAGCCAGCGCGCGCGGTGTAGATCGGCGAGGCGTAGTAATGGCTGATGCCGAGCTTCGCGTAGTAGTCGACGCAGGCGGTGGCGTCGTCGAAGGTGAAGTCCTTGTTGAACTGCAGGCGGACCGTCGAGCGCAAAACATTCATGCCTTCGGTGTCCCCGCCTGCATGCTGAACAGCAGCGTGCTCGAGCCGATCAGCAAACCTTTCGCGGCGTCGCTTTCGGCTTCATCGCTGCTCGCGTAGAGCAGCTTGGCCGAAGGAGCCATTTCGAACTCGACCGGTGCCTCATCGAGATTCGCGTACAGCCGCAGCCAGGTATTGCCGCTCAGCCAGCCGACGCTGACTGCAGCGCGGCCGAGCACGGCGGACTCGCGCTGGCCGATGCCGGCGAGGCTGGGCATCACGTGCTCGCGGCGCAGCGCCAGCAGGCTGCCGTAGAACGCACGCCACAGCGCGGACTCGGCGGTCGGTTGCGGCACCGAGGCCGCGAAGGTCGTCGGCTCGTTCGGGTCCGGCAAGGTCGGGCTGTCGGCGCTATCGGCAAAGCCTTCGAACTTCGAGAACTCCTCGATCCGGCCAACCCTTACCTGCTCGGCCAGCTGCGGATGGTGATCGGTGAAGAACAGGAACGGTTCGCGAGCGCCGTCTTCCTCGCCCATGAACAGCAACGGAATCTGCGGCGACAGCAGCACCAGGGCAGCGGCAGCGCGGAAGGCATCGGCGCGGCACAGGGTCAGCAGGCGTTCGCCGAACGCGCGGTTGCCGATGTGATCGTGGTTCTGCAGGAACAGCACGAAGGCGGTCGAGCGCAAGGCCTTGCTCGGCTCGCCGCGCGTACGGCCGCAATGCTCCGAATGCTCGCCCTGATAGACGAAACCTTCGGCCAGACAGCGGGCCAGCTTCTCGGCCGGCGTCACCGCGTAATCGGCGTAATAGCCTTCGTGCTCGCCGGTCAGCAGCACATGCAGGCAATGATGGCCGTCGTCGTTCCACTGCGCGTCGAAGCTCGGAGAGGCGCCATCGAGCAGGCTGGCGCAGTTGTCCTCGTTCTCGACGATCAGATGGATGTGTCTTTCCGGCGCGACGCTGCCGCGCACGGTACGAGCGAACTCGAACAGGTAATCGGGATCGTCGATCGCGTGCACGGCGTCGAGGCGCAGGCCATCGAAGCGATAGTCGTTGAGCCAGTGCAGCGCGTTCTCGATGAAGAAGTCGCGCACCTGCCTGCGGCGGAAGTCGATCGCCGCGCCCCAGCCGGTGCTGCGATCCTCGCGGAAGAAATCGCTGGCGAACAGATGCAGGAAATTGCCGTCCGGACCGAAGTGGTTGTAGACGACATCGAGCAGCACCATCAGTCCCAGGCCGTGGGCGGTGTCGATCAATTCCTTGAGCTCGTCCGGCGTGCCATAGGCCACCGCGGGCGCGAATGGCAACGCGCCGTCGTAGCCCCAGTTGCGGGTGCCGGGAAACTGCGCGATCGGCATCAGCTCGATCGCAGTGACACCGAGCGCAGCCAGTTCGGGGAGATTCGCGGTGACGCCCTTGAAGCCGCCGCAGACGCCGACGTGCAGCTCGTAAATCACCGCTTCCGACCACGGCCGGCCCTGCCAGTCGGGGTGCTGCCACGGATAGGCATCGTGATCGACGACGATGCTCCAGCCGTGGGCATCGTCCTGCTGCTGGCGCGATGCCGGATCCGGGACATCGGTGCCGTCTGCGAGCCGGAACTTGTAACGCGCACCGGCAGCACAGGGAACTTGCACCTCGTACCAGCCGGCGCGTACGGCGTTCATCGGCACCGGTTCCTGGCCTTCCAGCAGCAGCGAAACCGCTGTGCAGTTCGGCGCCCAGAGCCTGAAGAAGACCATGCCGGTCGCGGCATGGAGTTGCGCACCGAACGGGAAGCGCGCGGCTGTCATCGGCCCATTCACGCGGCTTCGGCCTCTGCGGGAGCCTCGCCTGCCGGGCCGCCCGTCTGCGCGCTGAGCAAGGAAACACTATGCGCCCGCACCAGCAGTGCGTCTTCGGTGATCGGCCTGACTTCGGTGGTCGCTTCGGCACTATCGATCAGCAGATGCCAGCCCAGTGCCGGCGGCGGCAGCTTGAAGCTTTCGTCCTGGTTGCTGGAGTTGCAGAGCAGCAGCACCAGCATGGTGTTGTCGGGGCCGACCTTGGCGCGGCGCAGCGCCAGACAGCGGCCCTCGGCGTCGTCCCATTCGTCCGGCATCAAGGGATCGCCTTCGGTGTTGAACCACTCGATGTCGCGCACCCCGGCGTCGGGGATTTCCTCGCCGGTGGGGAAGTCGAGGCTGTGCAGGATCGGCATGCCCTTGCGCAGTTCGAGCAGCCTGGATGTGAAGGCGTACAGCGAGCTGCCGGCCGGCGTATCGAGCAGCGACCAGTCCAGCCAGCTCAGCTCGTTGTCCTGGCAGAAGGCGTTGTTGTTGCCATCCTGAGTGCGGCCGAACTCGTCGCCGCCGAGCAGCATCGGCGTGCCCTGCGAGAACACCAGGGTGGTCAGCTGCGAGCGCTTGACCCGCTCGCGCGTCTCGTTGATGCCTTCGTCATCGCTCGGGCCTTCCGTGCCCCAGTTGTTGCTCCAGTTCGAATCCGAACCATCGCGATTGTTCTCGGCGTTGGCGTCGTTGTGCTTGCCGTTGTAGGTGACGACATCGTGCAAGGTGAAGCCGTCATGCGCGGAGATGAAGTTGACCGAGGCCCAGGGCTTGCGGCGGCGATGATTGAAGGTCGCCGATGAGCCGAGCAGGCGATCGGCCAGTTCCGGGCGCTGATGGGAATCACCGCGCCAGTACTTGCGCACGCTGTCGCGGTACTTGTCGTTCCACTCGGCGAAGCCCGGCGGATGATGGCCGAGTTGATAGCCGCCGGGGCCGATGTCCCAGGGCTCGGCGATCAGCTTCACTTCGCTCAAGACCGGGTCCTGACGGATCGCATCGAAGAAGCCGCCGTTCGGATCGAAGCCGGTCGGCTCACGGCCGAGGGTCGAGCAGAGATCGAAACGGAAGCCGTCGATCTGGTAGGCCGTGGCCCACCAGCGCAGCGAATCCATGACCATCTGCAGCACGCGCGGGTGCGGCAGGTTCATGGTGTTGCCGCAGCCGCTGTCGCTGACGTAATAGCGTTCCTGGCCGGGAATCAGCCGGTAATAGCTGGCATTGTCCAGCCCACGGAACGACATCGTGGCGCCGCGCTCGTTGCCTTCGCAGCTGTGGTTGTAGACCACGTCGAGGATCACTTCGAGGCCGGCCGCATGCAGCGCCTTCACGGCATCGCGCATCTCGTTCGGATCACCGGACGACAGATACGCGGGATGCGGCGCGAAGAAGCCAAGCGTGTTGTAGCCCCAGTAATTGCTCAGGCCCTTTTCTTCCAGGAACGGCTCGTCCAGGAAGGCGTGGATCGGCAGCAGTTCCACGGCGGTGACGCCGAGCTGCTTGAGGTGATCGATGAAGCGCGGATCGGCGAGTGCTGCGAAGGTGCCGCGCTTGCTGTCCTCGATGCCGTCGCGACGCATCGAGATGCCGCGCACATGCGCTTCATAGATCACCGTTTCCGACCACGGCACGTCCGGCTTCTTCACACCCTGCCAGTCGTAGTGATCGTTGGTGACCAGGCACTTCGGCATCAGCGCAGCGCTGTCGGCATCGTTGAAGCTGAGATCGGCACGGGCGGCATTGAGCCGGTAACCATAAAGCTCCGGGCCATGCTTCACGTCACCGACCAGTTGCTTGGCGTAGGGATCGGTCAGCAGCTTGTTGACGTTGAAACGGTGGCCGGCCTTCGGCTCGTAGCGGCCTTCGGCGCGATAGCCGTAGCGCAGGCCGGGCTGCGCTTCGGGCAGATAACCGCACCAGACTTCGTCGATGCAATCGGGCATCGGCAGGCGAGCGGTTTCGGTGCCGCCTTCATCGAACAGGCACAGCAGCATGCGATCGGCATTGGCGGAGAACACCGCGAAGTTGACGCCATGCTGATCCGGCGTGGCACCGAGTGGATACGGTCGGCCACGCTGTAAAGGGTTTGCGCTGCTGCTCATACAGGAATCTCGAAGGAGGGTTGCAGGATCAGCACCGCCAGCGGCGGCAAGGTGAGATTGAGCGAGGCCGGCTGGCCATGAGCCGCGATGGCATCGGCTTCGATGCCGCCGCCGTTGCCCTGATTGCTGCCGCCGTAGAGCTGGCCATCGCTGTTCAGGCACTCGCGCCAGTGGCCGAGCTGCGGTACGCCAACGCGATAAGCGTGCCGGGTCACCGGCGTGAAGTTGGCGACCACCAGCACCGACGCATCGCCGACCCGGCCGCGACGCAGGAAGGCGAAGACGCTGTTGGCGCGATCGTCGCCGATGATCCATTCGAAGCCGAGACCATCGCAGTCAAACGTGTGCAGCGCTGGCAGCTCGCGATATAGATGATTCAGATCGCGCACCAGGCTCTGCACGCCGCGATGGCCGGGATCGTCGAGTTGAGCCCAGTCCAATGCTGCGTCGTGATTCCATTCGCGCGGCTGGGCGATCTCGCAGCCCATGAACAACAGCTTCTTGCCGGGATGGGTCCACATGAACGCGAAGTAAGCGCGCAGGTTGGCCAGCTTCTGCGCGGCATCGCCCGGCATCTTGTCGAGCAGCGAACCCTTGCCGTGCACCACTTCATCGTGGGAGATCGGCAGCACGAAGCGTTCGGAAAACGCATAGACCAGACCGAAGGTCAGCCGGTCATGGCTGTAGCTGCGGTAGATCGGATCAGTGCGGATGTAGTCCAGCGTGTCGTGCATCCAGCCCATGTTCCACTTGTGGCTGAAGCCCAGGCCGTTCTCGTTCGCCGGCCGGGTGACGTTCGGCCAGGCGGTGGATTCCTCGGCGATCATCAACACGTCCGGATGACGTTCGCTGACCACGGTGTTGAGCGTCTTCAGGAATTCGATCGCTTCATAGTTCTCGCGGCCGCCGTGGACGTTGGGCACCCACTCGCCGTGCTTTCTGGAGTAGTCGCGATAGAGCATCGAAGCGACGGCATCGACTCGCAGACCGTCGACATGGAAGCGCTCCAGCCACTCTAGCGCGCTGGCGATCAGGAAGCCGCGCACTTCGCGGCGGCCCATGTTGTAGATCAGCGTGTTCCAGTCCTGATGCCAGCCTTCGAACGGATTGGCGTGCTCGTACAGCGCGGTGCCATCGAAGCGGGCGAGGCCGTGGGCATCGGTCGGGAAATGCGCCGGCACCCAGTCGAGGATCACGCCGATGCCCGCAGCATGGGCGCGGTCGACGAAGCGACGGAAATCATCCGGCGAACCGTAACGCGCGCTCGGCGCATACAGGCTCAGCGGCTGATAGCCCCAGGAGCCGCCGAACGGGTACTCCATGATCGGCATCAGCTCGACATGGGTGAAGCCCATCGCCTGCACGTACGGAATCAGCTTGTCGGCGAGCGCGGACCAGTCGAGCGTCTGCTCGGCATCATCGCTACCATTTTCGTTGTTTTGGGGACGCAGCCAGGAGCCGGCATGCACCTCGTAGATCGACAGCGGTGCGTCCGGCCCTTGACGGCCGGCACGCTCGGCCAGCCAGTCCTGATCGCGCCATTCGAAAGTGCTGACCGACGCCACTCTGGACGCGGTGGCCGGCGGTGCTTCGGTGGCTAGTGCAAGCGGATCAGCCTTCCAGGGCAGCGGGCCTTGGCTTCCAACGATGTGGTACTTGTACGCGGCCCCTTCGGCGACTCGCGGGACGAACAACTCCCAGACGCCGGAAGCCCTGCGCAAGCGCAGCGGATGGCGACGCGCATCCCAGCTGTTGAAATCGCCGACGACCGATACCGCGACCGCGTTCGGGGCCCAGACCGCGAAGCGCGCGCCTGGAACGTCGTCGATGACCACGGTCTGCGAGCCGAACTGCTGGCCCAGCTCCCAATGCCGGCCTTCGTTGAACAGATAGAGATCGACTTCGCCGAGCAGCAGCGGATAGGTGTACGGATCCTCGGTGATCTGCTCGATGCCTTCGCCGTCGGCATTGCCGTCATTGGGCCAGATGACCCGCAGGCGATAAGGCTGTGCCGGGCTCAGGATGCCTTCGAACAGACCGGATTCGTCCGTACGCGAAAGCTCGCCGAGTGCCTGATCGCCGTCACCGGCCAGCAGATGCACGGCGCGAGCGCCCGGCATGAACACTCGGACTCGCTGACCGCGCTCGGCGGCATGCGCACCGAGGATCGAGAACGGATCGCCGTGGCGGGCTTCGGCCAGCGCACGAATCGCATCCTGATCGAGGCTCGGTTTGGCCACGGCCTGCACGGTTGCAACGGTTGCCGGTTTCGCTTCAGGCGTTTCCGTTGACGGTGCTTTCACCGTCTTCGCGCGGCTGCTGCGGGCCGTCGATTTCTTGGCGGCTTCCTTGGCAGCGGTTGGCTTGTCGACGGTATCTTCCGATGACGAATCAGACCTCGGCATGGACGGCCTCCTGGGTGGCAGGGGTGGCAAAGGAGCGGACCAGCGCCAGCAGGCCTTCGATCGGCAAGCCGATCCAGGCTGGGCGCGATTCCGCTTCGTACTGCACCTCGTAGGCGGCCTTGCCGAGCAGGAACAGATCGGTCAGCGGCTGGAAGCTCTGTTCATCGAACCACTGACGTTCGGCGGTCGCCGCCACCTCGCGATAGGCATTCAGGAAGGCGGTCTGAGCCTGGACATGGAACTGCCCGGTCAGCTTGTGGCGCAGCAGCGAGCGCTCGCGTGGCATCGTTGCGCCCGCTTCCGGCTGGGCGGTGGCCGAAGAAAGTGCGGCGTAATGCAGCGAACGCAGCAAGCCGGCGACATCGCGCAGCGGGCTCGATTTGGCACGTCGCGCCATCAGCGAGCGGCCCGGTTCGCCTTCGAAGTCGATCAGGCAGACATCGCCGGCCACGACCAGGATCTGACCGAGATGGAAGTCGCCGTGGATGCGCGTGCTGAGCATCGTGCCAGTGAGCTTCTTGAAGCTGTCGAGCTTGGCATACAGGGTTTCGCGCGCAGCAAGCAGTTCGCTGGCGGCAGCCTGGGTTTCGGCATCCGGCCATTCGCGGCGGCTGCCGAGCAGGGCCAGCGCCTGATCCAGTTCCTTGCGCACGTCGGCTACCCAGCCGGCGATATCCTCAGCTGTGGTCGCTGTCGGCTTGAAGGCCGGATCGTCGCTGTCGACTGCCAGCGCCACATGCATCTCGGCGAGGCGGCGGCCGATCGCGGCGGCGGTCAGCGCGTAGCCGGCAAAGGCTTCGCGGACGTTTTCCTCGGCGGCATCGGTGAGACTCAGCGGCTCGAAGCTGCGCTGCAGCCAGGATAGCGTCCAAGCCCAGGCATCGCCTTCGTTGTGGACGTAGCGCTCGACGATCGCCATGGTCCGCTGCACGCCATCGGCTTCATGCTTGACGATCTCACCGAGCAGTTCCGGAATCGCCTTGAAGCCCTGTGTCGTCAGATGGCGCGACATCTCGGTCTGCGGATTAAGACCCGGCCGGATGCGACGAACGATCTTGATCACCGCCGTCTCTTCGATCAGCACCGAGCTGTTCGACTGTTCGGCGGCGATCCAGCGGACGGCGGGTGGCGATGACAAGGTGATCGCATCCAGCCCCGGCTCGCCGATGAAGCGCACTTCACCGCCTTCGCGGGACAGCACGGTCTGCGAACTGCGCAGCGCTTCGAGCAGCGCCACCGGCAGCAGTTCGAGCGAGAAGGCATCGGTCATCAAGCCGACCTTGCGGCCGAAGCGGACCCGGGCCAGCGCCAGCTGCTGCGGCAGCGCGCGGGCCACTTCGTTGTCCCAGACCAGGGCCAGGGGAATCAGATAACGCGCCTCGGCGGCAGGATCGCCGACCTCGATTTCGGCCAGTACCAGGTTGCGGTCACCGCTGGTGAGCAAGGTGGTGTCGGCCATCCGCACGGTGCCGACCGCCACGTCCTTCGACGCGAACCAGCGCCGCTTCGGCAGATAGACCGGCAGGATTTCCTGGGTCAGCACGGTGCGGTGCTGGGGATCGCGCAGTTCCTCGATGCCGCGGCGAACCACCATCGTGGTCAGCTCCGGCATCTGCTCCGGCGCCGGCTTGTACCAGCTCGGCATGTTGGCGGCGGTGCACAGCTGCAGCCAGTAGAAACCATACGGCGGCAGGGTCAGCAGATAGGTCAGCTGGCCCACCGGCGGGAACACCGAGTTGCCGCCCATCTCCACCGGCACGCGGCCGGAGAATTCGGACAGATCCAGCTCCACGGCCTGCGGTGCACGCGACAGGTTGGCGACACAGAGCAGGGTTTCGCCTTCCCACTCACGCAAGTAGGCGAGCACCTTGCGGTTCGACGGATGCAGGAAGCGGATCGTGCCGCGGCCGAAGGCCTTGTGCTGCTTGCGGGTGGCGAGCATGCGCCGCATCCAGTTCAGCAGGGAATGCGGATCACGGCTCTGCGATTCGACGTTGACCGATTCGAAGCCGTACAGCGTGCCCATGATCGACGGCAGCACCAGCTGTTCCGGATCGGCGCGCGAGAAGCCGCCATTGCGATCCGGCGACCACTGCATCGGCGTGCGCACACCATCGCGGTCGCCGAGATGGATGTTGTCGCCCATGCCGATCTCGTCGCCGTAATAGATCACCGGCGTGCCAGGCATGGTCAGCAGCAACGAGTTCAGCAGTTCGATGCGGCGGCGATCGCGCTCAAGCAACGGGGCGAGGCGACGACGGATGCCGAGGTTCAGGCGCGCGCGCTTGTCGCTGGCGTAGGTCTGCCAGAGATAGTCGCGCTCGGCGTCGGTGACCATTTCCAGGGTCAGCTCGTCGTGGTTGCGCAGGAAGATCGCCCACTGACAGTTGTCGGGAATCGCCGGCGTCTGCCGCATGATGTCGGTGATCGGGAAGCGGTCTTCCTGAGCGATCGCCATGTACATGCGTGGCATCAGCGGGAAGTGGAAGGCCATGTGGCATTCGTCGCCCTGGCCGAAGTATTCCTGCACGTCTTCCGGCCACTGGTTGGCTTCGGCGAGCAGCAGGCGATTGCTGTATTTCTCATCGAGCGCGGCGCGGATCGCTTTCAGCACCGCATGCGTCTCCGGCAGGTTTTCGCAGGAGGTGCCTTCGCGCTCGATCAGGTAGGGCACGGCATCGAGGCGCAGGCCGTCGACACCGAGATCGAGCCAATAGCGCATCACCGCGAAGATTTCCTTCAGCACCGCCGGATTGTTGAAGTTGAGATCCGGCTGATGGGCGTAGAAGCGATGCCAGTAGAACGCTTCGGCGACCGGGTCCCAGGTCCAGTTCGAGGGCTCGGTATCGCAGAAGATCACGCGGGTGCCGAGGTACTTTTCCTTGGTGTCAGACCACACGTACCAGTCGCGGTACTTGGAATCCTTCGGCGCATTGCGGGCGCGCTGGAACCAGGGATGCTGATCCGAGGTGTGGTTGATGACCAGTTCGGTGATCACCCGCAGGCCGCGATCGTGGGCCGACTGGATGAAGCGCTTGGCGTCCTTCAGGTTGCCGTAGTCGGCATGCACGCCGCGGTAGTCGGCGATGTCGTAGCCATCATCGAGGCGCGGGCTGGGATAGAAGGGCAGCAGCCAGATGGTGTCCACACCCAACTCGACGATGTAGTCGAGCTTCGCTTCCAGGCCTGCGAAATCGCCGACGCCATCGTTGTTGGCATCGAAGTAGGACTTGATGTGCAGCTGATAGATGACCGCATCCTTGTACCAGAGCGGATCATTGCTGAGCGCGGATTGCGCGTCGGCTGGATGAGCAGGCTGATGCTGGATCGGTGGTGCGTTGCCAAGTGCCATATCAGGCTCCCTGTTGATGGGTGTGGACCGGCCGCACGCGCCAGATGGCGTACGGTTTGGCCGGATCGAGCCGCAGGGTCTGGTTTTTGCCACGCCAGACAAAGCGCGAACCATCGAGCAGATCTTCAGCGGCAAGCTCCGCGTCATCGGCGAGCTTCCAGCGCCACAGCGGCACTTCGAAATTCGCCGTCTGCGGGTGATGCGGATCGAGATTGATGGCGATCAACAGAACGTTGTCGCGGTCTTCGGTCGCCTTCTCGAAATAGAGAATCTGGTCGTTCAGCGCGGTGTGGAATTCCAGGCCGCGCTGCGAATGGAGTGCCGGATTTTCGCGGCGGATGCGGTTCAGCGCCGTGATTTCCTGCGTGATGTGGCCGGGCCGCAGCCAGTCCCAGGCCTTGAGCTGGTACTTCTCGGAATCGAGATATTCCTCCTTGCCCGGAATCGCCCGCGCTTCGCACAGCTCGAAGCCGGAATAGACGCCCCAGAGTCCGGACAGCGTGGCCGCCAGCGCGGCGCGGATCAGATGGCCGGCGCGCCCCGAGTGCTGCAGGAACACCGGATTGATGTCCGGCGTGTTGACGAAGAAATGCGGACGGAAGCAGTCACGCAGCGGTGGCGTGTTCAGCTCGGTCAGGTACTGGGTCAACTCCGCCTTGGTGTTGCGCCAGGTGAAGTAGGTGTACGACTGCGAATAGCCGATCTTCGCCAGCTCCAGCATCGGCCCCGGCCGGGTGAAGGCTTCAGCCAGGAAGATCACTTCCGGATGCTGGCCGCGCACTTCGGCGATCAGCCATTCCCAGAACGGCAGCGGCTTGGTGTGCGGGTTGTCGACACGGAAGATGTTGACGCCTTCGCCAACCCAGAACAGCACCACGTCGCGCAGCGCATGCCACAAGCCCGGCTTGGCGCCCGGCGCATAGAAATCGACGTTGACGATGTCCTCGTACTTCTTCGGCGGATTCTCGGCGTACTTGATGGTGCCGTCGGCACGCCAGGCGAACCATTCCGGATGGTCCTTCAGCCAGGGATGATCCGGCGAGCACTGGATCGCGAAATCCAATGCCAGCTCCAGACCGTGCGCGGCAGCGGCGTCGCGCATGCGGCGGAAGTCTTCGAGGGTGCCGAGCTGCGGATGGATCGCGTCATGGCCGCCATCCGGCGAACCGATCGCATACGGGCTGCCCGGATCGTCCGGCGCCGGTGTCAGCGTGTTGTTGCGGCCCTTGCGATTGGTCTTGCCGATCGGATGAATCGGCGGCATGTAGAGCACGTCGAAGCCCATGTCGCGGATGCGTGGCAGTGCGGCGATCACGTCGTCGAAATTGCCGTGACGGCTGGTGTCGCCGCTCATCGAGCGCGGGAAGATTTCGTACCAGGCACCGAAGGCCGCGGCGCTGCGCTCGGCATCGATCTGGGCACCCGGTTCCAGGCGCGTGGCGAACGGCTGGTCATCGGCAGCGGCCATCGCGGTGGCGGTATCGAGATCGAGCAGCAGCTCGATGCGATCGCGTTCGCTGGCCGTTGCCAGGCGGTCGATCAGCTTGCGCAGCGGCTCGGCGAGCGGCTTCGTCGTGCGCTCGGCCGCGGCTTCGATCAGATGCCGGCCTTCGTCGATCTCCACCGTGACCCTCTGGCCGGCGCCATGCTTCTTGCGCAGCTCGCTACGAAAGCTGGCCCAGGCATCGCGCCAGGCTTCGACGGTGAATTCGTGGCGGCCGAGCTCTGGCAAGGTGAAGCGGCCGCGGAAGCGATCGTTGCCGAGCGGCTGCATCACCGAACGGTTCCATTTCGCGGCGCCCACCGGGCGCCAGAGCAGATTCACGGCAAGCTGATCGTGGCCATCGGTGAAGACATCGGCTTCGACGACGACGCTGTCACCGACCACGCGCTTGGACGGATAGCGGCCGTCATCGATGCTCGGGTCCAGATTGGCGATGACGATGCGCCGGGCCGCCAGTGCCGCATCGACATTGACCTTGGTCTGCGCGCGCTTGGCAGTGAGGCTTGCCTTGGCAGCCTTCTCGACCTTCGGCTCGGCCGGCGTCTGCAGGGCTTCGGTGATTAGCGAGGTTGGCCGCAGATGGCCTTCGGCATCGAGCGCGGCGCGGCCGAAATCCATCGGCAGCATCACGCCATGCGTGGCACCGGCGGCCAGCGCGCGCACCTGGCAGCAGGCACATTCGAGCATTTCGTCGCTGCCGTTGGCGGTCTGGTCGAGCGGACCATCGAGCAGCGCCAGCATGGTGACGGCCGGATCGCTGGACTTGAGCCCGGCGCGCAGCAGCGAGGCCGGCCGCCAGTCGATGAACTGCGCACGCGTAGCCAGATCGCCGACCAGCGCCTGCTGCAGTGACTGCAGGCGAGCGGGTGCAGCCAAGCGGAAGCCGGCGATGCCGGTATCCAGCCAGGTGCTCAGCTGCGCCCGCCAGTGACGGGTGACGGCCGGCAACTGCGCCGGGGCGGCACTGAGTTCAAGAGAGGTGACCGGCGGCGCGGCGCGGCGCGGATCGAGCGCGGCGGCGTCGTGGCGCGGCGGCACGCGGAACCAGTCAGCATGTTCGACGACCACCGGGCTGCCGGCGGCGGCGCGGTCGAGCGGCACATCGAGATACAGCGCCAAGCCGTGCTGCTGCGCTTCCTGCACTAGCAGCGCCAGCATCTTGGTCGCCGGCTCGGCATCGGTGGTGCCCTGCGGCGGCAGCAGCTGATCGGCCACGAACGGCGAGGACAGCAGCACGGCATCGCAACCGAGTGCGGCACAGCGGTCGAACAGCGCCGGCCATTCGCGTGCCGGGCCGGCCTTGCCGACGTCGAGGAAGAACACCGATGCCGGCGCAACCGACGCGCCGCGAGTCGAGCGCTGGGTCCGCGACTTGGCGGGCAGCGTCCCGACTTCAGCAGCTGCGGTCGATTTTGGCGTGGCTCGGAGCATGTTTTCCCTGGAATCGACTGAAGTGTGTCCAGGTAACAACAAGTGCCGTGCCCGGCCTGCCGCAGGCGCTTTCAGCGTGTTTGCGACAACGCTGATAAAAATTACAAGACCAAAGGGCGTATCGGCGCAGCTCTTGCCGATGAGGGCTCGAAACGCCTGCCAGCCGCTGTCAGCGCGTCGCGCTGGCTTCTGAAAGCGCCGTCACGAAGCGTTGGCGCCAATGGGCAAGGTCTTCGTCGTGCAGGCCCTGGAGCAGGGTCTGATGGCGCGCACGGCGTTCTGCCAGCGGCATCTGCAGCGCGCGATTGATGTTCTCGGCGACGCTGACCGGGTCATAGGGGTTGACGATCAGCGCTGCCGACATCTGCTGCGCGGCGCCCGCGAAACGCGACAGGATCAGCACGCCGGGATCTTGCTGGTCCTGTGCCGCCACATATTCCTTGGCGACCAGGTTCATGCCGTCTCGCAGCGGCGTCACCAGGCCGATGGCGCTGGCGCGGAACAGGCCGGCCAGTGCCCGCCGCGACACCGTGCGGTTCATGTAGCGGATCGGCGTCCAGTCGACCTCGGCATGGCGGCTGTTGATGCGCCCCGCTGCCTGTTCGAGCTGCTCGCGGATATTCACGTACTCGGGCACTTCGCCCCGCGAGGTCGGCGCGATCTGCAGCAGCTCTACCCGGCCGTGCGCCTCCGGGTAGTTGTCGAGGAAATGCTCGAAGGCGATGAAGCGATCCGGCAGGCCCTTGGTGTAGTCGAGCCGGTCAACACCGATGATCTGCGCGCGGCCACGCAGGGCGGCGCGCACGCGCTCGGTTTGGCGGCGGCCGTCTTCGGTATTGGTGAAGCTGGCGTACTCGGCGGTATCGATGCCGATCGGGAAATCCATGACCCGGACGTTGCGGCCGAAGGCATGCAGGACGTCGCCGACCAGTGATGAGCCTTCGACTTCGTTGAGTACGTAGTCGACGAAGCGGCCGGTGTCGGCTTCGGTCTGGAAGCCGACCAGATCGTAGGAGAACAGCGCGCGTACCAGCGAATGGTGGTGCGGCAGGGTGGCCAGCACTTCTCGCGACGGGAAGGGGATGTGGAGGAAGAAGCCGATCAGCTGCTGCACGCCCAGTTCACGCAGCACCTGGCCGAACGGCAGCAGGTGGTAGTCGTGCACCCAGAGCAGATCGTCCGACTTGAGCAGCGGCACCAAGGCATCGGCGAAGCGTCGGTTGACTCTCAGGTAGCCGTCGTAGAAGCGGCGGTCATAGGCAGTCAGATCCATCCGGTAATGGAACAGCGGCCACAGGCAGCGATTGGCGAAGCCGTTGTAGTACTCGTCGAACTCGTCCTGGCTCAGATCCAGGGTGGCGGTGGTGATGCCGCTGGAGCGCTCGGTCTTCACCGCGCCTTCGTCGGCGATCTTGCCGCTCCAGCCGAACCACAGGCCACCGGTCTCACGCAGCGTATCGACCAGTGCCACTGCCAGCCCGCCGGCTCTCGAGGCGGAACGCACCGGCCCGACTCGGTTCGATACCGCGACCAAGCGCTGCTTGCGCGGCAGGGCCGTCTTCCTGACCGTGCGACGTGGCTCCGGCACCAGTCCGGGAGACGGCAGCGGCGTGACCATGTCCTCGCCTGCCGCCTCGGCAGGTTCGGACGCGCCGGCATCGAGGCCGCGTTCGGGCGTATCGCCTTCAGGCTCGGTGGGTGTATCGACGATGTCGGTCATGCGGATCAAATCATTCCTGCCTCTTGTGACGCCTGGAAAGGCCGATCCATGAGCTGAAGGCCGCCGGATTCGGGCGAACTGCAGGCTGGATGCAAGGGAGGCGTCAGTTATCGTGCCCGCGAGCTTCGTGTGGCTTGGCTTGATGGCCCGCGAAGCGGAATGAACGGGCCGGCGCAAGCGTTGAAACGCCGGGAGTGGTCCTGCACGAATAATGGCCAGACAAGAAAAAGCCCCGTCACCGGGGCTTTTTCTGTGCATCGGAAGTACCGCCGACGACTATTTCTTCTTGTCGCCGGTAAGCTTTTCCTTGACGACTTCGACACCGGCCTTGACCTTGTCCTTGACGTCTTCGATCGTTTCCTTGATCTCGCCCTTCAGGCGATCCGTCTTGCCTTCGGCGTTCTGGGCATGGCCCTTGGCTTCCAGTTCCTTGTCGCCGATCAGGCTGCCAACCTTGGCCTTGATGCTGCCGACCACTTCCTTGGTGTGGCCCTTGGCCTTGTCGGCTGCTGCGCTGGAGGCGGCATCATCGACGGCTTTCTTGGTGGCATCGGCGGTTTTGTTCGTGCTCATTTGAAGCTCCTGTTGAATGTCAGTTCTCGAGTACTACTCGATGTGTGGTGTGGGCTGCTTGAAATGTTGAATGAGAAAACTTGCTGCTGTTTACGTCTGCTTCTTCCACTTCCTGCATAACTGCAAATCACAAATCCAGACGAGGACGGCGGCCCTTGATCAGCGAAATCACGAACAGGACCAGGAAGACCAGGAAGAGAACCTTGGCAATGCTTGCTGCGGTGCCGGCGACGCCGCCGAAGCCCAGCACGCCAGCAATCAGTGCAATGACCAGAAATACGATTGTGTAATGCAGCATTTGTCCTTCCTCCTTCAATCCAGCCTGGTTGGGGTGATCGTGATCGAATACGTGTTCATTAATGCTTCATCAGATCTGGAGCATGCGGCGTTCCCGCCGCATGACTCCATTCGCAAAAAGCTCAACGCTTGATCGGGGTGACCTTGGTGCCTTCGATGCTCAGCGACGCCATCAGGCCCTGCTGATCGAAGATGAAGGCATAGGCATCCTTGCGGACGGTCGAAGTCGAGATGTTTTTGGCAACGCCTTCGTTGACTACGACCACGGACGGGCCCGTGCCCAATTCCCAGCCAGAGGACTTCTCGAGGTACTTGATCGCGGCATCGCTCATTAGAAAAATGGCGTAGCCATAGGTCGTGGCGCCGGCCTGCAGGCCCCATGACGCGGAGATCGAGTTGTAGTAGCCGGACACCGTGCTGCCCTTGGTCAGCACGCCTTCGCCATAGGAGCCGCCGAAGACCAGGCCGGCCTTGACGATGTTCGGGAACACCAGCACCGCCTTGGCTTCCTTGGCGAGCTTCTCGGCCGTCGGATTGCTCTTGTACAAGGCCTTGAGGGCGCGCTCGCCGTCGGCATTCAGCTCTTCGGCAGTGGCCGCCGCAACGGCCTGTCCGCCGCCAAAGGCGCCAGTTGCCAAGACCATGGCGGTAACAACGGTCAGCAGGAAGTTTCTTTTTTGAATGTTCATTTTTGTTCTCGAGTGATGGAGCAATGCAGGGCATGGAATGCCGATGCGGGTGAATTCATGGGAGGTAATGAGCAACTGCCATTCCCGAGGCCGCGACAGCGATCGCGGCACGCCATCGGCACCGGAATTACCGAGTGCGGTGCTGGTCCGTGTAGAAAATGCCAGCTCTTCCCGGTTGCTGATGCATGAGCGCCTATGCCGCGCATGGCGTCGCTGCCCGATCAGCGATTGCACGCCGGGCATGGGGAGTGCTCACAAAGTCCATCGCCGTATCCGTTTCCGGATACAAGCTCCTCAATCTGGCCGTACCCGGAGAACCCATGCTTTTCTATTTCCTGCTTTCCCTGCTGGGACTTCCGTTGGCCGTTGCGGTCGGCAATCGCATCCGTATTTGAGCCTGCCCGAATGGCTGATGCTTCTCTTCGCAACGCCGGCGGTGCCTTGAAAGAGCCGAAAACCGAGCTGTCGAACCAGCCGCCGGCGCTCACCGCCGGGCACGCGCTGTTTCTCGATTTCGACGGCACGCTGGTAGCGCTCGCCGATCATCCGGACCGGATCATCGTGCCGGCATTGCTGCTGGAAACCCTGGCTGTGCTCGAACGCCAGCTGGATGGTGCGCTGGCGATCGTCACCGGGCGCAGTCTCGAATCGCTGGACGGCTTTCTAGAGCCGCTGAAGCTGCGCGCTGCTGGAATTCACGGCGCCGAGCTTCGTCATGATCCGTCGAACCCGACGACGGACGTGGCATCACTCGGTGATCTTGCGGCACGTCTGAATGCTCGCTTCGCTGGTGACCCTCACGTCTGGATCGAAGACAAGCGCGCCGCCGTGGCCGTGCATTACCGGCAGGCGCCGGAGCGGCAGAACGAGCTGTTCGCGGTGGTGACCGACATCGTCAGCGCCCAGGGCAGCGATCTGGAAATCATCAGCGGCAAATGCGTGTTCGAAGCGCGCCGTCACGGTCACGGCAAGGACGCTGCCGTGCGCGCCTTGATGTCCGGCGCGCCGTTCCGCAATCGCATTCCGGTGTTCGTCGGCGATGACCGCACGGACGAAGACGGCATTCGCGAAGTGCAGGCTCAGGGCGGTTTCGGCATCAAGGTCGGCACCGGGGCCAGCGAAGCGCAGTGGCGTTTGTCGACGCCGATTTCCGTGCTGGTCTGGCTACGGGCTCAACTGATCGTCAGCGGCCTTATTGCTTGAAGTAGCGACGGTTCAACAGGTCTTCCAGCTTGCTGCGCTTGCCTTCCAGCTGCGTCCGGGTCTTTTCCAGAAAGCTTTTCAATCCCGGTTCCGGCTCGCGCTCGATCATCACGCCGACCAGGTGGCGTTGCTCGTCGAGCGCGTTGTAGAACATCAGCACCAGTTCGCGCTCGAAGGCGACGCCGCTGTTGCCGACCAGCGGCGCAAAATCCTTGGCCATGTCGATGCCGATCGCCTTGCGCGTGTCGACCAGGATGTCCGGCATCGTCACCGCATCGAGGCGCAGCGCCGGATTCTTCGCGGCAACCTGCTCCATCGACTGCGCCAGCTGCTTGTAGTACTCCATCATGCCGGTGGCAGTCTGATCGAGCTCGTTGCCCTTGTCCTTGAACATCAGGATCCATTTCATTTTCGGAATGCCGTCAGCCTGCTGGTACAGCAGGCTATAACCGACGTTCAACTCCGCCCGCAGCTTGCCGGGTTCGGCAGCCGCCGGCTTCGGCTCCGCAGGTTTGCCGCAGCCGAGCAGCAGCGCCGTGACGATCACTGCGGCGATCGCGATGGGCGATGTCCGCCGCGCGACGGCATTCGCTGTCTGCATGTTCATGAGTGCGGCCGCTTCTGTCCGAGGAAGCACTCAAGCCGCAAGCGCAGTGCCCAATGTCGATTGCGAACGGCCGATGCTTGACAGCATCGAATGCGCACCGGATTATGGACCAATCAGTCCAGAATCTATATCCGATCCCAGATGGCGCGCCCCAGAGAGTTCGATGAACAGCAGGTCGTCCAGCGTGCGCTCGATCTGTTCTGGCACAAGGGCTATAACGCGGCATCGCTGAACGAGCTGCTGGCGGCAACGGAACTGAGCAAGAGCAGCTTCTACGAAAGCTTCGGCAACAAGCGCGAACTGGTCGTCAAAGCGCTGCGCTGCTACGCCCGTGTGCTGATGGAGGGGCCGATCGGCGCACTTGCCAAGCCCGATGCCGGCCGCGCGGAAATCGAGAACGCGCTGAAGGGGGTGGTCGCTGTCGCCCTGACTCAGGAAGGCCAGCGCGGTTGCTTCGTCAACAACTGCATGACCGAAATCGCACCGCACGATCCTGTCGTGCTCGCTGCTGCGCAGGCTGTGGTGCAGCAGCTGGAGAACGCGCTGGCCGCCGCCGTGAAGCGTGGCCAGGACGACGGCACCATCAGCCGCGTCGAGCGCCCGCGGGCGCTGGCGCGCTTTCTGGTCAACACGCTGACGGGAATCAACCTGGCGGCTAAATCGAAACCGGCAAAGACCACGCTCGACGACATCGTGCGCGTGGCTTTGCGAACGCTGGACTAGAACAAGACCTAGTGCGAACCAAGGAGCGCTTCACATGAACCCGTTGAAATCACTGTTCATCACCGGCTATTCGATGGCCGGTGTTGCTGGCTTGATCGCGGTGCTGCCAGCCCGGCGAATGCCGGGCTGCATTCGCCCTGGCTCGGTACGGCGATCTCCTGTGCCGGCAATGCCGCGCTCAGCGTCGGCGCACAACTACCGGACTTCGAGCTGATCGAACGAGGGCGCTGCGCATTCTCCTCAGAATGATCGGCCAATCATTCAAATTGAACTGGTACTGGCAAGCGACTCGATCACGCGTTGGCATCGCGCATGATCAGCTGCGTCCTCGCCTGCGCATTACGACAACCTAACGTTAAGGGAACACGAAAATGGACGTCACTCAAATATTTGTGATGCAGCTTGTTTCGAGCATTCTTGTTTTTGGCCTCGTTGCGGCGTGGTACGTTTGGCCGCATTTGACGAAACTTTCTTATAGTTCTGCTCTAGTTCTGCTGCTCTTTGTTCATGTTCCGCGCTATGTGGGAATGACGCTATTGGTCCCGGGTATCGTCGATCCGAATCTGCCCATGGATTTTCTTTCCAGTGCTGCTTACGGTGATCTCTTGGCAGCAACTCTGGCATTGGTTTCCATCTTTGCTCTACGCGGCAAATGGGGTTTTGCAGTTCCTTTGGTATGGGTGGCCAACACCTGGGGATTCGTGGACGCGCTGAACGGAGGACGCGCCCTCGTGCGTTTCAACGTGCCGAGCTTC
The DNA here is from genome assembly GCF_000420645.1 of Nevskia ramosa DSM 11499. Lineage (NCBI taxonomy): Bacteria > Pseudomonadati > Pseudomonadota > Gammaproteobacteria > Nevskiales > Nevskiaceae > Nevskia > Nevskia ramosa. Next base: position 366,448 of record NZ_ATVI01000006.1, on the reverse strand, counting down.
AACCTGGACACCTTCTGGTATCTCTTCACGTTTTACGGTCCGTTGGTAATCGTTTCACACCTGATGATCTTCTGGGTTTTGATTAAGTCCAAGTCGTGGAACAAGTAAGGTTTCGTACCATCAATACAACGGATGACAGCTCATCATGAGTACTCAGATACAAACCGAAGATAACGACTCTCGTATTCTCTTCATTGGAGTTGAAGAATGATAGATCTCTATACCTCGGCAACGCCGAACGGCTGGAAAGCTTCCATCACGCTTGAAGAGCTGGGTGTGCCGTACACGCTGCATGCGCTATCGCTGTCCAAGGGCGATCAGAAGACGGCAGACTTTCTGAAGATCAATCCGAACGGCCGCATTCCGGCGATCGTCGATCGCGATGAAGGCGATTTCGCGGTGTTCGAATCCGGCGCGCTGATGATCTATCTCGCCGAGAAGTTCGGCCGCCTGCTGCCCAGCGATCGCAAGGGTCGCTCTGAAGTGATCCAGTGGCTGATGTTCCAGATGGGCGGGCTCGGCCCGATGCAGGGCCAAGCCAACGTCTTCTTCCGCTATGCACCGGAGAAGATTCCCTACGCGATCGAGCGCTACCAGACCGAAACCAAGCGTCTGTACAAGGTGCTCGATACCCGGCTCGCCGATCGCGAATTCCTGTGCGGTGACTACTCGATCGCCGATATCGCCAACTGGAGCTGGGCGTCGATCCACTTCTGGGCCGGCGTCAACATTTCCGATCTGCCGAACCTGCAGCGCTGGATCGAAACGATTCGCGCCCGCCCAGCCGTGCAGCGCGGCATCGTCATCCCCGAGCCGATCAACTTCGGCTTGACCGCTGAGGAACTGACGAAGATGGCGCAGTCGATGCTCGTCACCGGCGCGAAGGCGGCCTGAGGCCAGACAAAGGCTAGTCCGAAGTCTCGATCCGGTAGTAGTCGCGCAGCAGGCCGTACAGCTGCGGATGCAGCAGCCGCAGTTCGGTGCCGCGCTGGAAATAGGCTTCGGTGGCCACCGCGAAGAACTCTGTCGGGCCTTCGAGGCCGTAGTCGTCGATCACCTGTGATGAGCGCTGTTCCAGTGCCTTGAATTCGGCGCTCATCACTTTCGACCAGCGGCCGTAATCCGGCAGCAGCGGTGCGCCTTCGGTATCGGGGTTTTCGGCGTCGAGCTGGTGGGCGAACTCGTGAACCAGGACGTTGACGGCATCGCCTGCCAGCGCGGCTTCGACATCCTCCCAGCTGAGCACCACGCGCTCGCCGTTCCAGGATTCTCCGAGACGCAGCTCCGGCTCATCGCTGACCAGGCCGATCGCATCGGGTTCGTGGTGGCGCACCCAGAATGCGGTCGGATAGACCAGCACGGTACGCAGGCCGCGGAACACGTAGGCATCGGGCCTGAGCAGCATCAGGCAGGCGTATCCGGCGATCAGCACCCGCACTTCTTCGGTAACCAGGAAATCGTTGCAGCCCTTGATGCGGATGTCGGCGAGGAACTCCATCACTCGCCGTTCGTGCATGCGCCTTTGCTCCGGGCTCAGACGGCCGAGGAGTTTCAGACGCCGGCTCAGCAGGTCACGCCAGGATGCGGGGAACGGCGCCAGTTCGCGGCTGCGTCTGGCCTGCCGCTTGCGCCAGTAACTGACGCACAGCACCGCGGCGAACACGGCCATGCCGAAGCCGATGTAGCCCTCAGTCCAGTTCATTGCCGCCCGGTTCGCTTGCTCATGACCGGGACATGGGTGCAGCAGGACCGACAATCAAGCGGCAGCGCGCTGCTCCGCTACCGGAAGCCGATCACCAGAAGCCGGTCGGCTTGTTCGGATCTTCGTCGTCGGGCTTGTCGTCCTTCGGTTTCGCAAGGCGACGCGCCTTGTAGTGCGAGACCGCACGCAGGGTCGCGAACGGACCGACGATCAGCACCACGACCAGTGCCAGGACCCAGATGACTGTGATGTTCATGAGTTAGAGACTACGCAAGAGGCAGGTGTACTCAAGCTTCTTCCACCATTATTCCACTTGGCCCGATCGACGGTGCTGCAAGCCCGCGATCGAAGACGATCTGCATTCGTACGGCGTCTGGATCGCTTGCCATGTGATCCGATGCCAACACGCGTCGCTCATAGCATTTGGGCGCTACGAGCGACGCGTTACCGCTGGTGCGAAATGCTGTTAGTTGTTCCGCACGCAGGCGCCGTAAACCCTGAGCGAGGTCAGGGCGCGCACTGCCGAACCGAAGGTGATGCGGACAGCGTCGAAGTCCTTGGTTGCTGCTCCACCCAGGACGAAGAAGTCCTGCGAGTTCAGGAGGCCTAGTAAGTCGAGTTTCAACGGGCCGCCGACCGAGAAGGACTGCCGATCGACGCCATTGAGGCTCGTGGTCACCGTAGCCCCACGCAGCAGGTCAAGACTGAGCACCTTGTCTGCACTACGCACGACAAAACCGGCACCCTTCGGCTTGACGCTGCTCGCCGCGTAACGCGTGCTGGAATCGGTGACCGTGAGCGACACGTTGGACGCCACGCCAACCGCGGTCCGCAAGGTGGCGTAAGTGCTGCGCTTGCGGTCGACGACGGCAAGCGCGTCTTCGATGCCGCAAAGCAGACAGATGCCGTCGACATCGGTACGGACAACGGCGTTCGGATCCAGGATCGGCTCGTAAAGCCCTCCTGGTGTGCAATCAACGACGGGATCCAATGCGGCAGCTTGGGCGCTGATCAGCCCCGACAGACCCGCCAGGAAAAATGCGGCAGTGACAGTGGAACGCAAGCTTTTGCGAATGTTCATTGTTGCCCCCTTGAGCGTCTTTTTTGTGAAGAGAACCGTGGCCCGCCGAACTTGCGCGCGCCATCGGGTTCGCCGGCATGTTTCCTGAGCGAACGCCCGGAGTGTCTACCTGCACTGCGTTCAGGTCCATAGGCATGTTCATACGTGAACATTTGTCCAATTCTCGGACGATCAGAATTGGAGTTCAGACCTCCTGTGGACAGGGGACGCGGTTTCCGTCCCGGCCCATCCGCTATCGGCGCCGATCAGGCGCGTTCGAGATGCGCGTAAGACAGCATCAGCCACTTGGTGCCGGCATCGCGGAACTTGATTTCGATGCGGGTGCGATCGCCGTCGCCATCGAAGCTCAGGATGGTGCCTTCGCCGAATTTCGCATGGCGCACGCGATCCCCGAGCCGGAAACCGCCCGGGCCTTCGCCGGTGGTCGCGGCCGTCATCTTGGTCCGTGAAGGAGGCACGTCGGAGGCACGCGCGTAACGGCCGCCGCCGTAGGAACCGCCGCCACCGCCACCCCCGTAGCCGCCATAGCCACTGTTGCCGGACGGGCCGCCGTAAGCCTGGCGCAGCACGCCGGCGCGCGGCCGGGTTTCGACGATCGTGTCGGCCGGAATGTCCTTCAGGAACATCGACGGCATGCCGATCTGCTCCTGGCCGTGGATGCGTCGCACTTCGGCGTAAGTCAGGTACAGCTGCTGGCGCGCACGGGTGACGCCGACGTAAGCCAGACGCCGCTCCTCTTCGAGCGAACCGCCATCGACGGCGCGCTGGCTCGGGAACAGGCCGTTCTCCATGCCGACCAGAAACACCACCGGGAATTCCAGGCCCTTCGCCGAGTGCAGGGTCATCAGCTGCACGCAATCCTCGCCGACGCCGGCCTGGCGTTCGCCGGCTTCGAGCATCGCGTGAGCGAGGAAGGAATTCAGCGGATCGAGACCATCGTCTTCAGGCGGCCGCTCGAAACCGCGTGCGGCGTTGACCAGTTCGTCGAGATTGTCGAGGCGTGCTTCGGCCTGCTCGCCCTTCTCTTTCTTGTAATGCTCCTTCAGGCCCGAGCGCTCGATTGCCATCGCCATCAATTCGGCCAGCGGCTTGCCGGCGCCATCGCGGGCGAGGCCGTCGATCAGATCGAGGAACACTTTCAGATTGTTGGCGCTGCGGCCAAGCGCAGTGCCAGCGCCTTGCGCGGCCTTCCATTGCGAGACGCCGGCATCGCGCGCCAAGGTCCGCAGGCGTTCGATGGTGGTCGCGCCGATGCCACGCGGCGGCGTGTTCACGGCGCGCTCGAAGCTGGCGTCGTCGTCGCGGATCGCGACCAGCCGCAGATAGGCCAGCGCGTCCTTCACTTCCTGACGCTCGAAGAAGCGCAGGCCGCCATAGATGCGATACGGCAGGCGATTGCGGATCAGCGATTCTTCGAGCACGCGGCTCTGCGCGTTCGAGCGATAGAGGACGGCGCAGTCCTTCAGCGCATACGTTCCTTCGTGATGCGCCTTGATTCGGCCAACGACGAACTCGGCCTCGTCGAACTCGTTGAACGCGGCATAGAGCTGGATCGCATCGCCATCCTGACCATCGGTCCACAGCACTTTGCCGAGACGCCCTGAGTTCTTCTCGATCAGGCCGTTCGCGGCCTTCAGGATGGTGCCGGTCGAGCGGTAATTCTGTTCGAGGCGGATCACTTCCAGACCGGGAAAATCCTTGCTCAGCCGCGCCATGTTCTCGACCTTGGCGCCGCGCCAGCTGTAGATCGACTGATCGTCATCACCAACCGCGAACATCGTCCCGGTATTGCCGGCGAGCACTCTCAGCCAGGCGTATTGCAGCGTGTTCGTATCCTGGAATTCGTCGACCAGGATGTGCCGGAAGCGCTGCCGGTAGTGCTGCTGGATCTGCGGCACATCGCGGCACAGCTCATGGGCGCGAAGCAGCAGTTCGGCGAAATCGACCAGACCGTTGGCTGCGCACTGCGCTTCGTAGGCGCTGTAGATGCGCACCAGCTGCCGCTGCGCGAAATCGCCCTGATCGACCATCGCATCCGGCCGCCGCCCCTCTTCCTTCTGAGCGTTGATCCAGCCGGTGATCTGCTTCGGCACCCACTGCTCTTCGGACAGATCGAGGCCGCGAATCACCCGTTTGACCAGTCGCTGCTGATCGTCGGCATCGAGAATCTGGAAGTTCTGCGGCAGCCGCGCTTCCTTCCAGTGCAGGCGCAGCAGGCGGTGAGCGATACCGTGAAAGGTGCCGACCCACATGGTCCGCACCGGCACGGTGACCAGGCTTTCGATGCGGCCTCGCATCTCGGCGGCCGCCTTGTTGGTGAAGGTGACCGCGAGGATGGAGTGCGGCGAAACGCCTTCGACGGCGATCAGCCAGCCGATGCGATGAGTCAGCACCCGGGTCTTGCCGGAGCCGGCACCGGCCAGCACCAGGCGGTGCTCGGGCGGCGCGGTCACTGCTTCGCGCTGGGCCGGATTCAGGCCCGCGCAGAGCAGGGCGACATCGGCCGATTCAGCGTGCATCAGGCTTCAATGACCCGCGGCGGCCAGCCGCTTGCGCAGCCGCAGATTGAGGATTTCCACGGCCACCGAGAAGCCCATCGCGAAATAGACGTAGGCCTTGGAGATATGGACGTCCAGCCCTTCGGCGATCAGCACGGCACCGATCAGCACCAGGAAGGCGAGCGCCAGCATTTTCACCGTCGGGTTGGCATCGACGAAGCGAGACAAGGGCCCCGAGAAGAACATCATCGCGATCACCGCGCTGACGATCGCCGCGATCATCACCGGCAGATTGCTGGTCATGCCGATGGCGGTGATCACCGAATCGAGCGAGAACACGATGTCGAGAATCATGATCTGCACGATCACGCCGACGAAGCTCACACCCACCGCAGCGGCGGTGCTGCCGGGTGCGTGCAGCGCGCCTTGCAGCATGTCGACGATCTCCTTGCCGGCCTTCCAGATCAGGAACAGGCCGCCGCCGAACAGGATCAGATCGCGGCCCGAGAAGCCCATGCCGAATACGGTGAACAGATCGGCAGTCAGCTTGGCGATCCAGTTCAGGGACACCAGCAGCGCGATGCGGGTGAGCATCGCACCGGCCAGGCCGATGGTCCGCGCGCGGGCCTGCTGATGCAGCGGCAGCTTCGCCGCCATGATCGACAGAAAGATGATGTTGTCGATGCCCAGCACGATTTCCAGCGCAGCCAGCGTCAGGAAAGCGATGATCAGTTCGGGGTCAAGCAGGTTCACGGGCGCTGGGTAAGGGCGAGGCAGGAGCGTCCGATTATGAGGGAAAGCTGCCAGGCCGGCCCTTGGTGAGGCGCCGCGGCGGCGCGCAGCAGGCCGCCGCGGCGCTGTCATCGAACCGTCACCGCTCCGTCATTCGAGGTTTACCGCCAGTTCTTATCGTGTCGCGTACTCACCCGAAAACCCCGACTTGAACAGGGGGGGAGCAGCGACGATGAAGATTGCCTACGGCGTGATGGGTTACGGGCGCGGCCATGCGATGCGCTCGATGGCGGTGCTGCCGAGTCTGATGGCCCGGCACGAGGTCACCGTGTTCGCCGGTGGCGATGCCTACGATGTGCTGGCGCCGCTGTTTCCGACCGTGCGCATTCCGATCATCGGCTATGTCTATCAAGCCAATGGCAGCCATTCGGTGCCGAAGACGATCAGCCGCAATCTCGCGCCGATGGCCGATCTGTTCTTCGGCGGCCATGGTTCGGAAGTGGTGGAGCGCGAGATCAAGGCGCGCGGCATCGAACTGGTGATTTCCGATTCCGAAGCCTGGACCCACCGCGCCGCGAAGAAACTGAAACTGCCGCGGATCAGCTTCGACCATGTCGGCATCATCGCCTACTGCAAGCCGCACTTCCCGCCGGACCTCTGGCTGATGGGCATGCGCGACGGCTTTGGCTATCGCCGCCTGATGGGCATTCCGGAACGCATCCTGATCGCCAGCTTCTATCCGGCCGAAGGCGCCTATCCGGGCGTGAAAGTGATCGGCCCGATGCTCCGCGACGAAGTGCTGCGCACTAAACCGAGCGACGGTGATTTCCTGCTCGCCTACTTCAACAAGGGCGAGCATCAGTACCGGCCGAACATCGATCACGCGCTGCGTCAGCTCGATTGTCCTGTCGTGGTCTACGGCACGCCGTATCGCGGCAAGGTCGAGAACCTCGACTTCCGTGCGCCGAGCAACGAATGGTTCGTTCACGATCTCGCCGCCTGCCGCGCGGTGATGTCGACCGCCGGCAATCAGACCATTGGCGAAGCGATCCACTTCGGCAAGCCGATCCTGGCCTTGCCCGAGGAAGCCTTCGAACAACGCCTGAACGCCTGGATGATCGAACGCATGGGTGTCGGCATGCGCGGCGATCGTCTGAACCTGACGCCGAGCGACGTCGATCGCTTCATGGGCAACCACGCGTTTTACAAATCGAACATGAGCGCCCACGCCGGTGATGGCCGCGCCGAGGCGATCGCGACCTTGCTGCAGTACATCGACGAGCTGGCCGTGGACACCAAGTTCGGCAGCAAGACCCGGCGCAAGCGCGGAGCGGCGATCCCTGCGGCTTAGTTGAAGCGGTTTGTCGACAAGCAATCCGACGCGGATTTGCTGCGCCTTGTCATATGGCGAGACCAGACCGCCACCGCGCGGCGAGTCCGCGCGTTAAAGTCGCTCCACAACAAGAAATTGACTGGAGCGGCATCGATGGCAACCCGACTCAAACCGCTCGACGCGTCCTGGCTGTATGTCGAGTCGCGCAACACGCCGATGCACGTCGCCGGCCTGAACATCTTTTCGCTGCCGGCCGATGCGCCGCCGGATTTCCTGGCCAGGCTGGTCGCCCAGCTGAAGGACGCCAAGGATTTCGTGCCGCCGTGGAATCTGCGCTTGAAGAAATCCCTGCTGCGCGGCGTGCTGCCGGCCTGGGAAATCGACGACAGCCTCGATCTCGACTACCACGTGCGCCACTCGGCGTTGCCGCATCCCGGCGGTGAGCGCGAGCTGGGCGTGCTGGTCTCGCGCCTGCACAGCCATGAGCTGGACCTGAACCGGCCGCTCTGGGAATGCCACGTCATCGAAGGCCTGGAGAACAACCGCTTCGCGCTGTACACCAAGATGCACCACGCGCTGATCGACGGCGTCGGCGGCATCCGCATGACCGCGCGGGCGTTCTCGGCGAGTGCCGCCGCCGGCAAGGTCGTCCCGCCTTGGACCATCGGTGCGGAGATTCGCAAGCGCAAGGCGCAGGTCGAGGGTGAAGTGCTGCCGAGCACCTTCGAACGGTTACGCGAGCAGTTGCAGCAGCAGGCCGAGCTGGTGCCGCAGGTGACCCGCGCGCTGACCAAGATCTGGCGCGGCAAGAAGCCGAATGACGCGCTGGCCACGCCGTTCAAGGCGCCGAAATCGGTGCTCAACGACAGAGTCGATGGCCAGCGCCGCTTCGCCACCCAGCAATACGAACTGGCGCGTCTGCGGGCGATCGCCGAGAAGGGCGGCGTGACCCTGAACGACGTCGTGCTGGCAATCTGCGCCGGCGCGCTGCGGCGTTTTCTCAAGGAGCTGAACGTGCTGCCGCGGCGCAGCCTGACCGCCGGCCTGCCGGTGTCGCTGCGGCCCAAGGGCGACGAGCAGCTCGGCACCGCGATCAGCTTCATGCTCGCCGATCTCGGCACCTCGATCGCCGATCCGGTCAAGCGCCTGCAGTGGATCCACAGCTCCACGCTCAGCGCCAAGGAGCATCTGCAGAGCCTGCCGAAGAGCGGGCTCAACAACTACACGATGCTGTTCATGGCGCCGTACATCATGGGCATGCTCACCGGCGCCGCCGGGCGCATCAAGCCGATGTTCAACCTGGCGATCTCCAACGTCCCGGGCCCTGACAAGACGCTCTACCTCGGTGGCGCCAAGCTCGAAGCGATGTACCCGGTCAGCGTGCTGCAGCACGGCCAGGCGCTGAACATCACCTGCCTGTCCTACGCTGGCAAGCTCAACTTCGGCTTCACCGGCGCCCGCGATGCACTGCCGCACATGCAGCGGCTCGCGGTCTATACCGGCGAGGCGCTGGATGAGCTGGAAGCGGCGGTGAAGGCGGCGATCGCTGCATGAATGCCGTGCCGCTCCGCGCCCCTGCCACGGGGCGCCTGAGCGGCATCGATCGGCTGCGCGGCATCGTCATCGTGCTGATGGCGCTCGATCATTGCCGCGATTACTTCAGCGCCTTCCCCTATCGGCCGACCGATCTGTCGCAAGCCGACTGGACCTTGTTCCTGACCCGCTGGATCACCCATTTCTGCGCGCCGGTGTTCGTGCTGATGGCCGGCAGCAGCGCCTGGCTGCACGCGCGCAACGCCGGGCTGAGCCGCGCCGAACTACAGCGTTTCCTGCTGACGCGTGGCCTGTGGATCGTGCTGCTCGAACTGAGCTGGAACAACTTCATGTGGCGCTTCGCGCTCGACGGCATGACCCTGCAGGTGCTGTGGGCGCTCGGCTGGTCGATGGTCTTCCTGTCGACGCTGCTGTGGCTGCCGCGGGCGGCGATCATCGCCATCGGTGCGATCACGGTGCTCGGTCACGACGCGCTCGACGGCATCGAAGCCTCAGCGTTCGGCAGCGAATGGTCGCCGGCGGCGGTCGCCTGGTATCTGTTGCACGAGCTGCATTTCGGCGACATCGGCGGCAGCTTCGAGCTGGTGATTCTGTATCCACTGCTGCCCTGGATCGGCGTGATGGCGCTGGGCTACGGCCTGGGCGTGGTCTTCGAGCGGCCGGCGAAGGTTCGTGATCGAACGCTGCTGCGCGTCGGCCTGCTGCTGAGCTTGAGCTTCATCGCGCTGCGGCTCGGCAATCTGTACGGCGAGCCGCAGATGTGGGCGGTCAATCCGCGCGGTGAGTTGTACACCGCGCTCGGCTGGCTGAACCTGTCGAAGTACCCGCCGTCGCTGCAGTATCTGGCGATGACCCTCGGCCCGGCGCTGATGCTGCTGCCCTGGCTGGAACGCTGGCGCGGCGCGGCTGCCGAGGTATTCGCGACCTTCGGCCGGGTGCCGATGTTCTTCTACCTGCTGCACGTGCCGCTGATCCACGGCGGCAGCGTCGCGGCGCGTTATCTGCTGTTCGGTTCAGTGCAGGCCGATGCCTTGCCGTCGACCTATGTCCCCAGCCTGCTGCCGGTCTACGGCGCCTGGCTGCTTGCGGTTGCGCTGCTGTACCCGGCCTGCCGCTGGTATGCCGGCTACAAGCGGCGCCATCGCGACAACCGCTGGCTGAGCTACCTGTGAACGCTCAGAACAGATCCGCCGGATCGACATCCAGCGACCAGCGTAGCCGAGTCTTCTGGCCCAGCGCTTCGATCTCCGGCAGCCAGACACCGAGCAGGCGATGCAGCGCCGAGCGGGACGGGCTTTTCAGCAGCAGCTGGCCGCGTTGATAGCCGGCGCGGCGTGCCATCGTCGCCGGGGCCGGGCCGAGGATTTCGACCTCGTCGGCGGCCGGTAGCTGGCTGCGCAGCGTACGCAGGAAGTTCATCACTTCGCCCTCGCTGCGCGCTTCGACTCTCAGCAGCGCCAGGCTGGCGAACGGTGGTAGGCCGAACTGCTTGCGCTCGGCCATCAGGGTTGCCGCGAACGCTGGGTAACCGCGTTCGACGAGCAGGCGCAGCAGCGGATGCTCGGGCTGGTGGGTCTGCAGCAGCACTTCGCCGGGTGCATCGGCGCGGCCGACTCTTCCGGCGACCTGGGTGACCATCTGGCCCATCCGTTCGATGGCGCGGAAATCGCTGCCGAACAGCGCCTGGTCGACGTCGATCAGGCCGGCGAAGGCGAGGCCGGCGAAATCGTGGCCCTTGGCCAGCACCTGGGTGCCGACCAGCAGCTTCACGTCGCCACGCTCGACGTCGGCAAGCAGCCGCGCGATCGCCGCGCCACTGGACAGGCGATCGGAATCGAAGCGCTCGACCCGGTACTCCGGGAAGCGCATCCGCAGCGCATCCTCGATCCGCTCGGTGCCCTGGCCGACCGGCACCAGCTTGCCGCCGCAGTCGCTGCAGGCCGGCGGAATCGGTTCGACATGGCCGCAGTGGTGGCAGGCCAGGCGCTTGCGGGCGCGATGGACGACCAGCCGCGCATCGCAGTTCGGGCACGGCGTGACCGCGCCGCAGTCGTGGCAGAGCAGCACTGGCGCGTAGCCGCGACGATTCAGGAACAGCAGCGCCTGATGGCCGGCTTCGAGCTGGCGCGACACCGCCTCGATCATCGTCGGGCTCAGGCCGTTGTCGAGCGGCGCGTGGCGCACGTCGAGCAGATGGATGCGCGGCGGCGCCTGCTGGCGGACCCGCTTCAGCAGGCGCAGATGCCGATAGCGGCCGGTCTCCGCGTTGTGCAGCGATTCCAGCGATGGCGTGGCGCTGCCGAGCAGCACCGGTGCGCCGGCCCGGCGGGCGCGCAGCACGGCGACATCGCGCGCCTGATAGCGCAGGCCGTCCTGCTGCTTGTAGGAGACGTCGTGCTCCTCGTCGACGATCACCAGCGCCAGCCGCGCCATCGGCACGAACACCGCCGAGCGGGTGCCGACGACGATGCGCGCGCGGCCGTCGCGCGCGGCGAGCCAGTTGCGGGCGCGCTCGGTTTCGCTCAAGCCGGAATGGAAGCTGGCCACGCCATCGCCGAAGCGGGCCTTGAAGCGCGCCACGAGTTGCGGCGTCAGGCCGATTTCCGGCGCCAGCACCAGCACCTGGCCGCCGGTGGCGAGCACGGTTTCGGTCAGCCGCAGGTACAACTCGGTCTTGCCGCTGCCGGTCACGCCTTCGAGCAGGCTGACCGCGAAACCGGCGCTCAAGCCTGCGTCGAGGGTGGTCAGCGCGGCAGCCTGTTCCTCGGTCAGCGGCAGGCGGGCCTCGAGCGGCGTGACCACATCCAGCGCACAGCGCTCGACCCAGCCGCTGTCGAGCGCTTTCTTCAGCGCCGCGGCTGCACTTGGCAGTGCGGCACGGACCTGCGCGCTGCTGCCCGGAGCCGACGCCAGCCGATCAAGCAATGCCTTCATGGTGGTCGAACGCGCCGGCAAGCTCGCCATCGCCACACGACCGGCTTCGGTCAGCTGCAGGCCATCAGGCGGCGGCATCGTCACCGGCTCGCCGCGCCGCAGCGGGCCGGGCAGCGCGGCGGCAATCACTTCGCCGAGCGGGTGCAGGTAGTAGTCGGCGACCCAGCGGCACAGCGCCAGCAATTCGGGGCCGACCATCGGCCCGGTCAAGGCAACGTCGTCGAGCACGCTGGTGATCGGGCGCGGTTCGAACTCCGGGACTTCGACTTCGCGGACGGCGTCGACCACCACGCCGACCAGTTCGCGGCGGCCGAACGGCACCCACACGCGCACGCCCGGCACCAGCGCTGCGACCAGAGCGTCCGGCGCTTCGTAATCGAAGCGCTGCCGCAAGGGCACCGGCACGGCGACTGTGACGAGCCTCACGCGCGGCCTGTGGATAAGCATGTGTACATCATTGAAGCTCGCGCACGGCTTTTGTCGCGGCGCAACATCGGCCGCTGGGCAATCCACAAAGCTGAAAAATTAATGATCACTGATTCAATGACTTGAATATTTTTATCAAGGCCTTGGCGGGAACGGGGCTTGATAGTCCCGGAATTGTCCGTCGAACCGCGCTTGTGCATAAGCCTTGGCCTCATGCCCAATTCCGGTGCATGCCGATCCGGGACGAAGGCGCGGAAACGGGTCGTCATCATAGGGCCGTTGGTACGCCGGCTCAGGCGACATCGCGCTGCCGGCCCCGAAGTCCGACAATGCCGTCCTCCCCTGAAGCATCCGATCCCGCGATGTCGTCGCCCGATTCCACCCCTGCTGTCACCCGTAGCGGCCTGCCCGGCCTGGTGCTCGGCGCGGTGCTCATTGGTTTCGCGGCGATCATCGTCCGGCTGGTCGACGTCGGGCCGACGGCAGCGGCGTTCTGGCGGCTGGCGATCGCCGTGCCGGTGCTCGGCTTGCTGCGCTGGCGGCTGCAGCCACGCAGCGAAGCGCCGACGGACCGCCGCGCGCTGGGCCTGATGCTGCTCGCCGGCATCGCGTTCGCGCTCGATCTGGCACTGTGGCATCGCTCGATCCATCTGACCTCGGTGGCCAACGCGACCCTGATGTCGAACCTGTCGCCGGTGTTCATCGCGCTGACCCTGCATTTCGGCTTCGGCGACCGCCACCCGCTGCGCTTCTGGATCGGCCTGGCGCTGGCGCTGATCGGCGCCGGCGTGCTGGTCGCCGACAGTTTCCGGATCAGCCACGAGACCGCGATCGGCGATCTGCTGGCGGTCGGCACGGCCGTGTTCTATGCGATCTACCAGCTGCTGGTCAGCCGCAGCCGGCGGCGCTATTCGGCGCTCGACGTGATGTTCTACGCGAGCCTCGCCGGCGCTGCCCTGCTGCTGCCGATGGCGCTGCTCAGCGGCGAACGCCTGCTGCCCACCGGCCCGCGCGACATCATGTTGCTGCTGGCGCTCGGCCTGGTCGTCCACATCGGCGGCCAGGGCCTGATCGCCTGGGCGCAGGCGCATGTCACCGCCTCGTTCGCGAGTGTCACCCTGCTGGTGCAGCCGGTCGCTGCCGCCGTGTTTGCCTGGGTCCTGCTCGGCGAAGGTTTCGGCTTGCAGCAGACGCTCGGCGGCATCGTCATCCTGGCCGGCATCCTGAACTGCCGGCTGGCGATGCCTTCGCCTATCCTGCCGTCCAACCCACCAAGAGCTTCGCCATGACCACCCAGACTGCTTCCGGCGCATTCGATGTGACGCTTGCACCGCTGAGCCTCGATCAGCCCGGGGACGACAGCGCGCGTGGCCGCATGCGGCTCGACAAGCGCTTCCACGGTGGACTGGATGCCACCGGTGCCGGCGAAATGCTGACCGGCATGGGCAGCGTCAGCGGCTCGGCGGCGTATGTCGCGATCGAGCGGATCAGCGGCACGCTCAACGGCAAGACCGGCAGCTTCATCGTCGTCCACCGCGGCCTGATGACGCGCGGCGCACCGGAGCTGGCGGTGACCATCGTGCCGGACTCCGGCACCGGCGAACTCGCGGGCATCAGCGGCGCGATGAATCTGATCGTCGGCAACGGCCGCCACGACTACACGATCGATTACACGCTGCCAGCAAGCGCCTGATCGCCGGCTTTCGATGACCGATCTGCCTTACCTCACCGGCTACCCGCCAGCCACGCTCGACCAGGTGCGCAAGCTGATCGCCGAGCAGCGGCTGAGCGCGCATCTGGCGAAGAAGTATCCGGCTCGCCACGAGATCCAGTCCGACAGCGCGCTGCAGACCTATGTCGGCGATCTGAAGAGCGAGTACCTGCGCAGCGCGCCGCCGCTGCACCGGGTCTGCTACGAAGGCGGCATGGAAGCGGTACGCAATGCGCTCGGCGTGCACGTCCGCTCGTCACGCGTGCAGGGCGGCAAGCTGAAGATGAAGCGCGAGATCCGCATCGCCGCCGTGTTCCGCGAAGCGCCGCCGGAGTTCCTGGAAATGATCGCCGTGCACGAGCTTGCGCACATCCGCGAGCAGGATCACGACAAGGCCTTCTACCGTCTCTGCGAGCACATGTTGTCCGACTACCACCAGCGCGAGTTCGATGCCCGGCTGTGGCTGACCGCGCGGCGGCTGGAAGCTGCAAAGTGACCCCGACATGACGCTGTACAAACGCTACGCCGACGAACTCGCGACTCTGATCGCCAGCGGTGCGCTGCAGCCGGACGAGCGCCTGCCTTCGGTGCGCGAAGCCAGCCGCAAGCGCGGCTTGAGCGAGATGACCGTGCTGCGCGCCTATCACCGGCTGGAAGCCAGCGGCCTGATCGTCGCCAAGCCGCGCTCCGGTTATTACGTCTGCGCGCAGCGCGCCAAGCCGCCGAAGCCGGCGCTGTCGAAGCCGCTCGCCCGGTCGACGACCGTCGACAAGAGCGAGTTGATCTACGAACTGCTGGCCGCCATCCGCCGGCCCAGCGTGGTGCCGCTGGGCTCGGCATTCCCGAGCCCGAAGCTGCTGCCGCTGAAGGCGCTGCATGCCTCGCTGAACCGCAGCGTCCGCGGGCTCGATCCCTGGCGCACGGTGGTCGATCTGTCGCCGGGCAATCCGGAATTGCGGCGGCTGATCGCGCTGCGCTATAGCGGTGACGGCATCGCTATCGAACCGGAAGGCCTGGTGATCACCGATGGCGCAATGGAAGCGCTGAGCCTGTGTCTGCAGGCGGTCACCTCGCCGGGCGATGCGGTGATCATCGAATCGCCGACGTTCTACGCCTCGCTGCAGGCGCTGGAGCGTTTGCGGCTGCGCGCGGTTGAAGTGCCGACCGATCCCGAAACCGGCGTCGATCTCGATGCCCTGGCCACCGCTCTCAAGCGCCACAAGCCGGCCGCCTGCTGGCTGATGACCAGCTTCCAGAATCCGCTCGGTGCGTCGATGCCGGATGCTCGCAAGCAGGCGCTGGTCACGCTGCTGGCGCAGCACGGCGTGCCGCTGATCGAGGACGACGTCTACGGCGAACTGCACTACGGCGAATCGAGGTCCAAGCCGGCCAAGGCCTGGGACGAGGAAGGGCTGGTGCTGCACTGCTCGTCGTTCTCGAAATGCCTGGCGCCGGGCTATCGCATCGGCTGGGCAGCGCCCGGCCGCTACACGGCACGCGTCGAGCGCCTGAAGCTCGGCAGCAGCCTGTCGGCGGCGCTGCCGTCACAGCTGGC
This sequence comes from Nevskia ramosa DSM 11499, assembly GCF_000420645.1. Taxonomy (NCBI): domain Bacteria; kingdom Pseudomonadati; phylum Pseudomonadota; class Gammaproteobacteria; order Nevskiales; family Nevskiaceae; genus Nevskia; species Nevskia ramosa. The sequence continues at coordinate 350,922 of NZ_ATVI01000006.1, read as the reverse complement.
ACTGGCCGATTACCTCGCCACCGGCAGCTACGAACGCCACCTGCGCAAGCTGCGCGAGCAGTTGATCGCCGGGCGCGATGCGATGCTCGCGGCGATCCAGCAGCACTTTCCGGACGGCACGCGGGTGACCCGGCCGGACGGTGGCTACTTCCTGTGGGTCGAGCTGCCGAAGGGCGGTGATACGCGAGCGCTGCAGCAGGCCGCACTCGCACAGGACATCAGCATCGCGCCCGGCGCGCTGTTTTCGGCGCGCGACGATTTCGCTCACTGCCTGCGCCTGAACTACGGCCATCCGGACGATGGCCGAGTCGGCGCGGCGCTGGAAACGCTCGGGCGTCTGGCGCGCGGCTGAATCGAGGTCTCAGTGCGCCGCGAACGCCAGCGCCAGCTGGGCGGCACCAACGAACAGGCCGACGACCACACCGGTCAGCAACACGCCGACGACGATGAAATGCAGCGGCTTGCCGCTGTTGAAATCGCGCACCCGGTTGCGATGGCTCTGCACGCCGAAGAATGCCCAGGCGACGCTCTGGATCACCTGCAGGGTCGATACGCTGGGGGCTTCGGTTTCGGGACGTTGGCTGGACATGGCGGGCTCCTCGATACGTCCTGGATGGACGCTGCCACGATGAGCCCGATGACGAAGCGATCCAAGCACCAGATCGCTCGCGAAAAGCTAGAGCAGATGTGCGCGGTCTAGAGTGCGCGCGCCGGCACCAGCCGCGCTTCCCGCACCGGCAGGCAGCTCAATGCGGCGATCAGCGCCAGCACCATGTCGGCGATCCACATCCACGAGTAATCGCCGAAACGGCTGATGGTCACCCCGCCCAGCCAGGCGCCGAAGAAGCCGCCGATCTGGTGGCTGAGCAGGGTCAGGCCGAACAGGGTGCCGAGGTAGCGGGTGCCGTAGAGCTTGGCGACCAGCCCGGCCGTCGGCGGCACCGTGGCCAGGAAGGTGAAGCCGAGGCCGGCGGCGAACAGGTAGACGCTCAAGGCATTGCGCGGCGACATCATGAACAGCGCGATGAACAGCGCGCGGCTCGCGTACATCGCGCAGAGCAGCGATTTCATCCGCACCCTCTGGCCCAGCCAGCCGGCCGATAGGCTGCCGGCGATGTTGAACGCGCCGACCAGCGCCAGGGCCGTACCCGATACCGAAGGCGACAAGCCGCACAGCGCCACCTCGCCCGGCAGATGGGTGACCAGGAAAGCGACGTGCACGCCACAGGTGAAAAAGCCGAAGTGCAGCAGCCAGTAACTGCGATCGGCGAGGGCGATGTTCAGCTGCGCGCGCAGTCCGGCGTCGGCGACAGCGGCCGGTTTCGCGGGCCCGGCCAGACGGCTCGCCAGCGGCAGACTCAGCAGGGTCGACGCGGCGAGCGCATAGGCCGCGGTCATCCAGCCGAAGGCGGCGATCAGTGCCTGCACGATCGGCGCGAACAGCAGCTGCCCGAATGAGCCGCCGGCATTGATGAAGCCGGCAGCGAAGGCGCGCTTGTCGGCCGGCAGCTGCTGCGAGGTCGCGCCGATCAGGATCGAGAATGCGCCCGCGCCAGCACCGGCGGAGGTCATCACGCCAAGACAGACCAGCAGGCCGAACTCCGAACTGAACGACGGCGCCAGCGCCAGCCCCGCGGCCATCAGCAGCCCACCGAAGACGACCACACGCACCGAACCGGTCTGATCGGCAATGGCGCCGAACAGCGGCTGCACCGCGCCCCAGACCAGCTGGCCGATGGCCAGCGCGAAGCTGATCGACACGATGCTCAAGCCGGTACTGGCGCCGATCGGCTGCATGAACAGACCCAGCGACATCCGCGCGCCCATGGTCAGCGCCAGGATCGCGGCGGCGGCCAGCATCAGCGTCCAGGCGGCGCGGGAGGAGCTGGCAGTCGGAGTGGTCATCAGTGGACGTTGCAAAGGGCGATGGCGAAAGCTTAGTCCAATGCTCCGGCCGGGCCTCAGGCCGCTGCGGTCTCGAACGCCGGCATCACATCGCGGCTGAACAATTCCACCGAGCGGGTGACCTGCTCGACCGTCAGATCGCCGAACGCGAACCAGGACACCAGGTAGTTCATGCCGGTGCGCTCGGCTTCTTCCTCGACGAAACGGCGGACCGTCGCCGGCGAACCGGCGATGCCGTTGCCCGCTGCTTCGACGCCTTCCCACTCGTCCGGATAGAGCGCCGCCAGCGGCGGAAACGCCTGCCGCACCGACAGGCCATTGGCCAGCCACAGATGATCGAAGCTGGCGAACCATTTCTTGTACGCGCGGCTGGCGATGCGCTTGGCCTCGGCATCGGTTTCGGCGACCACGACGTGACGGCTGACGCCGATCCTCGGCAGGCGCGCGAGTGGCTTGCCGAGCCTGGCCCATTCGGCGCGATAGCGGTCGGCAATCGCTTTCGCGCCTTCGTTCAGCGCCAGGGTGACGATGTTGACGTCGTGTTCGGCCGCCCAGACGCAGGACTCCGGCGACAGCACGCCGTACCAGAGTTCCGGATGCGGCTGCTGCACCGGCCGCAGGGTCATCGGCACGTCGTTGAACTGGTAGTGCTTGCCGCTGTGGCTCAGACGCTCGTCGCGGAAGCCTTTCATCAGCACGTCGAAGGCTTCCAGATACATCTCCTGCGCCTTGGCGAAATCGAGACCGAAGAACTTCAGTTCGTAAGGCGATACTCCGCGACCGACACCAAGCATGAAGCGCCCCTGGCTCATCTGATCGAGCATGCAGATCTCTTCGAGCAGACGCAGCGGGTGATACAGCGGCAGCAGATAGACCAGCGGCCCGATCTTGATGCGCCGGGTCCGCTGCGCAACGGCGGCCAGCAGCAGGCCCGGGCTCGGCGCATAGCCGAGCGGCGTCGAATGATGCTCGGCCACGTGATAGCCGTGCAGGCCACAGCGGTCGTAGACCTCGGCCATCCGCAGCCGCGCTTCCAGATGCTCGCCCAGCGGCAGGGCGCTGTGATCGACATGGTCGAACACGCCGAACTTGATGGTCATCGTCTCGCTCCTTTCGCCTCGAATTCGCCGCGCTCTGTGGCGGGCTGGTCCGAGTATCGAGGCGTCGCTACGCAGCAAGCCAGCGTCGGCGGCGAACTCAGGGTTTGCCCCCGCTGTACCTCAGGGTCGCAGGAAGGCTTTCAGGTCGTCGAGCGGTTGGCATCTGCCGATTTTTTATCGGTGCGCCAGCGGGCGATACGCGGAAAGCGCAGCGCGATGCCGGCCTTGTGCCGCGATGACGCCTGGATGCCTTCGAAGGCGATCTCGAAGACCTGGCCGATTTCGGGCCCGGCGTCGACGCTGCGCACCGGGCCGAACTTCTCCCGCGTGTGCTGCTTGATCCAGTGATCCATCTTGGTCAGCTCGGCATCGGTCAGGCCGGAGTAGGCCTTCGCCACCGGCAGCAGCGCGCCTTCGCCGGGTGCGGGGCCGGCCCAGACGGCGAGCGTGTAGTCGGTGTAGAGATTGGCGCGCCGGCCGTGGCCGGCCTGGGCGTAGACGAGCACGCAGTCGATGCTCATCGCGTCGAGCTTCCACTTCCACCAGGCGCCGCGGCGGCGGCCGGTCTGATAGCCGGAATCGAACCGCTTCAGCATCAGCCCTTCGACGCCGCGTTCGCGGGCTTCGGCGCGCTGCGTGGCGAGGCTGCTCCAGTCTTCGGCCACGAGGCATTCGGACAACTGCAGCCGAGGCGCGGCAAGTTGCGCGACGATCGTGGCCAGCTGCGCGCGCCGTTCGGCCAGCGGCCGTGCTCGCCAGTCCTCGCCCTGCCATTCGAGCAGGTCGTAGGCGACGAACGCGACCGGCGCGTCGGTCAGCAGTTTCTTGCCGACGGTCTTGCGGCCGATGCGGGTCTGCAGCCTGGCGAACGGCAGCACCTGGCTGCCGTCGTGGGCAAGGATTTCGCCGTCCAGCACGGTGCCGTCCGGTAGCAGCGCGGCGGCGGTTTCGATTTCCGGGAAGCGACCGTTGAGCAGTTCCTCGCCACGCGACCACAGGAAGCTCTGCCCGGCGCGGCGAATCAGCTGGCCGCGGATGCCGTCCCATTTCCATTCGGCGAGCCAGTCGGCAACCGGCCCGAGCCCGGACGGCAGGCCGTCCTGCCAGACGCCGTCCGCTGCGTCTTCCACCGGACTCGCGAGGCAGAACGGATACGGCTGCGAGGGATGGGCTTCGGTCGTGCCCGGCGCGATGAGCGAGTGCCAGGCCGCCGCGGCTTTCCAGAGATCGTTCGCTGGATCGTCACCGTCCATGGCTTGAGACGGGACTACTCGATCACCCCCGGCCCGGCCATCCTTGGCCGGGCGCTCGTGGCTGCTGCGAGGCCTGCTCGCAAAGCGCAGCCACTCGCCCATCAGTCGTTGCGCGATCAGGCTGTCGGGCAGCCCGGCATGTGCCGCCAGCGCGCGGGCTGCCAGACCGGAGGACACGCCGACTCGCAGCGAGCCGGTCAGCAGCTTGTTGAACAGGAAGCACTCGTCCAGCGGCAGCCCCGCCCAGACCTCGATCAAGGCGGCGCGCTGCTCGTCCGGCGGACGGTCGCGCAGCGCCATCAGCCAGGCGACCCATTCGGCCAGGCCGCGCTCGATCGGCGCGGGCCGATCGGCGCGATCAAGCAACAGCGCCAGGGTTTCGGCGAGATCGCCGACATGGGCGTAGCACTCCTCGATCACGGTCGGCGACAGGCCGGTGGCGTCGCTGATCCAGGCGCGTAGCTGGGTTGGCGCGATCAGGCGCTTCAGCCGCTCCCCGGTCAGGAAGTACAGGCCCCAGGCGGCATCGGCGGGCGGTGCCTCGGCGAAGTAGGCGCGCATCGCCTCGACTTTCGCCGACGTCGCGCGCGTTTCGTCCAGCCGCGCGTAGAGGGCGGCGAAGCGCTTCAAGGTTTGCCGTACTCAGTCACCGAAGCGCGGCAGCTCGTCGTCGGTGGTGTCCCAGTCGGCCTTGGCGCCGAGCAGGTAGTGATAGTCCGGCGTCCGGCCGACCGGCTGGTCCAGCGAGCCGAGGCGGATGCGGACCAGCTCCGGATAGCTCGCCGATTCGCTGTACACCGGCGAACCGCAGTTCGAGCAGAACCAGCGCTTCTTGCCCGGACTGGAGGCGTAGGCCTTCAACAGCTCGCTGCCCGAGAGCAGGCGGAACTGGTCGCGCGGCACCGGTGCGTTGGCCGCGAACGCCGTGCCGCTGGCCTTGCGGCACATCGCGCAATGGCACAGGCCGATGCGCGTGACCTCGCCATCGAATTGGTAGCGGATGCTGCCGCAGAGACAGCTGCCTGCTTGCATGGGTCGGTCTCGTACGAGGCGCAAAACTGGGGTGGACTTCTGGGGCAGAAGCGTGATTTGAAGACCGTCGGACGATGCCAAAATTCCATCGTGATGGTCGTCTCGAATATTTCACGGCGCGAGCAAATGACCTCTTGCAGACACAACATGCGCCTTCACATTTCGCCGCTCGCCGATGGCCAGACGCACAAGCGAGTAAAATCGCGCCGTCATTCGAGTGCCGCTGTTCTTGCGGGCGTTCGCCGGCCTTTCAACTGGCCTCCCCCAAGACCCGGACGCTCGTGCGCGAGTGTCTCTTTCAGGTATCGACATGTCCGAACCGGCTGCTGAAGTTTCCGTCACGTTCCGCGATCTCGCGCTTTCCGAACCGGTGCTTTCTGCGCTCGACGCAGTCGGTTACGAATCTCCTTCGCCGATTCAGGGCGCCACCATTCCGCATCTGCTCGCCGGCCGCGATGTGCTCGGCCAGGCGCAGACCGGTACCGGCAAGACCGCCGCTTTCGCACTGCCGATCCTGTCCAAGCTCGATACCGAGCAGCGTCTGCCGCAGGCCTTGGTGCTGGCGCCGACGCGCGAACTGGCGATCCAGGTTGCCGAAGCCTTCCAGAAATACGCGGCGAAGATTCCGGGCTTCCATGTGCTGCCGATCTACGGCGGCCAGAGCTATGGCCCGCAGCTCTCCGCGCTGAAGCGTGGCGTGCACGTCGTCGTCGGCACACCGGGCCGCGTGCTCGATCACATGAAGCGCGGCACGCTCGATCTGTCGCAGATCAAGTGTCTGGTGCTCGACGAAGCCGATGAAATGCTGCGCATGGGTTTCATCGAGGACGTTGAATTCGTCCTCAAGGAAACGCCGCCGGAACGTCAGGTGGCGCTGTTCTCGGCAACCATGCCGGCGGTCATCCGCCGCATCGCCCAGACCTATCTGAAGGACCCGGCCGAAGTCACGATCAAGTCGAAGACGTCCACTGCGACCAACATCCGCCAGCGCTACTGGCTGGTGTCGGGCATGCAGAAGCTCGATGCGCTGACCCGCATCCTCGAAGCCGAATGCTTCGATGGCATGATCATCTTCGCCCGCACCAAGGCGGCGACCCAGGAACTGGCAGACAAGCTCGAAGCGCGCGGCTACAACGTCGCCGCACTCAACGGCGACATGGAACAGCGCGCCCGCGAGCTGACCGTCAATCGTTTGAAGGACGGCCGCCTCGACATCGTCGTCGCCACCGATGTCGCCGCCCGCGGTCTCGACGTCGAACGCATCAGCCACGTCTTCAACTACGACATCCCGACCGATACCGAGAGCTACGTGCATCGCATCGGCCGCACCGGCCGCGCCGGGCGTTCGGGCGAAGCGATCCTGTTCGTGGCGCCGCGCGAGCGGCACATGCTGAAGCTGATCGAACGCGCCACGCGCCAGCCGATCACGCCGATGGAATTGCCGTCCGTCGAAGCCGTCAACACCCAGCGCATCGCCCGTTTCACGCAGAAGATTTCCGATGCCCTGGCCAGCGGCGGTCTCGAACCATTCCGGCCGATCATCGAAGCCTTCGAGCGCGAGAAGAACATCCCGGCGATCGAGATTGCCTGCGCGCTCGCCAAGCTGGTGCAGGGCGATGCCTCGCTGCTGCTCGACGACGTGCAGGAACTGCCGAAGCCACGCAGCTACAGCGTCGAGTCGTCGCCGTCGAGCTACAGCCCGCCGCCGCGTCGCGAATACGATCGTGGTTCGTCATCCGAAGGTGCGCCGCCGCGCCCGGCGCGTCCGCGTCCGGAATCGGCCAGCGCGCCGTTCGAGCGCAGCGATCGCCCGGTGCGCGCCGAGCGCCCGGAACGCAGCGAGCGTCCCGAGCGTCGTCCGCCATCGGCCGCTGCCGCAGCGCCGTCGTTCGCTGCCCGCAGCGAGGAAACGCCGCGCCCGAAGCGCGCGCCGCGCGAAGAATCGGTGCCGATGGAAACCTTCAGAGTCGAAGTCGGCCATGTGCATGGCGTCAAGCCGGGCAACATCGTCGGCGCGATCGCCAATGAAGCCGGTGTCGAATCGAGCTTCATCGGCCGCATCGAGATCGAGAACGAGTACAGCCTCGTCGATCTGCCGGCCGGCATGCCGAAGGAAATCTTTCGCGACCTGCAGAAGGTCTGGGTCGTCGGCCGCCAGCTGAAGCTGAGCCGGCCGGGCGCACCCCCGGCGAAGACGCCGTACGAAGCGGGTGCTGCGCCGCGCCCGAAAGCGAAGAAGCCGCCGCCGCGCCCCTGAAGTTTTCGCTGCGCGCCGACCGTTGGTCGGTCGCGCAGCGAGTTCAGTTCTGATTCATCGCGAGCCCTGCAATCTGTGCCCAACACGACGCGAACCCGCGTCGTTTTCGGATCACGGCATCAGGAGTCACGTCATGTTCAAGACCTTCATCGCAACCGCCTTGCTGCTCGGCGCGGCCTCCAGCATTCCGGCTTCGGCCGGCAACCGTGGCAACGCCATTCTCGGTGCCGTGATCGGTGCTGCGGCCGGTGTCGCCATCGGCGACTCGGTGGGCGGCCGTGATGGTGCGGTGGTCGGCGGTGCCGTCGGCGGCCTGGTTGGCGCGTCGATCGGCAACCAGAGTGGCCGCCGCAATGACGATCGTCGTTACGATGCCCGCTATGACAATCGTTACGACGGCCGTTACGACAACCGTCGCTATGACAACCGGTATGACGGTCGCTACGAGCGCAGCTACCAGCCGCGTTACGAGCCCCGCTATGTCGAGTATCGCGGCTACGATCGTGGCCGGGACTATGGCCGCAGTCATCGCCACGACCGCTACTGCAACGATTGATTGCAGCTGACTATTCCAGAATCGAGGAGATTTCGATGAATCGTAAATTTGCGGCAGCGCTGATCCTTGGCGCCATGCTGTCCGGTACTGCCCACGCGGGTGATACGACCAACGCCGTCATCGGTGGCGCCATCGGCGGTGGTGCCGGTGCCGCGGTCGGCGATTCGGTCGGCGGCCGTGATGGCGCCATCGTCGGCGGTGCGGTGGGTGGCGCGCTCGGCGCCGGTGTCGGCGCCAATGCCGGCTCCGACAACGACCGCGACGATCGTCGTCGCCGGGCCGAGCGGGATCGTCATGAGCATCACCATCATGACAACGGCAAGCACAAGGGGCAGCGCAAGAAGCGCTAGGCCGATTGATCGGCTGCGCGTTGCAGGCTGTTCGAAAGCCCGGCTCCGGCCGGGCTTTTTGTTGGCGCTGTCGTGATTGCACTACTCAGCGCCGATAATGGCGCATGCCGCTGAACGTCCCCAAGACCATCCTCGAAGCCGCGATCGGCAACGGCCAGGTGCGCCGCTTTCGGGATTTCGCGCTGGTGGTACTCGATGGCGAAGGCGCGCTCTGCGTGCCGAACGACATCTGGCTGCCGGCTGCGTCCTGGGCGACATCGCGCGCGCCGTCCGGCAACCGCATGCGTGATCGCATGAATCTGCTGCAGCGGCTGGAAGTGCTGGTCACCCGGCGCGGTACGGCCGTGGTGTCGACCACCGGCGGGCCGTTGCGGCTGGCGCGGCTGCGCGACCTCATGAAGCGCGATGGCCTGGACATCGGCGAATGGAATTTCCCGCCGCAGGCGGTGCTTGATCAGGCGCTGAATCCAACTCCGTTGCCAACAAAGCCGGTGCAGCCACCACCGCCTGAAGATGCGGCCTAGCGCCTATCATTCGGCATCCCCTTCGGAATGTTCGATCGATGAATTCGTCTTCAAGCGCAGCGTCCAGCTGCATCCTCGACCGCATCGCCGGCCGCACGCGCGATCTCGGTGGTTTCTCGGTCAAGCGCGTGCTGCCGATTGCCCATCGCAAGATGGTCGGCCCGTTCATCTTCTTCGACGAGATGGGCCCGGCGACCTTCGCGGCCGGCAGCGGCATGGACGTGCGGCCGCATCCGCATATCGGCCTGGCCACGGTCACCTATCTGTTCGAAGGCCGCATCCGCCATCGCGACAGCCTCGGCACCCTGCAGGACATCACGCCGGGCGACGTCAACTGGATGACCGCCGGCCGCGGCATCGTCCACTCCGAACGCACCCATCCGGACGATCGCGCCAGCGGCTATGCGGTGCACGGCATCCAGAGCTGGGTCGCGTTGCCGCTGGTCGACGAAGAATGCGCGCCGGCCTTTGTCCATCACCCGGCCGCCAGCCTGCCGGCCTTCGAGCGTGATGGCGCCAGCCTGCGCTTGATCGCCGGTCACGCCTACGGCCGCTGCTCGCCGGTCGAGGTGCGCTCGCCGACGTTCTACCTCGCCGCCGAACTGCCAGTCGGCACCCGACTGACGATGACCGATGAGCACGAAGAGCGCGCCGTCTACGTGGTCAGCGGCGCGGTGACGATTGGCGGCGAGCGCTTCGAACCCGGCGAGCTGGCCGTGCTGGTGCCGGGCGCGGAAGCGATCGTCGTCGCTGACACGATAAGTCGCGTGATGCTGCTCGGCGGTGCCCGCCTGCCCGAGGAGCGCCACATCTGGTGGAACCTGGTGTCGACGCGCGCCGAGCGCATCGAACAGGGCAAGCGCGACTGGCTCGACTATGGCCAGGAACGGGGCAAGAAGGGCCCGTTCGACCAGGTGCCCGAGGAACACGAGTTCATTCCGCTGCCGGCGAACTGAGCTTGGCAACGATCCCCGCTGCGATCGACTGCGAGTTCGATGCCGAATTCGACCACTATGTCGGCATCGACTGGTCTGGTGCCGCGCAGCCCGGCTATGCCGGCATCGCCGTCGCCCGTTGTGTGGCGGGACGCGCCGCGCCGCAGCTGGTCAAGCCGCCGGGCAAGACCTGGACGCGTAGCAGCGTGCTCGATTGGCTGCGCGCCGAACTGGCGCGTCCGCAGCGCTTGCTGGTCGGGTTCGATTTTGCCTTCCATCTGCCTGGCGATGGCCGCGCCGCGTCGGTGCTTTGGGCGGAAGTCGAAGCCCGCTGCACCAACGAGCCGGACTTGCTCGGTCGTGCCTACGCCGAGGGCGATCCGCGCTTCTGGACCGCCGGCCCGCAGCCGAAAGGCTGGAACGAACGGCCGCGCCGCGCTGAAACCGCGTGCCGTGAAGCCGGGCTCGGCAATCCGCAGACGCCGTTCCAGCTGATCGGCGCGAAGCAGGTCGGCAAGGGCGCGCTGGCCGGCATGCGCCTGCTGCACAGGCTGGAGACGCAGGTGCGCGAGCGGGTTGCGATCTGGCCGTTCGATACGTCCGCCGGACAGGATCGCCGCTCGGTCTGCGTCGAGATCTATCCGCGCCTCTACATCCGCAAGGCAGGCTTCGGCAACGCCAAGCTGCGCAGCCGCGAAGACATCAATCACGTGCTGAACGCACTGGCCAGCATCGGCTTGTCACCGGCCAAGACCGCCAGTTCGGCACGAGTCGAGTTCGACGATCACGAGGCCGATGCGCTGGTCACCGCGGCCGGTCTGCGCGAAGCCGCCAGCAAGCCGGCGCTGTGGGCGGCCGGTGCCGGCGAGCCGGAAGGCTGGATCTTCGGCGTGCCGAAACCAGCCTGAAGCTACTTCCCGAACAGGCCGCCGAACGAGCGCAGATCGGGCAGCACGGTCGGCTCGGCCGGTAGCGCGAACCGCGATGGCGCCGGCGTTGCGGTATCGAGCTTTTCGAGCCTGAAGCTGCGGCCGACTCGCAGGATGCCGGTGCCGCGCTGCTTGAGTTCCGCGGCCAGGCGTTCGTTGGCGTCGGCATCGAGCTCGGGCAGCGAGCGCGCCAGCAGGCGGCCGGTGCTGAGCATCGCGTCGGTCAGTTCGCGCACTTTCGGATCGTTGGTCAGCACCATTTCGTCGACCCGCTGACGGCCGGCCTTGTTGACCGTGGTGAGCTCCCAGACGCGGCCCGAGAAGCCGGCGATGGTCTCGATCGCGCCCGGCCCGGTCAGGTTCACGTAACGGCCATCGGTGATCAGCGAGCGCGGCGCCAGGCTGCGCGCCATGCCGCCCATGGTCTGCATCATCTGCGCGAAATTGAGCACGATCGGCTGGCCTTCGAGCGCGGTGATTGCGTACGGCACGTTGTCGCGGACGATCAGATAACCCTCGCGGCGGTTCTCGGCCTGCACGCGGACATGGGCGGTACCATCGAACTCGATGCTCGAACGCACGACCTGCAAATTCGGCTGGCTGAAATCTTCGCCGGCCAGCACGGTAGCGGTGCCGCCGGCCTGCGCGGCTTGCAGCGCGGCGATGCCGAACAGCAGCGACGCAAACAGACGATTGGACGATTTGACGGACAGACTCATGCGGATGATCCCGAGTGAAAGGTTGAGGACAACGGTCGGCCACCGTCGCAGTTCGAAGCCGAACGCCCGCTGAACGAGCGTTTCCGCGGCCGCACTATTTCAACGACTTCGTGTCGCCCTCATCCTTCAGCGAGAACGGCGAAAACGAGATGTCACGATCGTAGGTGTCGACGCCCTCGGCGCGCTTCAGCGCGTTGACCACCCAGTAGGTGGCCGGCGTGAACGCCACTTCGACGCCGATCTTGAACAGCACGTTGAAGACCATCAGCGAAGCCAGGGTCGCGTTATCAAGCAGGCCATAGAACGCGATCGGATAGAACAGCAGGCTGTCGATGCCCTGGCCGCAGATCGTCGAGCCGATGGTGCGCATCCACAGATGCCGGCCTTCGCTCCAGATCTTCATCTTCGCCATCACGAAGGAATTGACGAAGTCGCCGACCCAGTAGGCCGCCATGCTGGCCACGACGATGCGCCAGGTGTTGCCGAATACCGTTTCCAGTGCCGGCTGCAGCAGCTTGTTGTAGTCGCTGGTCGGGCTCGCCGGCATGCCGACGACGATCGCGCTCATGAACGTTGCAAAGATCATCGCGCCGAAGCCGGCCCAGATCGCACGCCGGGCACGCGCATAGCCGTACACCTCGGTCATCACGTCGCCGAAGATGTAGCTGATCGGGAAGAACAGGTTGCCGGCACCGAAGGTGACAATGCCGATCACCGGCAGGGTGACGACGCAGGCCTTGGCCGGGCCGATCAGGTTCGAGCACAGCAGCACGGCCACCGTGCCGGCCATCAGGAAGTCGAAGTAGCGGAAGTTGCGCAACAGCTGACTCCATCAGGCGGGCCGTGAATTGCGGCCCGCCGAGTTTAGCGGGCAGCCGGTTCGGCGATGAGCCTCAGCACCGGTGAATCAATTGGATGACACCGACCTCGGCCCGCCGCTGTTGAGGATGGTCGGATCGAAGTCGGGCGGGTTCGGGGTGCCGTTGATGCCGAGGAAATAGAACGTCGCCTTGCCCGATTCCCAGGTGGTGTCATCCGGGTTGACGGTGATCGTGATCTGGCTCGGTTCGAGGTCCCAGCTGATCGCCTGGGTGCGATCGACACCGCCGACGATGAAGCTCACCGGCCTGGCCTCGTTGAACTTGTAGAGCTTCGCGGCGGCCGGCGTCATCTTGTAGGTGACCGTATCGGCGTCAGCGCGCTTCCTGGCCCAGATCAATTTGACGATGCCGATGCCGATGTCATTGCCGCTGCGGATCGCGGGCAGCGTGAGGATCTTCGGAAAATTCTGTCTCGGCGGGAAAAGCTTGATCATCGATCGTCTCTGGTCTTCGATAGGCGTGGATGCTGCGCATCCGGTGGGTACTGGCTGCACAGCTGCTTGTTCAGCAGTGCATTCGGCTTGCCGCAGTGACGCTCGACAAAGCGCTGCACACTGTAGGTCCACGGTGCCTTCGTATTCGGCTGCGCCGCTGCTGGAATGTGATCTGCACCACTCATCAAGCCCAGCAAGGCACGAAGACGGGCGCTGGCATGCGCGTCATCCGCCTGGCTTTCGTCCGCGTCGGTCAGCGCGTTGCGCGCTGCTTCGCGATGGACCTGCGCCGCAACTTCGTCGTGATCCTCGTAGACCGCCAGCTCCAGCGCGTACAGATGCGCCTGCGCGTAATCGACCCGATCCGGTTTTGCGTCCGGAAGTACCTTGCCGACGAAGCCCAGAGCCTCGTCGACAACGGAGCGGGCCTGGGCAACATCGTGACGCAGCCAGGCCATCTCGTACGCAAGCTGGGCTGCGGTCATGTAGCGGCGCCGGGTTTCGCGATTGGTCCCATCGTGCGCGAGCAGATCGTTCAGCAAGCGCAGCGATTCCGCGTTTTCGCTTGCCGCCGCCTCCATGTGGTTCGCCTGAAACTCGGCACCGGCCAGGATCTGCGAATGCATCAGCAGCGTCTGGCGGTAGTCGAAGTTGCTTGGATCGGCGCTGACCATTTGCTTGGCCAGCGCCGCACCTTCGGTCCCGGCGCTCAGTGCAATGGCGGTATCGCCGGTATCGAGCGCGGAATAACCCAGGGTCGACAGTGAAAAGGCCAGCGCGTAACGCTGCCATTGATCGTCCGGCTGGGCCTGCACGCGTGCACGCAGCAGGTCGGCGTGTTCCTGCAGCTTGGCGAGCGCTTCCGCGTTGCGGCCTAGGCGGAGCAGGGTCGAACCCTGCCAGGACAGCGCGCCCAGCAGCTTGGTCGCTTCGGAAGCGAGCGCGGCGTCATCGACCAGCCCACGCGCTTTCGCGACCACCTGCTCGAACAGCGGCAGCGCTTCGGTATAGCGGTGGCGCTCGAAGGCGAGGATCGCCAGATTGTTCAGCGCGTAGGCCACCTCGATCTGCCAGCTGAGATTGGCCGGATCGCGGCTGACCAGCTTCTGCGAGATCGCCTGGTAAGCGAGGAAATTGGTTTCCGCCTGATCGAACTGGCCGGCGCGCCAGCCCGCGTAGCCGACCCAGAATTCGGTCTGGCCCAGCTCGAACAGCAGAGCGTTGTCGTCCGGCGCCGCGGCCACCAGATCGCGCTGCAGCTTCAGGGCGGCGGACAAGGTTTCCACGGCATCGGCCGGTCGGCCTTGTGCGAAGCGCACTTCGCCGATCTGGCGCAGCGCCTTGGCGCGTGCCGCCAGGGCGCGTGGGCCGGGATCGCTGCCGCGATCGAGGCCGGCGAAGTAGGCGGTGGCCCGATCGCCGACGGCATCGAGAATGTCGAGCTTGCCGAGCGGTTCGAGCTTGCCTCGGAGATCGCCGAGCATGAAGCCGATCAACTCCTCGCCCTGCTGGCGGCTGTGCTCGGCTTCGCGCTGGGCGAGCACCGCGAAGATCGCCAGCGCCACGGTGACGGCCGCGACGCCGACACTCAAGCCGGTGAGCACCGCCAGCCGACGATTGCGGGCAATCAGATCGCGGCGCTTGAGTTCATCGAAGCCGACGCCGAGCAGGCCGGCAATGATCTTCAGCCGGGCATTGTCGCGGCCATCGGCATCGTCATCGAGCTGGGCGGCCATCGGCTCCAGCGGCAGGCCGTTGACGGTGGCGTTGCGCAGCGCCGGCGGAAAGCATTCGCGTTCCGGATGGCCCTTGGCGGTGGCGTTCGGTTCACCGTCGACGATCAGGCAGAGCAGGCTGGCCGGATCGCGGACGCTCAGGAAGTGTTCGACCTCCTCGTTGACCCAGCGCGACGTCGCCGCGTGCGGCGAGCAGATCAGGATGTAGCAACGGCTTTGCGCGATCGCCAGCCGCAACTGCTCGGCGAGCGCACCGGCGGACAGCTCTTCGCGATCGCGGAAGATCGGATACAGCCGGGCCGGCACCGGGCCGAACTGGCCGGCGCTGCCGACCAGGCGTTTTGGCACGCGATAGTTTTCGAGCGCGCGATGCAGCCATTCGGCGACCTTGCGATCGCGATGGCTGTAGCTGATGAAGCCCGGATATTTGTAGTTGCTGCCGGTCACGCCCAATCCCCACCCCGAACCGCAAGCTGCTTCCGCCTTGTCGTGTCCTCGTCCCCGTCGCTTGTACGCATGACGGCGGTTAGGCCGCGAGCGTAGTCAGCTTGTCCAGGCACGGCAAGCCGCTGCGGCAAGCGATTCAGGCCCGATCGTCGGGCTCGTCGTCGAAATCCAGTCCGAGCTGGGCCTGCGCCACTTTCCTGCGCGGCCGGGTGGTCGGCGGCAGGCCGGCCTTGCGGCTGCCGTGACGCTCCTGGATGACATCGGCCTGGCGATGGAATTCGGCACCGTCGCGCACCGCCCAGACTCGGTCCCGTGCCTCGCGGGCCGCCTCGATCGGATCGACGATCGGCAGCGGATAGTCGTGGCCGAGCCGCACGCCGGCTTCGGCCTGCTGCCGCTCGTCCATCTGCCACGGCGTGTGGATCAACGGCGCCGGCACCCTCGAAAGTTCCGGCAGCCAGCGGCGGATGAACAGGCCATCCGGATCGTGATCGAGCCCCTGCTTGACCGGGTTGTAGATGCGGATCGTGTTGATGCCGGTGACGCCGCTCTGCATCTGCATCTGCGGGTAGTGGATGCCGGGCTCGTAATCGGTGAAGAGCCGGGCCAGATGCAGCGCCGGGCGCTGCCAGTGCAGCCACAGGTGGTAGCTGGCCACGGCGCACAACATTGCCCGCATCCGGAAGTTGATCCAGCCGGTGGCGATCAGGCTGCGCATGCAGGCATCGACGAACGGCAGGCCGGTGCGGCCCTCGCACCAGGCGGCGAAGCGTTGCTCGTCGAACTCGTTTTCGCGCAGGCCGTCGTAGGCCGGATGGGTGTTGGTGAATTCCAGGCGCGGTTCGGATTCCAGCTTCTGGATGAAATGGCAGTGCCAGTGCAGCCGGGCGATGAACGAGCGCAGCGCGCGCTTCCAGCTTTGTTGCTGATCGAATCGCTGCGCCGCGGGCTTCCGCAATTGCATGGTCGCGGCCTGCGCGGTTTCGCGGATCGAAAGCGTGCCCCAGGCCAGATGCGGCGATAGCCGCGAACACGATTCGGCCGCCGTCAGCGGGCTCGACATCTCGCGGTGATAGTGGCCGCCGCGCTCGGTGAGAAAGCTGTGCAGCGTGCGCAGCGCTTCCGAGCGGCCGCCGCGCTGGCGACCGGGGCAGGCATCGGCCGCCAGCCACGGCAGTTGCTGTGGCGGCATCGGGCCAGGATCGACATCGAGCGACATCAGATTGGCCGGTGCTTCGGCGCAGTCGGCCGACATCATCCGATCCCAGCGCTGGGCCCAGCCTTCGCGCGAGCGCAAGCGCCGGATCACGCCTTGCTGCGCGATCTCCGTCCAGCCGATGCCTTGCTCGCGCGCCCAGGCGCCGACCGCGAGATCGCGCGCATAGCTCCAGCCGTTGCCGGTTTCCTGATGGCTCCACAGCGTGAAGGCGCCGCGTTTCGCGCGCAGCGCTTCGAACACCGCCACCGCTTCGCCACGGCGGATCACCAGCGGCTGGCCGAGCCTGGCGAGCGCGGCGCGCAGCTCGATCAGCGATTCGCGGATGAACGCCCAGTGGCGGCCCGAGGCATCCGGCTGCTGCCAGAGCGAGGGCTCGATCAGATAGATCGGCAGCACTGGCCCGGCTGCCGCAGCCAGCGCCAGCGGCGCGTGGTCGGCAATGCGCAGATCGCGCTTGAACCAGACGACTTGCAGCATCACCGTGCGGCTCGCGAGGATCGGATCTGCAATGTAGCCGTGCAAGGCGCAGCATGTCGCGCGGCCAGCGGAGGGTTTTCCGCGAATGTCCGGTCCGCGCCGGGAATCCCGTCTGGATCTGAAACGTCATCTTTGATCGGCTCGAAGAGCCAGGCAGGCGGCAGTCGGCGCAAGGTCTGCTCGGTCGCGATGGCGATGAACATTCAGCAGCGAGTGGAAGACCATGAACGGAATTGGGGCAGTCGTCATCAGGCAGGCGCCGCGTGCGCTCGTGCTGTCGGCAATCGGTTTCCTGGTTGCACGACCTGCGATGGCCGAAGTGGAGCCGGCGGAAGGAGAAGTCGTTGCCAGCGCCGCCCGTTCCTTGAAGCTCGATGCCAGCCCGATTCTCGCCGCCGCGAAGCTGCCAACGCCGTCGCTGCCGGCCCTCGACGGCGCGCTGCTGGATCGCCTGGGCCTGACGCTCAGCCTGTCGACCGAACTCCTGCTGGCGCCGAGAGCCCGAGTCGGCGCCGCCGTGGGCACGGCCGGAGGGCGCGATCCTTCCGCGGTCGCCGTCGGCGATTTCGACGGCGACGGTCTGCCCGATCTGGCGGTGACCAACCACGACGGCAACAGCGTCTCGATCCTGCTCAACAGCAGCCTGCCGGGCGCTGAGCAGGCTCACTACCATCTGGCCCTCAGCCAGGCCGTCGGCGCGCAGCCGCAGTCGGTGGTCGCCGGTGACTTCAATGGCGATGGCCTGCTGGATCTGGCGACCGCGAACGCTGGTGATGGCAGCGTCTCGATCCTGCTGGCCGATGGCGCGTCGCGCGGCGATGTGCACTTCAGCGCGTTCGAACTGCCGGTCGACCCACTGGGGTCGATCGCCATCGTCGCCGCCGATTTCAATGGCGACGGCAAGCTCGACCTGGCCACCGCCAACTACCTCGGCAGCAGCGTTTCGATCCTGCTCAACGACACCACGGATGGCGCGACCATCGCCAGCTTCAGCGTCGCCGCCAAGCTGCTCGCCGGCATGGATGGCCCGTATGCACTCGCCGTCGGTGACTTCAATGGCGATGGCAAGCCCGATCTGGCGACCGCCAACAGCTATGGCAACAGCGTGGCGGTCCTGGTCAACGAGACGCTTTCGGGCAGCAGCGACCTGCACTTCGACCTGGCCGCCAACCCGGCCGTCGGCCAGGGCCCGATCGCGATTGCCGTCGGCGACTTCAATGGCGATCACCGGCCCGATCTGGTCACCGCAAACCACTACGACGACAGCCTGTCGATCCTGCTCAACGACACGGCGCCGGGCGCCGCCGGTGCCCGCTTCGGCGCTGCCGCGACCACCACCGTCGGCATCAACAGCGGCTTGACCGCTGTTGCCGTGGCCGACTTCAACGGCGACGGCAAGCCCGATCTGGTCACCGCCAACGACGGCAGCGACAGCCTGTCGATTCTCGGCAACGACACCGCAGCGGGCGCGGCCACCGTCCGCTTCAGCGTCGTCGCCAACCCGGTGGTCAGCGGCAATCTGTACGCACTGGCGATCGGCGATTTCAACCGCGACGGCAAGCCGGACCTCGCCGTGACCTCGGGCGGCAGTTCGGATGGCAGCACCGTCTCGACCCTGAGCAACGACACCCCGGCCCGCCTGCTGCTGCAGCCGCGGACCTTGCAGGCTCGGGGTGACGATCGCCTCTTGAAACCCTAGTAACGGAACTCAAGCGCCAGCGCCGCGCGCACCAGGCGCTTGCCCTGCTCGGGCCAGTACATCTGGGTATCGATGACCACCGCCCAGCGCGTACCGAGCGTGTGGCGCACGCCGAGCCCGGCCATGACGCCGCCGAAGTCATCGTTGCCGCGTTCGGTGATGCCGTTGATCGTCACCTGGCGCTCGGAATGGCCGTAATAGCCGCCGAGGCGAGCGATGGCATCGAGCGTCGGCGACAGCGGCAGGCTGCCGCGCAGCCGCAGGCCATAGGCATCGCCGCCGATCGGCAGTGCGTTGAGCAGATCGCGGCCAAGCTGCTGTGGATTCGGTGACGTGCCGCTGACGATGGCGCCATAGCGGCCGAGGTTGTCGTAGGACGCCTCCAGCGCCAGCCAGTCGTTCAGCTCGCGGCCGCCGTAGACGCCCCAGCTGAAGTCCAGCGTGTTGATCGTCGCATCGGCATCGTTGCCATTGCCGGCGATGGCGCGATCGCCGTCACCGCGCTGGCCGCTGGCGGCGTTGCCGATCGCGACGCCGGTGTACCAGGCGTTGCCTGATCCGGCAGGTGCCGGACCTGCAGCGGAAGCACCTGCCGACAGCAGCAGCGCTGCGGCACCGATCAATCCGCGTCCGCGCAGCATCTTCCAGCGCAGGGTGACCCGGCGCAGCAGCGCCGCCAGTGCCAGCCAGCCGAGCAGGCCGCCGGCCGCGCCACCGCCGCGTCTGGCCGAACCGTTGACGCTGTCGTCCGGCCCGACAACGGGCGGCACGACGGCGCCCACTACGGTGATGGTGACGGTGGCGGTCTGGGTGCTGTCGCCTTCGGCGTTCGGCCGGCGGCTTGTAGTGCCGGCACTGACCCGCGGCGGTGCTGCGGTTTCGCGGCGCGGCGTGGCGATGGTGTAGCGGAAGCTGTCGGTGCCGGCGAAACCGCTGGCTGGCGTGTAGCGGATCGCGCCGTCGACGATCTCCACCGTGCCGTTGGCCGGGTTGGTCACCGAGGCGATCTCGAAGGCATCGCCATCGGCGTCACGATCATTGGCCAGCACGTCGACCAGCACGGCGGTGCCTGCGGGCGTCGTCGCCGTGTCGTTGACGGCCACCGGCGGCGTGTTGGCCGGCGCTGCGGCGCTGACCGTGATGGTCACCGTGGCGGTCTGGCGGCTGTCCGCTTCGGCGGCCGCGAAACGGTCTGCCCGGGCGGGTGGTGCCGGGCTCTGGCCGTCGTTGATCGTGTAGCGGAAGGTATCGGTGCCAATGAAGCCGGCGGCCGGCGTGTAGAGCAGCTGGTTGTCGACGATCTCCACCGTGCCGTTGGCCGGCGTGCTCACCGCAACCACGCTCAGCGCATCGCCGTCCGCGTCGCTGTCGTTGAACAGCACGTTGATCAGTGCGGCGGTGTTGACGAGGGTCTCGGCGCTGTCGTCGACGGCGACCGGCGCCGTGTTCTGCACCGGCCCGCCGGCGGTGACCGTGATGAAGTCCTCGCGGAACTCGTCCGGCCCGGCGCTGAGGATCAAGGTGGTGGTCACCGCCGTGCCCGGGGTCGCGGCACTCGTGTGGCGGACGCAGATGCGCATGCCGTTGTAGACCTTTTCCATCGACGTTTCGAACAGCGGTTCGCCTTCGCCGGCACAGCCGGCGGAGTACTCGCCGTTCTCGACCCGGATCAGCGCCGGCACCGACGGTTCCAGGCCGGAGACGGTGTAGACGTTCGAGCGCTGCTCGGTGCTCAAGGGCACGTCGATGCGATCGTCGAACGAGAAAGCATCGGGTCGGGTATCGACACTGGCGCCACCGCAAAGCCGAGCCAGTTCGATGCTGGTGTTGCTGCCCACGCGATTGTCGAGATTGCCGATCAGCACGGCGCCGAGGCTATCGACGGCCAGGCCGCCGAAGATCGGCGAGCCGGCCAGCGGCACACTGATGCGATCGTCGCCGAAACCGGTATCCGGCAGGCCGTCGGCATGGAAGCGGGCGACCTCGGTGCGTTCATCGCTGGTGCTGCCGCCGGTCAGGAACTTGCCGTCCGGCTGCAGCACCAGCCACTTGGTCGCGGTCCGGGCCAGGCCGCTGGTCAGCTCGCGAGTGTTGCTGGCGTCACGGAAGACGAAGCCGTCGCCGCCGAACGTGGTGTCCGGGCTGCCGTTGGCGTTCAGACGGCCGATCACGCACTCGGCGGTGAACAGCAGCTTCTGGTCCGGTTGCACCAGCAGTTCCGGGCGGATGCAGAAGCCATCGCCGCGGATGTCGCGGATCACGCCGCCGCTGCCGAAGCTGGCATCGAGGCTGCCGTCGGCCGCGTGGCCGAACAGGCGCACTTCGTTGACCGCGTCGGTGGTGTCGATCACCACGATGCGCGTGCCCTGCACGCGCACCCGGTAGCCGGTGCTGCTCAGCGCGAAGGCCGCCGGGCTGCGATTCAGGAACACGCCGTTGACGCCGTCAGCGTCGTTGTTGCCGAAGCTGTCGCCGGGCGTGCTGTCGAGGGCCGAGCCGTCGTCGAGCGTGCCGTCGACATTGAAGCGGGCCAGGAAGTAGCCGATCGACTGGCCGGTGGTCTGGCTGATGCTGCCGATGCCGACGATGCGGCCATCGGCCTGCACGGTGACACCGACCAGGCTGCCGACCTCGTTGTTCGGCAGCGGCTTCGGCAAGGTCACGCCGCCATCGCTGCCGAAGCTGCCGTCACGGCTGCCATCGGCGTTCAGGCGCAGCACGGCGCTGTCGACATTGGCGAAGCCGCCCTGGATGCCGAGGCGCGTGGTCAGCACCAGCTTGCCGTCCGGCTGACGCACGGCGTCGGAATAGCCGCCGGTGAAGTCGCGGCCGTCGAGGCTGTCGGCATCGGCGAGGCCGTCGCCGGAAAAATTGCTGTCGTCGAGGCCGCGGACAGTGAACTGGAACAGCGCCGGATCGGACTCGTTGCTCGGGAACGGGCTGCCCGGGCGGACTCGGGTGAAATTGGCGCCGGCGGCGAGCTGCACGCTGTCGTCATCGCGCAGCAGCATGGTCGGCTTGAAGCTGTTGTCGGCGCCGATCGCGCGGCTGCGGCGGCCCTCGACACCGAAGCCGATATCGAGCGTGCCCGGAATCGTGCCTAACGCGCAGCTGCCGCCCGCGGTGACGCTGATGAAGTTCTCGCTGACCGCATCGTCGCCGACGCCGATGGTCAGCCGGGTGACGGTGCGAGTGCCCGGCGTGGCGGCCGAATCGTGGCGCACGCGGACGACATCGCCATTGCGCACCAGGCGGATCGCATTGCCGGCATTGGCGTCGGTGTTGACGCCGAAGCTGCCGTTGTCGATGCGCACCAGCGCCGGCACGGTGAGGCCGGTGATCAGCACATTGCTATCCAGCCCGGCCACGGTCACGGCATTGGACTCGCGCCCGGTGCTGACCGGCACGTCGAACTGATCGACCAGCACGAAGGGATTGACCCTGGTCGGCACCGAGGCGCCGCCCTGCAGGCGCACGATATAGGTCAGCGCCGGTTCGCCGAACACGCTCTGAGTGCCGATGACGACGATGCGGCCATCCGCTGCCAATGTCAGCGCCAGCGGCGCGTTGCCGTTCTGCTGGCTTTGCCGCGGGCCGCGCAGCAGCGGGCCGACGTCGCCGAAGCCGGTGTCCTGCAGGCCATTGGCGAGGAAGCGCCCGACCTGCGCGCCGGTGAAGCCCGGCGAACCGCCGAGGCTGGTGCGCGCCAGTACCACGATCTTGCCGTCGGCCTGCAGGGCGAGATCGCGGATATCCGCGGCCACCGCCTGGCTGTTGCCGCCGGTGCCGGCGGCGAGATCCTGATTGTTGCTGCTGTCGACGATGCCATCGCCGTTGCCGAAGCTGGGATCGAGGCTGCCGTTGGGCAGCAGTTGCAGCAGCGAGCCGACGCCGACACCCGGGCGGAAGGCGAACACCAGACGGCGATCCGGCCGAATGGCGACGCCCAACCCGGCACCGAAGCCGCTGAAGCCGATCTTGACCACGCCGCCAGTGCCGAATG
Source organism: Nevskia ramosa DSM 11499 (assembly GCF_000420645.1). NCBI lineage: Bacteria > Pseudomonadati > Pseudomonadota > Gammaproteobacteria > Nevskiales > Nevskiaceae > Nevskia > Nevskia ramosa. The sequence goes on along the minus strand of NZ_ATVI01000006.1, from coordinate 328,466 downwards.
CCGGATCGAGCTGGCCGCTGGCGGTGAGGCGCACCGCACCGAACACGCCGCCCTGGCTGTTCAGCGTGGCGTTGCCGGCGAAGATCACCGCGTCGCCGTCGAGCACCAGGCCGCTGATGTCGCTGATCGCATCCTGGGGCGAACCGGAGGTCTGCGCGAAGCAGCCATCGACACCATCGGCATCGCCCGCGCCGTAGCTGGCATCGAGTACGCCGGTGCTCAGGTACCGGCAGACCACCCAGGCATTGGTGAGGCCGCTGGTGGCGCTGCGCACGTAATTGGCGGCGACCAGAACGCGGCCCTGGCGGTCAACGACCATCGGCTGCGTCACCACGCCGCTCTGCCAGCCGCCGGCGCTGGCGGGGAAGGCGGCGGTCGATAGCGATACCCGGCCGTCGGTGCCGAAGCCGGCATCGAGCGCGCCGCTGGCGGTGAACTTGATCAGATCGAAACGCGCCGCGCCGTTCTCGGTGGCCAGCGCCACATAGCCGCCATCCGGCGTGGCGGCGAGCCGGCCGAAGCCGGGGACGTTCAGCCCACCGATGACGTCCTGACTGAAGCGGCCGTTGCTGGCGAAGCTCGCATCCGGCGTGCCGTTCGGCAGCAGCATCAGCAGCGCCGGAATGGTGTTGGTGCTGCCTTGCGGCCCGGAGTCCGCCGCGATCAGGGTGCGGCCATCAGCCAGAGCCAGCACGTCGCCGTAAACGCCGTTGTCCGAACGATTGAGCCCCGTCAGCAGGTGCCCCGGCACTTCGCTGCCGGGTCCCAGGCGGCTGTCGTAATCGGCCGGTGCAGCCAATGCATCTGGGGCGGCGATGCTGGACAGCGACAGCAGCAAGGCGGGGATGGCGGACTTCATGTCGGTTTCTCGGCGGTGCAGGGTGATGCCGGCGACCTTGCCTTGCGGGCGGCCGGAAAGTGCGACCGATTTCCGACCATTTCCCGACGATTGCGCGGCTGATTCCAAGCCATTGATACGGCTGGCTTTCGTCGGATCGTCCCGGCGAAACTTTTGCCGCTGCGCCGTGGATGCCGCACTATCCCGCCCATCACGAGGGTCTGCTGCCATTTCTTTGCTCGCTGCGGCGGAGGTCGTTTTTCCGCAGTGCAACTTGATTGGAGCGGCCAATGGCCGACCCATTGGCGCGACGAGCAAGGCAGCAATGCGGAAAAACGGCCCCGCCCCGAAGGGTTGCAGCCAAAAAGCCGCCGGGACTTCGTTGCGAACCTTGACCATAGCTAGGCTATGGCCTGCGGTTCGCGCCTCGCCCGGCGGCTTTTTGACCTGCAACGCAGCGAGCAAAGTAATGGCAACAGACCCTAGCAGGGCAGCGCGAGACCGATCGGTGGCAGGACCAGGACATCCAGATACCGGCATCGGACGCCGCCCGCCGCCTTCCGCCGAGCGCGTGCTGATCTATCGCTTCGCCGAGTGCGTGCTCGATAGCCGCAGCCTCGAGCTGAGCGTGCGCGGCGCCATCGTCAAGCTGGAGCCGAAGCCGCTGGAACTGCTGCTGTTCCTGCTCCGCCATCCGGGCGAGGTGGTGACCAAGGACGAGTTGCAGGACGGTGTCTGGCCGGGCCGCATCCTGTCGGAATCGGTGTTGACCAAGGCGGTCGCCAAACTGCGCCAGGGTCTTGGCGACGAGGACCAGACCATCCTCAAGACCGTGCACGGCTATGGCTACCGGCTGGTGGCGCCGGTCACCTTGGAAGTCGCCGGGCCGACGCCGTCCGCGCCGCAGTTGCAGCTGGCGGTCGGCGACCATCCGCCGCTGCGACCGCACTGGCAGCTGACCGAACGACTCGGCAGCGGCGGGCTCGGCGAAGTCTGGCTGGCGGCGCACGCCAAGACCGGCGAGCGGCGGGTATTCAAGTTCGCGCTCGATGCCAACGGTCTGACCGCGCTGAAGCGCGAGATCACGCTGTTTCGCGTCCTCAAGGACACCCACGGCGATCGTCCGGACCTGATCCGCCTGCTCGACTGGAATGTCGACGAGCAGCCGTATTTCATCGAATCCGAATACGCCGCCGGCGGCTCGCTGCCGCAATGGGCCGAGGCCAGGGGCGGCCTGATCGCCGTGCCGCTCGACGAGCGCCTGGAGCTGGTCGCCCAGGCCGCCGATGCACTCGCGGCCGCCCACGCCGCCGGCGTGCTGCACAAGGATCTGAAGCCGGCCAATCTGCTGATCAGCTTCGATGACGCCGGCCAGGCGCGCGTCCGCCTCGGCGATTTCGGCAGCGGCCGGATGATGGATCTGGCCCGGCTCGAACGGCTGGAGATCACCCGGCTCGGTTTCACTCGCGCGGCCGGCGAGCAGGACGACGACAGCAGCGGCACGCCGTTCTACTTCGCGCCGGAACTGATCGCCGGCCAGCAGCCGACCGTGCAGACCGATCTCTACGCGCTCGGCGTGATCCTCTATCAGATGAGCGTCGGCGATCTGAAGCGGCCGCTGACGGCCGGCTGGGAACGCGATGTCGCCGATCCGCTGCTGCGCGAGGACGTGGCCGCGGCGGCAGCCGGGCAGATCGACGGCCGGCTCGGTGATGCCGGCGAACTGGCGCGCCGCCTGCGCGGCCGTGCGGACCGCGCCGCCGCTCGCCATGCCGAGCGTGAACAGGTCGCCGAAAGCGAGCGTCTGAAAGCCAAGCTGGCGCGCCTGCACGCGGCACGGCGCCGGCTGATTCCACTGGCCGGCGTGCTGCTGATCGGCGTCATCGCCACTTCGCTGATGGCACTGCGCGCCAGCCAGGCGCGGATCGCCGCCGAACTGGAAACCGCCAAGAGCCAGGCGATCAACCGCTTCGTCAACGAAGATCTGCTCAACGCCGCCAACCCGCTACAACGGCCGCCCGGCGCGCCGGAAGTGACGGTCCGCGCGGCGCTGGCGACGGCCGAGCAGACTGTCGATGCGCGCTTCGCCGATCAGCCGGCAGTCGCCGCTTCGGTGCTGACCACGCTTGGCGTGCTGCGCCACGAATTCGGCGATTACGACCAGGCCTTGGTGCTGCTCGATCGGGCAATCGCCAAGGCCGAATCGGCGCCGGCCGAGCGCGACAAGGCGCGGCTGGAACGCGCTTCGCTGCTGATCTCCGCGGATCGTTACGACGAAGCGATCGCCGCACTCGACAGCCTGCTGGCCGACCAGTTGCGCGAGCCTGGCACGGCTAAGACCGATGTCCTCGAAACCCGGCTGCGTCTGCTCGAAGCGCGCTCCGGCCAGGGCAGCGATCCGGACTTCCTCGATGACTTGGCGACCCTGCGTGACGATGCCAACCGCGCGCTCGGCGAACCGAACTGGATTGCCGGCGAGGCCGGTGGCCTGATCGCGTCGATCCATCGGGTTGCCGGCCTGCCGGAACGCGGTGTCGACGATGCCCGCCGCGCCTACGCCGCGCTGCGCGTCGTGCTCGGCGCCGATCACCCGACGACCCTGAAGGTGCAGGTCAGCCTTGCGCACAGCCTCAATGCGCTCGGCCAGAAGGACGAAGCAGTGAGTGCGCTGCGCGAAGCGTTCGAGCGCATGAAGCTGCGTTTCGGGCCGACCGGAACCGACACCCTGCACGTGCAGAACGAATTCGGCTTCGTCCTCAACCTGCAGGGTCGGTATGCGGAAGGCGAAGCGGTGTTCGCCGATCTGGTGGCGCGCCACGAGCAGCGTGGCAACGGTCAATCTCTCGACATCACCGCGCCGCTGTCGAACCTTGCCAATGCCCGCCTGCAACTCGGCCGGCCGGCCGAGGCGCTGCCCTTGATCGAGCGCGGCCTGGCGATCCTGAAAGCCTTGCCGGAGCCGCAGCCGGCACGCACCGTGATCCTGCGCCGGCTGCAGGCCGAAAGCCTGATGGCGCTGAAGCGCAACGATGAAGCGAAGCTCGCGCTCGATGCCGGCGAGGCGGCCGCCAGCGTGTTGCCGGACACCGATCTGCGTCGTCTGGCGTTGTATGGTCAACGCGGCTGCTGGCTGATCGTCAGCGGAGATTCGGTGGCCGGTGAGCGTCTGCTCGATGCAGCGATCGCCGGCCTGCGCAAGCAGATCAAGGACGATCACCCCTTGCTGGCACCGCTGCTGCTGGCGCGGGCATCGGTCCCGCATTAGCCATCGACGTTGCTGTTGCGGTAGCTTTGCCGGGCCTTGCGTTGGTTCGTCAGCGAACCTTCACAGGGGCCGTCTATAACCACAATGAAACCTGTTAGGAGATACGACGCATGAAGAAGCTCATTGCAATCGCTGCCGTCAGCCTGCTGCCTTTCGGTACGGCGCTCGCCGCCCAGGACATCGGCTGCGGTCTCGGTACCGAATTGATGAAGGACCAGAAGGGCCTGATCTTCCGGGTGCTCGGCGCTACCACCAACGGCACGTTCTTCAACCAGACCTTCGGCATCACCAGCGGCACGCTGGGCTGCGCGAAGAACGGCGTGGTCGCCAGCGATGTGCGCCGCTCGATGTTCGCGGCCGCCAACGTCGACCAGTTGTCGGCCGAAATCGCCGCCGGTGAAGGCGAAACGCTGGCCACGCTGGCTGCGCTGTACAACGTCGATGCCGCTGACGTCGCCGCGTTCAACGCGATGGCCCAGTCGCACCACGCCGCGCTGTTCCCGAACGCCCAGGTCACCACCGGTGACGTGCTGGCCGCGCTCGAAGTGGCCATGGCTCAGGATGCACGTCTGGCCCGCTACATCGCCTGATCGATGCTGCGTCTGCTGGTCCGGACGGCCCCCCTCGTGGGGGCCGTTCTCTTTTTCTGCGCTCTGTTGCTGGCGCCCGTTCGGGCGCTGGCAGCAGATGGCTATGGCGACGAGCTGATCGCTGCCGCTGAGCATCAGGGTCTCGCCGCGTCGCCCGAATGGGCGAACCTGCTCCACGTCGAGTCGCCGGTCTTCGGCGCCGCGCGCAGCAGCATCAAGAGCGACTGGTTCTTCCTCGCGCCGAACGGCGCCGATGACCCCGCCGCCGAACTGCGGGCGACCCTCGTCGCCTTCCTCGATCCGACCATCCGTGCGCCGAGGAACGAATCTGCGCAGTGCATCTTCGGCGCTCGCTACGCCTGGCTCGACGCCCGCCTGCATTTCGATGCCGAACGCCTGCCGCGCCAGCCCTGCGCCGAGCGCGAGGAATGGCTGGCTGCGCTGGCACCGTCGCAGGTCTGGGTGGTGTTTCCGTCGGCCTATCTGAACAGCCCGGCGTCGATGTTCGGCCACACCTTGCTGCGCCTCGACGGCCCGGAGGTGAAGGCCGGCACGCCGCTGCTCGCCTATGCCGCGAACTACGCCGCCGAGACGCCGGAAACCAATGGCCTGGTGTTCGCGATCAAGGGCCTCGCCGGCGGCTACGTCGGCCGCTACAGCGTGCTGCCGTACTACGAAAAGGTGCGCGAATACGCGCGCCTGGAAAGCCGCGATCTCTGGGAGTACCCGCTGGCGTTCGACGCCGGGCAGCGCGAGCGCCTGCTGCTGCATCTCTGGGAGCTGCGCGGCGCGGCGTTCACCTATTACTTCTTCACCAAGAACTGTTCGTACCAGCTGCTGACCCTGCTGCGGGTCGCCGATCCGAGCATCGACTGGGGCAACCGCTTCAGCTGGTGGGCGACGCCGACCGACACCTTGCGCGCGCTGCAGCCCGGGCTCGGCGCACCGCATTACCGGCCGGCACTGGCGACGACTGTCGCCGCCGAAGGCCAGGCGCTCGATGCCGATCGCCGCGCGCAGGCGCTTGCGCTGGCGGACGGTGCGCCGCCCGCGGAAGGCATCGCCGCGGCGCAGTTGAGCCTC